>NZ_JCALDH010000021.1:0-28684 GCF_059812765.1 Mycobacterium sp. NGS39 | reverse complement strand
TTCAACAGGCAACCCTGCCAATGTACTCGGTGTCGCAGAGTTGGTCAAACCGCTGGCTGAACGCGCGACGGTCTGCCGTTCCCCGAGTCTACCGCTGCTCACCCGCCCGAGCACAGTCGCCCGACCATCGACTCGTATCTGTTACGAGACCCGCTCGATCTCGGCGCCGAGACTCTTGAGGTTCTCGACGAACAGTGGATATCCGCGATCGATGTGGAACACGTCGTGCACCTCGGTGTCTCCGTCGGCCACCAGGCCGGCCAGCACCAACCCGGCGCCCGCGCGGATGTCCGATGCCCAGACCGGCGCACTGGACAGTTGCGGGATGCCTCGCACGACCGCGTGGTGGCCATCCGTGCGCGCGTCGGCGCCGAGCCGGATCATCTCTTCCACGAACCGGAAGCGCGCCTCGAAGACGTTCTCGGTGATCATCGACGTGCCGTCCGCGATCGCCGCCAAGCCGATCGCCAACGGCTGCAGATCGGTGGGGAACCCGGGGAACGGCAGTGTCGCCACGTTGATGGCCTTCGGCCGCTCGTACTGCACCACGCGAAATCCGTTGTCATGCTGGGTCACTGTGGCTCCGGCCGCGTGCAGCTTGTGCAAGACCAGTTGTAGATGTGCGGGATCGACACCGGTGACCGAGATGTCGCCGCGTGTCATCGCCGCCGCGATCCCCCAAGTGGCCGCCACGATCCGATCACCGATCACGCGGTGCTCGGTGGGATAGAGGCGGTCGACACCGGTGATCGTCAACGTCGACGTGCCGGCGCCTTTGATGTCGGCGCCCATCTGGCTGAGCATCGTGCAGAGGTCGACGACGTCCGGCTCACGGGCCGCGTTGTGGATCGTCGTCACGCCCTCGGCGAGCACCGCCGCCATCAAGATGTTCTCGGTGGCGCCAACGGACGGGAACTCGAGCTGGATCTCGGCCCCGTGCAGGTGTTCAGCCGAGGCCACCACACAGCCGTGCTCGATGTTGCAGTTGGCCCCAAGTTGCCGTAATCCGGCTTGGTGCATGTCAAGTGGCCGCGAGCCGATCGCATCCCCGCCCGGCAGCGCGACTCGCGCTTTCTTGCACCGTCCGACCAGTGGTCCCAACACGCACACCGAGGCGCGAAATTGGCGGACCGCAGCGAAATCGGCGTCGTACTTGGGTTCGTCGGGAGAGGTCACACGAACCACCGAGCCGTCGAGCTCCACGGTCGCGCCCAAGCCCCGCAGCACCTCTGCCATCAGCGGGACATCGAGGATGTCGGGGCAGTTGGTGATCGTGCTAGTGCCCTCGGCCAACAGGGCCGCGGCCATCAGCTTGAGCACGCTGTTTTTGGCGCCGGTGACGGCCACTTCCCCCGATAACCGGTTGCCGCCGGTCACCACAAAGCGCTCGCTCACGCGGGTTAGTGTAGACAGCGCGCCAGCCGAGTGGACGCAAGGAGCGCACACATCTGACGTCCGTCTGGCGGGTACGGTTTGGCCATGGCAGTTCACCTCACTCGGATCTACACGCGAACCGGTGACGACGGCACCACCGGCTTGAGCGACTTCTCGCGGGTGAGTAAGAACGACCCGCGGCTGGTGGCGTACGCGGACTGCGACGAAGCGAACGCAGCGATCGGAGCAGCGATTGCATTGGGCTCGCCGGATGAACAACTCGCGCAGGTGTTGCGGCAGATACAGAACGACCTGTTCGATGCGGGGGCGGACTTGTCGACGCCCGTGGAAGAGGACCCGAAGTACCCACCGCTGCGGATCACCGAGGCGTACATTCAGCGCCTCGAAAGCTGGTGCGACCACTACAACGAGTCGCTTCCGGCTCTCAATTCGTTCATCCTTCCCGGCGGCTCGGCACTGTCTGCCCTCCTGCATGTCGCACGCACGGTCACACGTCGCGCTGAGCGATCGGCTTGGGCTGCGCTACAACAACATTCGGACACCATGAGCGTCCTGCCGGCGAAATACCTCAACCGGCTCTCCGATCTCCTGTTCATCCTGTCCCGGATCGCCAACCCCGACGGGGATGTGTTGTGGCGGCCGGGCGGCCAAGAGCCGCAATAGATCAGACAGACCGTCGTTGTGCGCGCGGCGAAGGCCTCGACTCGAGCCACGACAGGAACGCGGTGAGAGCGCCCCGATCGAGCGCCACTTCGTAACCCCGCCGCCGATCCTGGGCGGTGTCGCGCAACTCCAACACCGCGGTCTCGGCGGTCATGATGTCGAATTCGTCATCGCGGGGGGCCCGCCGCGACACGATCTCGATGCCACGGCGACTGAGCCGGCGGTCCGGCCACAACCGCAGACTGGACAACCGGTAGAAGCCCGCCTCGCCGCCGCGGTACCGAATGACGCCGTGCCGCCAGCCGTGCCCGCCCACAGCGGGAATGTCGCGCAGGATCGCGGCGGTTCCGCCCTGGCGAAGCTTCCACAGCCGATACGTCAGCGCGAGCACGGCAAGCAACAGCATCGCAACGAGCGCGACCATGACTGCCATCGACGCGCTCACCGGCGGCGGCTCCTAGTCGATTTCGCCGAGCGCCCGCAGTCTCGCACGCCCACGCGCGGCAACACTCGGATCGTCGGAATCTGCGTCGCTTCGGGCTTGGTCGGCATTGATCTCCGAGTCGAACTCCGCCGACTCGGCCAAGATGATCACGCCGTCGTCCGTCACGGACATGAAGCCACCGTCGACGGCGATGCGCAGATCGTCCTCGCCCTCGCGCTCCACGCGCACCATCGCGTCATCGACGAGCTGGGCCACCAATGGGATGTGCCGCGGCATGATACCGATCTCGCCGGTCGTGGTCCGAGTGAACACGAAAGTGCCTTTCCCCGACCAAATCTCGCGTTCCACCGCGACGATACTGACATCCATGTCGGCCATGTCAGCGCCTACTCGTCATTCTTGTCGCCGTCGCCCTTGTCGCCGGAATCGTCCTTGCCGGAATCGCTTCCGTCCTCGCCCTTGCCGGACTTGGTCGGCGCACCGTCGTCCTTGGACTCGTCGAGCTTCACGCCCAGGCTTTCCGCCTTCTGCTCGAGGTCTTCGAGGCCACCGATGAGGAAGAACGCCTGCTCGGGCAGGTGGTCGAATTCGCCCTTGGTCAGCCGGTCGAACGCATCGATGGTCTCCTTGAGCGGAACCGTCGATCCGGGCTTGCCAGTGAATTGCTCGGCAGCCATCATGTTCTGCGACAGGAACCGCTCGATCCGGCGTGCCCGGTTCACCAGCTGCTTGTCTTCCTCGGACAGCTCGTCGATGCCGAGGATCGCGATGATGTCCTGAAGATCCTTGTAGCGCTGCAGGATTCGGATCACTTCCTGTGCCACGGCATAGTGCTCGTCACCGACGATGTTCGCGTCGAGAATCGTCGAGCTGGACGCAAGCGGATCCACCGCGGGGAAGATGCCCTTCGAGAACACGTCGCGGCTGAGCTCCGTGGTGGCGTCGAGGTGCGCGAACGTGGTGGCGGGCGCGGGGTCCGTGTAGTCGTCGGCCGGCACGTACACCGCCTGCATCGAGGTGATCGAGCGGCCACGCGTCGAGGTGATGCGCTCTTGAAGCTCACCCATCTCGTCGGCCAATGTCGGCTGGTAACCGACCGCTGACGGCATCCGGCCCAGCAGCGTCGAGACCTCCGAACCGGCCTGCGTGAACCGGAAGATGTTGTCGATGAACAACAACACGTCCTGTTCCTGCTCGTCGCGGAAGTACTCGGCCATGGTCAGCGCCGACAACGCCACGCGCATACGAGTGCCGGGCGGTTCGTCCATCTGCCCGAACACCAGCGCGGTGTCCTTGAGCACATTGGCTTCACCGAGTTCGACCCACAGGTCGTTGCCTTCGCGCGTGCGCTCGCCCACGCCGGCGAACACCGATGTGCCGCCGAAGTTCCGCGCGATGCGGTTGATCATCTCCTGGATCAGCACCGTCTTGCCGACGCCGGCGCCGCCGAACAGGGCGATCTTGCCGCCACGGACGTAGGGCGTGAGCAGGTCGATGACTTTCAGGCCCGTTTCGAGCATCTCGGTACGGGGCTCGAGTTCGTCGAACTTCGGCGGCTTGCGGTGGATGGGCCAGCGGTCCAGGTCCTTGCCGTACTCCGTGTCGTCGAGGCAGTCGCCCAAGGCATTCCAGACGTGGCCCTTGGTGCCGTCACCCACCGGCACCGAGATCGAGGCGCCGGTGTTGACGACTTCCACCCCTCGGACCAGTCCGTCGGTGGGCTGTAGGGAAATGCAGCGGACCAGGTTGTCGCCGAGGTGCTGTTCCACCTCCAGCGTCAGCTTCTTCGCCAGATCCTCGAAGGTGATCTCGGCGTGCAGCGCGTTGAACAACTCCGGCACGGCGCCGCGCGGAAACTCGACGTCCACCACCGGCCCGGCTACCCGCACCACCCGGCCGTTGGTGTCCTTCTTGTCCTTCTTTTCTGTGTCGCGCTCTGCGGTTGCAGTCATGGGTTCTCCGCTTTCCTAATGGGTCCTATTGCGCGGCATCCGCCAAAGCGTTTGCGCCGCCTACGATTTCGCTGATTTCCTGGGTGATCTGTGCTTGCCGTTCGCGGTTGGCCTGCAATGTCAGGTCCCTGATGAGGTCGTCGGCGTTGTCGCTGGCCGACTTCATCGCGCGCCGCCGCGACGCCGACTCCGAAGCCGCCGACTCCAAGAGGGCCGCGAAAATCCGAGTGGTGACGTAGCGCGGCAACAGCGCGTCGAACAACGTCTCGGCGTCAGGCTCGAACGAGAACAGTGTCCGCGGGCCCGATTCTTCCTCTGTGTACTCCACGACCATCGGGGCGATGCGGTAAGCGACCGCCTCCTGCGACATCATGGTCTTGAATTCGGTGAAGACGAGGTGCAATTCGTCGACACCGAGGACGTTGTCGGGTCCCGGTTCGTCGCCCTCGTCGTCGGCCCCGGCGTTGAACGCGTCGACCAACGTCGACGCGATTTCCTTGGCGTTCTCGTAGTCCGGCTTCTCCGAGAAACCGGTCCACGACTCCTTGATATCCCAGTTGCGGAAACTGTAGTAGCTCAACGCCTTCCGGCCGACGACATAGAGAACCGGGGTCTTGCCCTCCTCTCGGAGAAGCGCGAACAGCTCCTCTGATCGCCGAAAGACGTTGGCGTTGTATGCGCCGCAGAGACCGCGGTCCGAGGACACCACCAATACGCCTGCGCGCCGCGGATTCTCCCGCTCCACCAGCAGAGGATGATCCAATGCCGATTCGTCGGCGAGGTTCGTCAGCATGGTGGTGATCTCGGCGTTGTACGGCCGGGCCGCCTCGACGCGCGCCTGCGCTTTGGCGATGCGCGACGTCGCGATCATCTCCTGAGCCTTGGTGATCTTTTTGATCGACCCGGCGGAGCGAATCCGACCGCGAAGTTCGCGAAGTGTGGCAGCCATGTGTCCCTAGCTCTTCTTCTGCGGCGGAGCCGGCTTGCGCACCTTCACCGTTTCCTTTTGTTCCTCGGACTCGTCCATCGCTTCGACGTGTTCGTCGGGCACGATCGAACTGCCATCCGACGTCGAGAAGCCCTTCTTGAATTGGTTGACGGCTTCTTCGAGCTTCTTGCTGATGTCGTCGGACATCGCCTTCGATTCGCGAATCTCCTTGAGGACCCCGTCTTGATCGCCGCGCAGATGGTCGAGGAACTCGGTCTCGAAGCGGCCGACGTCGGCCACCGGCACAGAATCCAGATGTCCTTGTGTCCCAAGGAAGATCGCGACCACCTGCTCTTCCACCGGCATCGGATGATGCTGCGGCTGCTTGAGCAGTTCCACCAGTCGCTCACCGCGGTCGAGCTGCTTTTTGGTGTTCTCGTCCAGGTCCGACGCGAACGCCGCGAAGGACTCCAGCTCGCGGTACTGCGACAGATCCAGCCGCAACGAGCCGGCGACATCCTTCATCGCCTTGATCTGCGCGGCACCACCGACACGCGACACCGAGACGCCGACGTTGATAGCCGGGCGCACACCCTGGTTGAACAGGTCGCTCTCCAGGAAGCACTGGCCGTCGGTGATCGAGATGACGTTGGTGGGGATGTAGGCCGAGATGTCGTTGGCCTTGGTCTCGATGATCGGCAGGCCCGTCAGCGACCCGCCACCCATCTCGTCGGAGAGCTTCGCGCACCGCTCCAGCAGCCGAGAATGCAGATAGAACACGTCACCGGGATAAGCTTCGCGCCCCGGCGGACGGCGCAACAGCAGCGAGATCGCGCGATAGGCCTCGGCCTGCTTGGACAGGTCGTCGAACACGATCAGCACATGCTTGCCCTGGTACATCCAATGCTGGCCGATTGCCGAACCGGTATACGGCGCAAGCCATTTGAAGCCCGCCGACTCGGATGCCGGCGCCGCGACGATGGTCGTGTAGTCCATTGCGCCGCCCTCTTCGAGCGCATTATGGACGCTGGCGATCGTGGTGCCCTTCTGGCCGATCGCGACATAGACGCAACGGACCTGTTGCTTCTCGTCACCGGTCTCCCAGTTCTGGCGCTGGTTGAGGATGGTGTCGACGCAGATCGCGGTCTTACCGGTCTTGCGGTCGCCGATGATCAGCTGGCGCTGGCCGCGGCCGATCGGGGTCATCGAGTCGATGGCCTTGATGCCCGTCTGCAGCGGCTCCTTCACGCTCTGGCGCTGCACGACCGACGGGGCCTGCAGCTCCAAAGCCCGGCGCTCGTCGGACTCGATGTCGCCGCGGCCGTCGATCGGCTGGCCGAGCGGGTTGATCACCCGGCCCAGGAAGGCGTCTCCGACCGGGACAGACAGCACCTCACCGGTGCGCTTGACCTGCTGACCCTGTTGGATCTTCTCGAAGTCGCCGAGGATGACCGCGCCGATCTCATGCTCGTCGAGATTCAACGCAACCCCGAGGACACCGCCCTCGAACTCGAGCAGCTCTTGCGTCATCACCGACGGCAGACCCTCGACGTGCGCGATGCCGTCGCCGGCGTCGATGACCGTGCCGACCTCCTCGCGCGCCGTTTCCGCGGTGAAGCTGGAGACGTACTCCTCGATTGCACCCTGGATGTCGTCGGGCGAAATCGTCAACTCTGCCATCAGGTTCTCCTCTTCGCGCAAGCGCTCGTGGTGGCTTGTCGTCTTTGTGTCCGTATGTCTGTTGCTGTCATTCGAAATCAGTCCGGCAGTCGATTGCGAGCTGCGGCGAGCCGCGACGCCAACGTCCCGTCGATCACCTCGTTGCCGATGGACACCGCCAAACCGCCGAGCAGCTGCGGGTCGACCTCCAGCTGCACGGAGACAGGACGCCCGTAAATACGGCTGAGCACCTGTGTCAGGCGCTCACGCTGGGCGTCGCTGAGTTCGGCGGCGGCCTTGACACGCGCCACGACTTCGTCATGTCGGGCAACCGCCATCTGCGCCAACATCGCAACGGCTACGTCGGCGCGGCCGCCGCGCAGTAGGTCGACCGTCTGCTCCAACAGGGCCGCGGTGGTGGGGTTCACGTCACGGCCACGGCCGAGCACGTCTTTGAGCAGCCGGACTCGCCCGTCGGCGGGGCGGGTGTAATCGCTGAGCAGGGTTTCCAATTGCGGCTCGGCGTCGAGGATTCGGCCGAACCAGAAGAGTTGCTCTTCGACCTCGTCGGCGTGGCCGCCGCGCTCGGCGCTGACCAGAAGGGCCAGCCGTGCGACGTGCTCGACTCCGTCCACCAAATTGGCATCCGAGGACCAACGTCCTGAGACTGCCGCGCCGAGGATCTGCAGCGCGGAGTCGCTGACCTTGCCTCGCAGCACCGACTCCAGCAGCCGCACTTTGGGTTCAGCATCACTCGACGGGTCGGCCAGATGCCTGGTGAGGATCGCCTCGCGGTTCAAAAGCTTTGTCACCGCGGCCAAATCGCCGGCCAAGTCTGACAACTGCGACTCGTCCAAGTCGCCGGTCACCTCGTCGAAACGCTCGAGCAAGGAGTTGAGCGCTTCACGGCTGCCGGAGCGCAGCTTGGCCGTCGCCGGGTCGTCGATGCTGATGCTCGACGGCGCCATCGCGTCCAGCTCGTCCAGGAAGCGGTCGACGGTGGCCGACCTGGCGTCCGCATCGGAAACGTGCTCGCGCACGAGTTCGTCGGCCCTCGCAACGGCCTCGGCGCCGAGATCTTGGCGCAACTGCCGGATGAACTGAGCCCGCAGCAGCTGAACGTGTTGCTGGCCTTGCACTTTGACGCGCTCCACCTCGGCGTCGGCTTGTGCCCGCAGCTGTTCGGCGATGCTCTTCGCGTCCGCGCGGGCTTCTTCGATCACCCGCTTGGCTTCTTCTTCGGCCTCCTGCAAAGCCCTGTCATGCGCCTGCTTGGCTTCCTGGAGGCGCTTTTCGGCGGCGGCACTGTCTTCCAGTTGCTTGCGCACTGCCTCCTGGCGGTCGGTCATGAGCCGGCGCACCGGTGGAATGACGTAGCGCCACAACAGAAATGCGATGACTGCGAAGCCGATCAGCTGCCCGATGAAGGTCGACATGTCTACCGCCTGGCCTTCGCGGATGCTTCGGTACCGACGTCGACCCCCAGCACGCGACTGGCCAACGTCGCCGCGAGACTCTCCATCGAGGAGCTCAGGTCGGCGGAGATCGCGTCGGCTTGCGCCTTGAGTTCCTCGCTGGCCTTCTGCAGCGCCGATGCCGACTCTTCGGAGACGCGCGCCTTCATGTCTTCGAGGATCCTGCGGCCTTCTGCACGTGCCTCATCGCGGATTCCCGACGCCTCCCGGCGGGCCTGCGCCATGGCGGCCCGGTAGTCGTCGTCGGCGGCGGCGAACTGCTTGTCCGCTTCGCGGTTGTCCCGCATGGTTCGGGTGACCATCTCATCGCGTTCGTGCAGCACCCGCATGATGGGCGGGACGACGAATGTGCCGATGACGCCGAGCACGATCAAGAAGATGATCAGCACGACGAAAAACGTGCCGTTCGGTACGAGGAAGTTCTGCTGACCGCCTTCCTCAGCCGCAAGCAACGTCATGGTCCCCTCGCGCATTTCGGGGGACTACTTGACCGGGGTGGCGAACACGAACAAGGCCATGAACGCCAGGTTGATGAAGTAGGCCGCCTCGACCAGGCCCACCGTGATGAAAAACGGTGTGAAAAGCCGGCCCTGCGCCTCTGGTTGCCGCGCGATGCCGGAGATCAGTGCGTTACCGGCGACGCCGTCACCGATACCGGCGCCGATTGCGCCGCCGGCCATGATCAATCCACCGCCGATGAGAGCGCCGGCGGCGACTGTGGGATCTAGAGCAGCCATTCATATCCTCCTAATTAGCTGGTGGCGCTTCCACCAGGACTTGCCGGACAAGTTCGGGCGCCTAGTCATGGTGCTCGTCCTCGAGTTCCATGGATTGGCTGAAGTACAGGATGGTCAGCAGCGCGAAGATGAACGCCTGAATGGCGCCGACGAACAAGTCGAAACTCTTCCAGATCGCGTTCGGTGCCCACATGATGTAGGGCGGGAACAAGGCGATCAGCGCGACCAGGATGCCGCCCGCGAAGATGTTGCCAAAAAGTCGCAGCGACAACGAGATTGGCTTGGCGAGCTCCTCGACGAGGTTGATCGGAGCCAGGAAGACGACGTGGCCCTTGAGCAGCCGGGCCGGGTGTCCGAGGATGCCGCGCCGCCAGATGCCGGCGGCGTGGTAACAGATGAACACGAACAGCGCCAGAGCCAACACGAAGTTGATGTCCGAGGCGGGCGGAGCGAGCAGTTCGTGCGGCTTGCCGTCCTTGGAGTACTGAACCGGCAGCACCGAAAGCCAGTTCGCGACCAGGATGAAAACGAACAGCGTCACTGCGAGCGGCAGCACGAACGGGGCGATGCGCAGACCGATCGTGGTCTCGATCTGGTTGCGCATCTGAACGGTGATGGCTTCGAAGAACAGCTGAACCCCGTTCGGCACGCCGGACGACGTGACCTTGGCGCGCAAGTAGAACGCCAGCGCAAGAACAATGACCGCAGCCACTGCGGTGGCCAAGATGGTGTCGGTGTTGACGGTCAGGCCGAACCATTTGGCGGTCTCATGGTGACCGACTTCGATCGAACCCTCGGCGAGGATGGCCTCGGTCATGACGTCGTCTCCCTCCCTTCACCTGCGGCTTGCGAGCCCTCTTTACGAAGTGCCTTCATGACCGGCAACGCCGTCGTCAAAACCAGCAGCACCTGGAACAGGGCGAGCCCGAACACCACACCCAGGCCGGCGGGCCGGAACACGAATGCGATGACCAGACCGATGACCGTGATGACCAGGAGCCGGGTGGCGGAATTGAGCGCCATCTTGCGCTTGAGCGGATGAGCTTCGGCGGTGATGGACTCGACCGACCGCTGCACCAGCACGGCGTTGAGCAAACCGAGAGCGAGGCCGATCCCGAAGAACACTCCGAACGACGCGTGACCCAGCGATGCGGCCGCGGCCACCGCCACGGCGGTCAGCGCAAGGCAGATCACCAGCAGCCGGAGCGGGCGGAACGCAACGGAGGGAAACACCAACGGCGCGTTCTGCGCTGGCGTCGTCACTTGCTACCTCAATCCCGCGTGTCTGACAGATGCCTGGACGATTCCCAGTGGACCCGCCGAGCGTATCGGAGGGCGACGGGCGCGCTGGAATCACCCAAGGGGCTTCTCCCTATGTCGGTCGTTCTCGGGTCATCGAAGTCCACTCCGACGGCCCGGGGGGCCGGCAACCCGCGGTGGTACTTCCGGGTTCTACCAGCACCGTACCACATGGTAGGAAGCCCAAAAGGGCCCCCTACTACTCGTCGTCGTACAGCTCGTCGCCGCGCCGCAGAAGCGGTATCACCGTCACCACGATCGCAACGACGATGGCCGCCAACATGACTCCGCCGGTGTAGCGCGGGTCGAAGAAAATCGTGCTCGCGGCGCCGAACGCGACGATCCCCACCCACAGGTAGATCAGTAGCACGACCCGCCGGTGCGAGTGGCCGATCTGCAGCAGACGGTGGTGCAAGTGCATCTTGTCCGGACTGAACGCGCTGCGGCCGGCGCGGGTGCGTCGCACGATCGCCAGGAGCAGGTCGAGCATCGGCACGAACATCACCGCGACCACGAGCAGAAACGGCGACATCAGAGCGAACACGTCGCGGGCCCCGTAGGCATTCTGCGAAATCGGGCCCGCGGCCGTGGTGGACGCGGCGGCCAGCATCAGCCCGATCAGCATCGACCCGGAGTCACCCATGAAGATGCGCGCGCGGTGGAAGTTGTGCGGCAAGAACCCCAGGCATGCGCCGGCGAGCACCACCGAAATCACCGCGGGAGGGTAGAACAACACGTCGCCGCCGTGGTCGCGCAGCAATCCCACAGAGAAGACGCAGATGGCCAATGCCGTGATGAGCCCGAGGCCGGCAGCCAGTCCGTCGAGCCCGTCCACGAAGTTCATTGCGTTGACGATCGCGACCGTGAGCGCCAGCGTCAAAAGGATCGACGACACCTGGTCCAGCACAATCGTGCCGACTCCCCCGAGTGGGATGTAGAGCACGCTCCATGCCACGCCCATCGTGACAAGCACACTGGCAGCGGTTATTTGGCCGGCGAACTTGGTCAGCGCGTCCAGTCCCCACCGGTCGTCGATCAACCCGATGCCCATGATGATCCCGCCGGCGACGAGGACGGCCGGCATTCCCGACGAGTACACGAACCCGCGGGTAAGCGCAGGCAGCTGGGAAGCCAGCAGGACGGCGGCCAGCACGCCGATGTACATGGCCAGGCCGCCCATGCGCGGCGTCGGCTGCACGTGGACGTCACGTTCGCGCGGGTAGGCAACGGCACCGAGCCGGGTAGCCAGCATGCGGACGCCGTCGGTGCAGAAATACGTGATGATCGCTGCGGTCAGTCCGACAAGAGCCAGCTCCCGCAACGGAACACCCGCGCCTCGCTCCGCGAGGGCGAGCACGGTGCCGGCTGCCGTGATCACCGGAAAACCGTACTGCACCAAGCTGAGACCAATCCGCTAGCGCGCCGCCCGACTCACCTCTGAAGGGTCGTGGCGTCGATGCCCAAGACGTCGGCGATCTCGTCCGCTCGCACCGGCCCTTCGCGCAGGATGCGCGGAGTCGGTCCGGTGAGGTCGACGATCGTCGACGCCGCCTGCTGCACCGCGGGGCCCGCGTCGAGATACACCTCGATCGAATCGCCTAGTTGCGACCGCGCTTCCTCAGCGGTGACCGCCGGTGGCCGGCCGGAGATGTTCGCGCTCGACACCGCCATCGGGCCGACGTCGCGCAGCAGCTCGATCGCGACCGGGTGCAGCGGCATGCGAACCATCACGGTGCCACGGGCTTCGCCGAGATCCCAGTGCAGCGAGGGCGCCTGTTGTACGACGATGCTCAGCGCGCCCGGCCAGAACGCATGAATCAGCTCCCGCGCGGCATCGGGTACAGCGAACGCCAAACCGTCGATGGTCTGCCAGGAACCAACCAGCACCGGCACCGGCATGTCGCGGCCGCGGCCCTTCGCCGCCAACAACGCTGCGACCGCGCCGGGGTCGAACGCATCGGCGCCGACGCCGTACACCGTGTCGGTGGGCAGCACCACCAGGCGACCGCTCTTGACCGCGTTGGCGGCGGCGGCTAGACCGTTGGCGCGCTGCGTCTCGTCGGCGCAGTCGAACGTCTGACTCATGACGCGGCCTTCCTGCGCGCGGTGACGAACCGCGGTCTTCCGCCGAAGTCGCGACGAGGCGTCACCTCGTCGAACATGTTGGTGCGCTCCAGCATTGCGACGACGGCCGCCGACGCGGCATCGTCGTGCTCGACCGCAAACGGCGCGCCTTCGCGCAGCCATCGGCCGGCCAGCACCACAATGGCCTCGATGATCGACAGACCGTCCGGTCCGCCGAACAGCGCCTGCGGCGGATCATGTTCGGCCACTTCGGGTTCCAGCGCAACGCCGTCGGGCAGATACGGTGGGTTCGCGACGAGCAGGTCGACGCGGCCGTCGAGGTCGTCGAAGAGCAGCGGATCGCGCACGTCGCCGCGACGCAGTTCGACCGACGTCCCCCTCGTGTTGCGGCGCGCGTAGCCAAGGGCGTCGACTGAGATGTCGACGCCGATCACCCGGGCGGACGGACTGTGCCGGGCGAGCGCTGCGGCAAGCGCCCCGGAGCCGGTGCACAAGTCGACGATCACCGGGCTCGCGTCCGAAAACCGTTGCACCGTCGCCCATTCCAGGAGCGCTTCGGTTTCGGGCCGCGGGATGAACACGCCGGGACCGACGGTCAGCGTCAGCGGTCCGAACGACGCCGTTCCGGTGATGTGCTGCAACGGAATTCGCTGGGCGCGAGCAGTGACGACTTTGCGGTAGCACTCGAAAAACCCGTCGGCGACCGTGTCGAGCAGCGGCAACCGGCCGCGCGTTGTGTGCGCGAGGTGGGCCGCAAGTTCCTCGGCCTCGACGCGGGCGCAGGCCACTCCAGCCTCGGTGAGCGTGCGAGTGGCCTCGTCGATCGCCTGTCGCAGCCGCGCCTTCCGCTCTTCGTGCACGCGACTCATCGCCGCCATCATGCCTGTTGTAAGCGGGACTGCTTGTCGGCGGCGGCAAGTGCGTCGAACAGCGCGTCGAGGTCGCCGTCGAGAACCTGGTCGAGGTTGTGCGCCTTGTACCCGATGCGGTGATCGGTGATCCGGTTCTCCGGGAAGTTGTAGGTGCGGATCCGCTCGCTTCGGTCCACCGTGCGGATCTGGCTGGCCCGGTCGGCGGAGGCGTCGGCCAGCGCCTGCTCTTCGGCCAGCGCCTGCAGCCGGGCGGCCAGCACCTGCAGCGCGCGGGTCTTGTTCTGCAACTGGGAGCGCTCGTTCTGGCAGGTGACGACGATGCCGGTGGGCAGATGGGTGATCCGCACGGCCGAGTCGGTGGTGTTGACGCCCTGGCCGCCTTTGCCCGAGGACCGGTAGACGTCGATGCGCAGGTCGGACTCGTCGATCTGCACCTGGCCGACTTCCTCGGGCTCCGGGTAGACCAGCACCCCTGCGGCCGAGGTGTGCACGCGGCCCTGGGATTCGGTGACCGGCACCCGTTGCACACGGTGCACGCCACCCTCGAACTTCAGCCGCGACCAGACTCCGTCAGGTGAATCACCCTTGCTGGAAATGGCCAGCGTCGCGTCCTTGTAGCCGCCGAGGTCAGACGTCGTCTGGTCGAGGACCGTCACGGTCCAGCCGCGGCGCTCGGCGTAGCGGATGTACATGCGGGCGAGGTCTGCGGCGAACAGAGCAGACTCTTCGCCGCCCTCACCGGATTTGACCTCGAGCAGAATGTCGTCGGGGTCGTGCGGATCGCGCGGGGCCAGCATGTCGGTCAGCTGGGTGTCGAGTTCGTCGACCTGTGCTTGCAGTTGCACCACCTCGTCGGCGAACGACTCGTCGTCGGCGGCCAGCTCGCGCGCAGCTTCGAGGTCGCCGCGCGCGGCGGTCAGCTTGCGGTACGTCGCAACGATCGGCGCCAACTGCGCGAACCGGCGTCCGGCCTTGCGGGCGGCACCGGGGTCGGCGTGCAGTTCAGGATCGGAAAGGCGACGCTCGAGTTCGGCATGCTCGGCCAGCAACGCGTCGATCGCGGGCGCGCCGGTGTCAGCGCTGGTCTGCGCCACCTGTGTCACCTCCCTGACCGGTTCTGAACTTCGCCCGAACGCGAGCCGACGCCCGTTCCGCGCTCATGGGCGACAGATCGGGCGTCGGACGAACAGCTATTTGTCGGCGTCGGCCGATTGCGTCGAGGCGTTCTTGCGCTTGCCGTAACGCTTCTCGAACCGCGCCACCCGGCCGCCGCTGTCGAGGATCTTCTGCTTGCCGGTGTAGAACGGGTGGCACTGGGAGCAGACCTCGACGACGATCTGTCCGCTCTTCTTGGTGCTGCGCGTGGTGAACGTGTTGCCGCAGCCACAGTGCACAGTGGTCTCGACGTAGTCTGGGTGAATACCCGATTTCATGGTGTCCTCTTCGATCGTGGACCCGGGTCGCCTGGTCAGACGTGAGTTGTCAGACGTGAACCGGAACCGAGGTGTCGACGGTCGATTATGCCAGCTCAACCGCCACTCACGCGAAACGCCTGGGTGGCAGGCGCTATTCCGGCGATAACGAATTCTGCGGTAACGGCCGGATGGCGTTGGCCGATGAATGCGTTAGGGGGTCGTGGGTCCGTCTCACGGCAATGGCGCGGTGAGGCGCCCGTCTCTTCGGCACAGCGGCCGATTTTCGGTGCGGCCGTCGAAGAGCTTGACAACAAAGGTGCCAGCTTCGGACCGGTCGGGGCGATTCGAAGTTCGCCGGTCGCAATAGGAGTGATAGATGAGGGTGAAGAAGGTATTGGCAGCGGTGACTTTGACCAGCGCGCTGTCTGCCGGTGCCCTGGGCGCGGGAGCCGCGGTGGCGGCTGCCGCACCGGTGGGGCCGATGCCGGCCAAGCCGGGTCAATGCGGTCACGACAACGACTGCTGGCCCGGGCCGGGTCGCAATCGCGGTGAGAACCGGAATTGGAACAACGGCGACAGAGACTGGACGGTCGGCAGCGCCGATTGGTGGCGGGGCCGTCCCGGCAAATGGTGGCGTGACGGCGATCTGCCGCCGTGGGGATTCTGGGGGCCACCGCCACCGGCGCAATGGTCCGGCCCGCCGCCGTGGGTGGATCCGCACCCGATCAACTATTGGGGCTACACCGCCACCCCGGTGTGGGATGACGGCTTCCACGGCTGGGGAATCTGGCTCTTCGGGGTATGGATCCCGATCGTCGGCATCCAGGGCTACTAGCCAGCCAAGGGAAACGGCCGTCTTGCGTCACCGCAAGGCGGCCGTTTCCGTCGTCTCCGTTAGGAGGCGAATTCTTCGTTGACCGGCCCAGGCGCGTTCTTGGACACCTGCATCAGGAACTCGTAGTTGTTCTTGGTCTTCCGCAGCTGCGAGATCAGCAGATCGATGGCTTGGTGCGAGTCCAAACCCGACAGCACCCGGCGCAACTTGTGCACGATCGCGAACTCGTCCGGGGACAGCAGCAACTCGTCTTTGCGGGTGCCGGACGGGTGCACGTCGACGGCCGGGAACACCCGGCGCTCGGCGATCTTGCGGTCGAGCTTGAGCTCGGCGTTGCCGGTGCCCTTGAACTCTTCGAAGATCACGGTGTCGCCCGTCGAGCCGGTCTCGACCATCGCGGTCGCGATGATCGTCAGCGAGCCGCCCTCTTCGATGTTTCGGGCGGCGCCGAGGAACCGCTTCGGCGGATACAGCGCGGTCGAGTCGACACCGCCGGACAGGATCCGGCCGGAAGCGGGCGACGCATTGTTGTACGCACGGCCCAATCGGGTGATCGAGTCGAGCAGCACGATCACGTCTTTGCCCTGCTCGACGAGGCGCTTCGCGCGCTCGATAGCCAGCTCGGCGACCGACGTGTGGTCGGACGGCGGACGGTCGAACGTCGACGCGATGACCTCGCCCTTCACCGAGCGTTGCATGTCGGTGACTTCCTCAGGCCGCTCGTCGACCAGCACCACCATCAGGTGGCATTCGGGGTTGTTGCGAGTGATCGCGTTCGCAATGTCCTGCAGCACCGTGGTCTTGCCGGCCTTGGGCGGCGACACGATCAGCGCACGCTGGCCCTTGCCGATGGGCATGATCAGGTCGATGACCCGCGTGGTCAGCCGGTCCTGGGTGGTCTCCAGGCGCAGCCGCTGATTCGGATACAGCGGGGTCAGCTTGCCGAACTCGGGGCGCTTCCTGGCGTCCTCGACCGGGCCGCCGTTGACGGTGTCGATGCGCACCAGCGGGTTGAACTTCTGCCGCTGGTTGGGCTGCTCGCCGTCTTTGGGAAGACGCACCGCGCCGGTGATGTGGTCGCCCCGGCGCAGACCGTTCTTGCGGACCATGTTCATCGAGACGTACACGTCGTTGGGGCCGGCGAGGTAGCCGGAGGTGCGGACGAACGCGTAGTTGTCGAGCACGTCGAGGATGCCGGCGACCGGCTGTACGACGTCGTCGTCCCGCAATTCCGTTTCGCCGCCGCCGCCTTCGGCACCGCGTTCGCGCCGCCTGCGGTCCCGGAACCGACGGCCGCGACGGCCCTGTCG
This sequence comes from Mycobacterium sp. NGS39, assembly GCF_059812765.1. NCBI lineage: Bacteria > Bacillati > Actinomycetota > Actinomycetes > Mycobacteriales > Mycobacteriaceae > Mycobacterium > Mycobacterium sp. NGS39. Next base: position 11,614 of record NZ_JCALDH010000021.1, on the reverse strand, counting down.
GCCTTCGCCGTCGTCGTCGCCGCGGGCTTGGTCGCCCTGCGCTTGGTCGCTGCGGCCCTGGTCGCCTTGCGCTTGGTCGCCGCGTTGGCGGGTGTCGGTCTTGGTGTCGTCGGCGGTCTTGGCAGCACCGTCGCCCTGCGCCTGATCGGACTTGGCCTGATCGGACTTGGCCTGATCGGACTTGGCCGCGTCCCCGGCGGCAGGTGTCTCGGTCTTCTCGCCGCCGCTCTGCGCGCTGTCGACGGTCTTGGCGGGCGCCTTCTCCGGCGCCTTCTCGGTTGACTTGTCCGTGGCGTTATCTGTCGCCTGCCCTGCGGCAGCCTCGGCGGCCGACGCATCGCCGTTGCGGCCCTTGTTGATTGACTCTCCGCGGTGTTCGCGGATGGCGGCGATCAACTCGCTCTTGCGCATGCCCGAGGTGCCCTTGACGCCAACCTCGTTGGCCAGTGCGCGCAATTCCGGCAGCACCATGGTGGCCAGTCCACCGTCAGTCTTGAGGTCACGCGCCGGCGCTTCGGCGGGCGCAGAGTTCGAGATTTCGGCTGTCACGGTGGTGGGCAACTCTGGGTGTTCGGCGCCACTGTCAGCCGCTATGAGGTCCGTATCGGTCACGGATGTCCTTTCTTTCCCTCGCAGTTTCGCCATACGAGGGGTTCGTTGCACTCAGCGATCCGCTGGGTGCTTATGTCCCACCGCTGTAGTTGCAACGGTGATCGCATCGGTTCGCAGCTGTCGGGCGAACCGTCATTCCCCGAGAAGAATTGGTGGTCGTCCTACTGTCGGCGCAGGTAGAAGCTGCGATTGCTGGACGGCACCGAGGATAACCCGCTTCCGGGGCGGAAGCAAGAAACGCCACTAGGCGTCGGCCACTGTGTTTGTCATCGCGGCAAGCGAGGTGCCACGACGTCTGAGGTCCATCGCACCCCCGTGCCGACCGACATCTCACGGACAGTGAAGTCGTTGGCCACACCGAACTCGAGGGCTTCGGCGGGCAACTCAGACCGGGTAGTCAGCGCGATAACCGCTGGTCCGGCTCCTGAGAGCGCCGCTGCGACACCGTAACGCCGCAGCACTCGCAGGTATTCCCACGACCTCGGCATCGCGGAGGCGCGGTGCGGTTGGTGCAGCACGTCATCGGTCGCGGTGAACAGCAGGTCCGGTCGTTCGGTCAACGCGACGACCAGCAACGCGACCCGGCTGGCGTTGAAGCGAGCGTCCTCGTGGCTGACGTGGCCCGGAAGCAGCACCCGGGTGGCGGCGGTAAGCGACCGCTCCTCGGGGATCGCGGTGAAGATGCGGATATCGGGGTGCAGCCGCAACGGCACGGCCGAGTATTTGTCGGTATCGCCGTCGCTTTCCGTCCACGACACCACGGCACCACCGAGTACAGCAGCTGAAGCGTTGTCGGGATGCCCTTCGGCCTCCGAAGCGAGCTGGATCAGTTGGGCGCTGCTCATCGATGGCCAACCCGCTTGTGTTACAAGACCATTCGCAGCCGCGAGCCCGCCGACCACCGCGGCTGCCGAGGACCCGAGCCCCCGGGAATGCGGAATGTCGTTGCGGCAGCGCACCACAAGTCCGGCAGCCGCAACCCCGGCGGCCGCGAGCCCGCGCTCCACGGCCCGAACCACCAGGTGCTCACGCGTCAGCGGAACGTGGCCCGCCCCTTCGCCCTCCACCTCGACTTGAAGCCCGGATTCCGTTGTCGTGACGACGATTTCGTCGTACAGACTCAGCGCCAGACCGAGACTGTCGAACCCCGGGCCGAGATTCGCAGAAGACGCCGCAACCACGGCACTGGCCGTCAATCCGGCGGGAAGAGCGGATGTCACGGTGGCGACTCCATCTAGACCAGGCCCAGCTTTTCGACGACCGCAGTGGGGTCCACCGGAATCGGCGATACCGGCGGAATGCCCTTCAGGGCGGTGTCGGGATCCTTGAGTCCATTGCCGGTCACCGTGCACACCACCGTGGACCCTTTGCGGACCCAGCCGTCTTCCACCGACTTGAGCAGGCCCGCGATGCTGGCCGCCGATGCCGGTTCGACGAACACGCCCTCGCTGGACGCGACGAGGTGGTACGCGGCCAGGATCTCGTCGTCGGTCGCCGCCAGGAACCGGCCCCCGGACTGCTGCTGTGCTTCCACTGCGGGCCCCCACGACGCCGGGGAGCCGATCCGGATCGCGGTCGCGATCGTCTCGGGATTCTTGACGGGTTCGCCGTGCACCAGAGGTGCCGCACCGGCGGCCTGGGTGCCCAGCATCCGGGGCAGCCTGTCGCTGCGCCCGTCGCGGTGGTACTCGGTATAGCCACGCCAGTACGCGGTGATGTTGCCCGCGTTGCCCACCGGCAGGGAATGCACGTCAGGCGCGGTGCCCAGCACGTCGACGATCTCGAACGCGGCGGTCTTCTGCCCCTCGATGCGGACGGGGTTCACGGAGTTCACCAGCGCGACCGTCGGAAAGTCGGCGGTGGTCTTACGAGCCAGTTCGAGGCAGTCGTCGAAGTTTCCGTCGACCTGGATGATCCTGGCGCCGTGCATGACGGCCTGGGCCAGCTTGCCCATTGCGATCTTGCCCTGGGGAATCAGCACCGCGCAGGTGATACCGCCGCGTGCTGCGTACGCCGCCGCGGACGCCGAGGTGTTGCCCGTCGACGCGCACAGCACTGCTTGCTGGCCCCGCGCGAGGGCGTCGGTGACCGCCATGGTCATGCCGCGGTCCTTGAAAGAGCCCGTGGGGTTGGCGCCCTCTACCTTGAGATGCACTGTGCAGCCGGTCATTTCGGACAATCTCGGCGCGAACACCAGCGGAGTGCCACCCTCGAGCAGGGTGACTGCCGTCCAGTCGGCGGCCACCGGCAGGCGGTCACGATACGCGGCGATCACCCCCGGCCAGGGCTGATGCACCGTGGATTCCGTCGCGGTCATTCGCTGTTCCCCTCCAACCGCAGCACGCTCGCGACGTTCTGCACCACGTCGAGCCCGGCCAGCGCGGCGACGGTGTCCGACAGCGCCGCGTCGGTGGCCTCGTGGGTGACGACCACCAGCCGAGCGCCGACTCTCTGACCTTCTTGGCTGACCACACCCTCCTGGCGGACCTCGGCGATGCTCACCTCGTGCTTCGCGAATTCGGCTGCCACAGCGGCCAATACACCGGGCCGGTCGGCGACGTTCATGCTGACGTAGTAGCGGGTGACGATCATTCCCATCGGCGCGATGGCCAGCTTGGCGTACTTCGACTCACGCGGGCCGCGGCCGCCCTGCACGCGGTTGCGAGCCGCCATCACCACGTCGCCCATGACTGCCGACGCCGTGGGCGTGCCGCCGGCGCCCTGGCCGTAGAACATCACCTGTCCAGCCGCTTCGGCTTCCACGACCACCGCGTTGAACGCGCCGTTCACCGCCGCGAGAGGATGGCTCAGCGGCACCAGCGCCGGATACACACGGGCCGAAACCCGTTGCTGCCCATGGTCTCCGGTGATCCGCTCACAGATCGACAGCAGTTTGATGGTGCGGCCCAGGGCGCGCGCCGAGGTGAAGTCGGCGGGGGTGACCTTGGTGATGCCCTCCCGGTAGACGTCGTCGGCCGAGACCCGGGTGTGGAAGGCGATGGACGCCAAAATCGCAGCCTTCGCGGCGGCGTCGTAGCCTTCGACGTCGGCGGTGGGATCGGCCTCGGCGTAGCCCAACGCACTCGCGTCGGCCAGCGCGGATGCGTAATCGGCTCCGGTGGAGTCCATTTCGGACAGGATGTAATTCGTGGTGCCGTTGACGATGCCGGCCACGCGCAGCACGGAATCACCGGCCAGCGACTGCGTGAGCGGGCGGATCACCGGGATGGCGCCCGCGACGGCGGCTTCGAAGTACAGGTCGACATGTGCTCGCTCGGCGGCCTGCGCCAGTTCGCCGGTCGACTGGGCCAGTAGCGCTTTGTTGGCAGTGACCACGGACTTGCCGCGTTCCAGCGCGCCGAGAATGGCTTTGTGCGCAGGATCGACCGGTCCCATCAATTCGACGACGATGTCGACGTCGTCGCGCGACACCAACTCGTCGATGTCGCTGGTGAGCAACTCCACCGGCACTCCCCGGTCGGGGGCGACCCGGCGGACACCGACGCCGCGAAGCTCCAGCGGGGCACCGATGCGGGCGGCCAGATCGGCGGCGCTGTCGTTGATGATTCGCACCACCTGGCTGCCCACGTTGCCCAACCCGAGCACAGCTACGCCTACGGGCTTTTCGTCGCCTGTCATCCGGTGGTCACCTCCAAACTCAGTAGATCGTCGACCGTCTCCCGGCGCAGGATCAGGCGGGCTCGCCGATCGCGCACGGCCACGACAGCCGGCCGGCAGATCATGTTGTAACGGCTGGACATGGAATAGCAGTACGCGCCCGTCGCCGCGACCGCCAGCAGATCGCCCGGCTTCACGTCGTCATTGACCCACGTGTCGCGGACGACGATATCGCCGCTCTCGCAATGCTTTCCGACGATGCGCGCGAGGACCGCGGGTCGATCGCTGCTGCGGGACACCAGCCGCACGTCGTACTCGGCGCCGTACAGCGCGGTGCGGATGTTGTCGCTCATTCCGCCGTCGACGCTGACGTAGCGCCGGTTTGCGTGCGGCGTGACCGCAACGTCTTTGACCGTCCCGACCTCGTACAGCGTGATGGTGCCGGGCCCGGCGATCGCGCGGCCGGGTTCGACGATCAGCCGCGGTTCAGGAAGCCCCACGGCCGCTGACTCGTGGCGCACGATGCCGGACAACTTGGCGGCGAGATCCTCGACGGGTGGCGGGTCGTCGTGCGGAAGATAGGAAATGCCAAGGCCACCACCGAGATCGATCGCGGAGATCTGAGATGTCTTGGCCACTCCGAATTCGGCGACGACGTCACGCAACAGTCCGATCACGCGGTGCGCCGCCAGCTCGAAGCCGGCGACGTCGAAGATCTGCGAGCCGATGTGACTGTGCAGGCCCACCAGCCGCAGATGGTCGGCCGCGAAGACATGGCGAATGGCCGCCATCGCTTCGCCGCCGGCAAGCGACAGCCCGAACTTTTGGTCCTCGTGCGCGGTGGAGATGAATTCGTGGGTGTGCGCCTCCACCCCGACCGTGACGCGGACCAGCACATCCTGGACGGTGCCTTGCTCACCGGCGATCGCGTTCAGCCGATCGATCTCGGTGATGGAATCCACCACGACGTGACCGATGCCCGCCCGCACGGCGGCGGTCAGCTCGCCGACCGATTTGTTGTTGCCGTGGAACGCGATCCGCTGCGGCGGAAAATTCGCGCGTAGGGCGACCGCGAGCTCACCGCCGGAGCATACGTCCAGACAGAGCCCTTCGTCGGCGATCCAGCGCGCAATCTCGGTGCACAGGAACGCCTTCGCGGCGTAGTGGACGTTCTCCCCGCCACCGAACGCGGCGGCCATCGCGCGACAACGGCCGCGGAAGTCGTCCTCGTCGATCACGAACAACGGGGTGCCGAACTCGCGGGCTAGGTCGGTGACGGGCACGTCGGCCATTCGAACCACCCCGTCGTCGCCGCGAAAGACGTTGCGTGGCCAGACGTTCGGCGCGAGGGCCAGCAGCTCTTCGGCGGTCTGCGGCTTCGGCGGGGCGGCGGCAGGGTGCACTTCCTTCGCGTGGCGAGGTCCGGCCGGATGGGCGATCACATGCGCTCCGGGGCGGTGACACCGAGAATGTCCAGGCCGTTGGCGATGACTTGGCGCGTGGCCTGGCACAGCGCCAGCCGGGCGGCGTGCAGTTCGGTGGGCGGCTCGTCGCCCTGGGGCAGTACTCGGCAGGTGTCGTAGAAGCGGTGGTAGTCGCCGGCCAGGTCCTCCAGGTAACGGCTGATGCGATGCGGTTCGCGTTGTGCAGCAGCGGTTTTGAGGACGCGCGGGAATTCGCCGAGGTTGCGGATCAGCGTGCCTTCGCGGTCGTGCGTGAGCAGGTGAAGGTGACCGGTGTCCGGTTGCACACCGAGTTCGGCGGCGTTTCGCGCCAGTGCCGAGAGGCGGGCGTGCGCGTATTGCACGTAGTAGACCGGGTTTTCGTTCGAGGCGCTCGACCACAGTGCCAGGTCGATGTCGATGGGCGTGTCCACGGAGCTGCGGATCAGCGAGTAGCGGGCAGCGTCCACGCCGATGGCTTCGACCAGGTCGTCGAGCGTGATGACGGTGCCGGCGCGCTTGCTCATACGCACCGGCTGCCCGTCGCGGACCAGGTTCACCATTTGGCCGATCAGCACTTCGACGGTGTCCGGGTCGTCGCCCAGCGCAGCGGCTGCTGCTTTGAGCCGGGCGATGTAGCCGTGGTGATCCGCGCCGAGCATGTAGATGCAGAGGTCGAAGCCGCGTTGCCGCTTGTCGAGGTAGTAGGCGAGGTCGCCGGCGATGTAGGCCGGCTGGCCGTCGCTCTTGATCACGACGCGGTCCTTGTCGTCACCGAATTCGGTGGTGCGCAACCAGATTGCGCCATCTTTCTCGTAGATGTTGCCGGTCTCGCGCAGCCTTTTGATGGCTTGCTCGACACGACCGCTGGTGTGCATCGACTCTTCGTGCGTGTAGACGTCGAAGTCGGTGCCGAAGTCGTGGAGGGACTGCTTGATGTGGCTGAACATCAGGTCCACGCCGATGGACCGGAACGTCTCGTGCTGCTGATCGTCGGGCTGGCTCAGCGCGTCGGGCGCTTTCTGGAGCACTTGGGCGGCTATCTCGTGGATGTAGCTGCCGGCGTAGCCATCTTCGGGGGTCGGCTGACCTTTAGCCGCGGCGATCAATGAGCGGGTGAATCGGTCGATCTGTGCGCCATGGTCGTTGAAGTAGTACTCGCGAGTGACGTCGGCGCCCTGGCTGGAGAGCAGCCGGCCGAGCGCGTCGCCGACCGCGGCCCATCGCGTGCCGCCGATATGAATTGGTCCGGTGGGATTGGCGGAGACGAACTCGAGGTTGATCTTGCGGCCCTTGAGTGTCGTAGCGTGCCCGTAGTTTGGGCCGGCCTGGATGACGTTGCTGACGATCGCGCCCTGGGCCGACGCGGCGATGCGCAGGTTGACGAAGCCAGGCCCGGCCACCTCGGCGGAGGCGATGCCGTCGATGTTGCCGAGCTCTTCTGCCAGCCAGCCGGCGAGTTCGCGAGGGTTGACTCCGACCTTCTTGCCGAGCTGCAGCGCCAGGTTGGTGGCGTAGTCACCGTGCTCGGGGTTGCGCGGCCGCTCCACTGTGACCGTGGCCGGCAGCGCGACGGCGTCGAGGCCATGCTGGACCAGCACCGCTGCGGCGGTGGTCCTGAGCAGCTCGGCCAGGTCGGCGGGGGTCACGAGGGTCCATCCTATGGGCTGGGCGTTTACAGCCCGAATCCATTCCGATGGGCTGGTGACGGCCGCGATGCGCTAGTCTGGGCGAGCCCAACGGCGCAGCGTCTCGGCGAAGTCTTGGCGATGCGCCCCCGTAGCTCAGGGGATAGAGCGTCTGCCTCCGGAGCAGAAGGCCGCAGGTTCGAATCCTGCCGGGGGCACTGTCTGATCAGCACAAACGCAGCTCTGCACAAGGTTCGCACAACAAGCAGCCGAAGGCTAGAAACTGGCTCGGGCTGGCTGCACGATTCCCAGCGCTGAGCGCGTCCCTCCCGCGCCCGCGCTGACCTTGCATGTGATCGCATGACCGCGACGGCAGGTGAGCGCAGGCGCTCACCTAGTTCTGCTCGGCGTCGCGCTGTTTGCGTTTCAGCGCGGGAAGGAGAATGGTCGCTACGGCCCGCAGCTCGTCGACCGTCATGGCGTCCAGCAGGTCGTCGATTGGCACGCCGATCCGCTTCTCCCACGAGCGACGGTTGCGCTCGCGGATCGCTTTCATTACGCGCTCCTCGTCCATGCGTTCAAGCGTAGATTCAGTGAGTTTGACGGGCGTCCCCTTGCTGCCCGTCAACATCGCTGCTCTCGCTCTCGGGAGCGTCGTCGTCGATTTCCTCGCCGTCGTCGCGGACTTCCTCACCCCGGTCGCGGCCATCGCCTTCGTCGTCGTCTTCCTGTTCCACTTCCACGGGTTGCGGTCCAACGAGTTCTGCTTCCGCCCACAGGCGCTCGACCTCTGCGCGCAGTGACTCGCGTGCGGGCGACGGTATCGGGGTCAGAACGGTAGTTTTCCTGCCGACGCCATTGAGAGAAGCACCCAGCGTAAATACAGTCCCGTCTTCGGCCAGGAGAACGCGATCGTGCAGGTCCGCTGATTTTCGCACTTCCACTTGGCGCGTAAGACGAGCGTCAAGATGGGTTTGCATCGCCGCGAGCTCGGCCTTCCCCGTCTTACCTGAGACGAGGAGTCGCGTTAGCTGTGTACTGGCGACAATTCTGCTCAGACCCTCGAGTTTCAGGTAAGGATCGACGAGAAGACCAGCACCCGCGTTGGCGAGCTGTCCGACTAGCTGCGGGTAAGCGAGCGGGTCCTGACCTTCGAGAACGACAACGTTGACGTCTTCTTCGGTCGGCTCCTGTTCACGGTCGCGAAGCAACGCACGACCAAGCTCGGTAAGCCGCAAACCGGCTTCCTCGCCGTTAGGCACCTTCTCTAGCCACGTCAGGCGGACGAGATGGTCGATCACCGTCTCAGCGGGGGTTACCAACTCCCTGTAGGCGTTGCCGGAGAACTGACCCAACATCGACGCAATGCCGTGCGTGAGCGAACCAAGTCGATTGGAGAGCATCGTGTTAACCATTCGGGACACTGCGTCGGCTTGTTCAACAACCCCGAGGCCACTGAAGGAACTCGGTAGCGCACTGATGCCACCCGCTGAGGTTGGGCCGGGCCGAACGGTGCGATACTTGGCCTCAGCCGGTTTTGGATTGTTACGCCACAGCATGACTTGTCGGGCTGTCGGGCTGTATGAGCTTCGGTTGCAGGCCGCAATGAACGCAAGAACCCGGTATTGCTCGTCCGAGAGGATATTCACGCCCGACAACTTTAGCGCCGGTCAACGACAGCCTTGCGCGTCCGAAGTGACACGTTCGAGCGCGACCGTGAGGGGAGGGCCAAACCTAGCGGGCGTTTCGCGACCGCTAATTGTCGGCGCCCAGGTCTACGCTCGGCCCATGCCAACCAATATCAAGGTGAGCGTCGCGCTCGACTCGCTGACATTTGGAGACCTATACGACTTTGTGGACCTCGCCCGCAGCGCGGGCATACCACCAGACGCGCCGGTTCAACAGGTCCCGTGGAGTGAGCAGGAACCCGAACTCGGCATCGAAAAGTTCGAGGTTTCGCTACCGCACGGCGGCGCTCGCAGAGCGCCGGACTTCACCGACGCTGACCTTGACAAGCTCATCTGGGCACTCGATGACGTGATCGAAAGCGAAGGCGATGCACGATCGCACATCGCCGAACTGTCCGAGATTCGAGACCGGCTTCGCGGCTGAACCGCCGAACCGACCGGGCATAGGTGAGGCTTCCCGCGCTCGGTCAGGCTTCCGGCTCGATCACATCAGCGGACTGCCATGCCGTCATCGGTCGTGGCGGGCCTAGCAATTCGACGCGGTACTCCGTGGGTTCGCTCTGAGCGGGTTCTATGCGTTCGACGCGGTACTCGTTGGGCATGGTGACAACCTCTGTCGTTGTATGGGATTGCCGTGCCACGCCTCGCCTCGTCACGATGGCCGACCGTCAAGGCGTCGCGGCTACCCAGGTCGGCAGCGTCAGCCTACCACGCGGCTACGTCGGGTCGGCAGCGCAAGCATCAAGCCCGCAGGCCACCACCTGCTCGACGTAGCCGACCGCGCCGTCCCAGCCTCCGCTGATCACCAGCGAGTCAGCGACATGGACGACCAGATGCTCGGCAACCTGCCGCCAACAGTGCGAACAGTCGCCCAGCTCGGCGGCGATCAGCTCGCGGGCGTGCTCGTCGTGGTGCAAGCGGGCCAGGATGAGCCGCCAGGTGCGCGGGAAGTTGCCTCGGTGTGTGTGCATCGTCGTGGTGGTGTGACCCAGCGGGCCGGGCACCGCGACCACCAAACGGTGATCGCGGGTGCACCACCCGGCCCGCCAGAGCCAGGTTCTAGGTGACGTTCAAAACCCGAAATGCGTTGTCGGCCACGCTGTCTGCGCCGTAACGTGCCCACAGCCACACGCCGCGCTGGCCGGTCGGCCTGCGGTTGGCGCCGAACAGGTGCGGCACCAACTCGACAGTTGAGCCAACCCGCTGCGTCACAACATAATTCGAGAAATCACCGTAGACGAGCACGTAATTCTCTTGGCCCGCGTTGATCGTCCCGTCCATGTTGCTCAGCTCGTTGATGTTGCGGCCCAACAGCATCGGCGGGTTCTGCGCCAGCTCGGGGAATTTGATCGCCCCAGCCGCCGACTCGAACTGTCTGGCTGCGTTGATGATCGCGAGGTTGGCGCACCACTGGGCATTCGCTGAGAATCGCGGCGGCAGGCTGTTTTGCAGCGCGAAAACATCACTGGCGGCAAAGGTGTCGGTGGTCGTGGAGTTGACCACCACCGATGGCGAGGACGCCACCAGTGCGGTGATGATGCCGGTCGGCTGGCCGACACCGCTGCCGACGGTGAGTGCGGCGTTGAGCAGCTGGTCCGCGCCGTCCTGTAGCAGTCGCCCAAGCTCTTGCATCAAATTCGTTGCGTCGCCTTGCAATTCGACGCTGAACGGCACGAACACACTGCACTTGTAGTTCGGGATGGTCGGCTCGGCCATCGTCGGGCTGGCGTCGCTGGCCTCCGCACCCTCGGCGAGCCATTCCGCGACCACGCCGTTGGACGAAACACCATGCCACACATCGGAAACCGTGTTGACCACCCGGCTGATCGTGAGCAGTGGGTTCACCGATCCGGCCGACGTGAGAATCACCGTCGGATCGAGCTGGAACGGTACGAGATACCCACCTGCCACGTCGGTCAGCGACATCGCCCTTTGCTCAGCCTTGAGGCGGGCCACCCGCTCGAACGCTTCGCGCTCTGCCGCTGAAAACTCGAGGGCGGCACGCTGCTCCCCGGAGTGCAGGATTTTGGCGAAAGCGCTGCGGTAGTGCTCGCTGCCGCTTTCTGCGATCCACCGCGCTACCCAACTTCTTTCGATGTCGGGGCCGGTGCCGATAAGCTGCTCGCACAGTTCGGCGGCACGCGCGGGAAGGCCGTGCTGCCTCACCGAAGCGTCGAGCTGGTGCATGGCGCGGGATCGCAGGCCACCCATCGCGCCCCGATCATCAACATCATCGGGCAAGCGGTAGCCGCCCTGCGACGTGCCGGCCTCGAGACGGACTCCGTTGCCGCCACCGCGGACGGCGTTCGCCTTGACCTCCAACAGGTACCGGTGCCGACTGAGTTGCTCGAATTCGTCGCGCAGGTCATCGAATTCCCGCTGCTCGGCGCGCGTTGGCTCGTCCAGCGCGCCGATAGCCTCCATTCGGGCCTGAATGTCTTGCAGGCGCGCAACTGCCTGTTCATGGGTCAGATTCATTGGTTTCTCTGCTCTTTCGGGTAAGCGCGGTCGGCGCTCCCAGGGCCGAAAGGAACCATCGCTAAGGAAAGCACCCTGGAAGCTGCCGACCACGCAAGAATCGGTTGCTGATTCGCCGGGTGCGGCGCGGCGCGGCCTCTGTGCCTGC
>NZ_JCALDH010000020.1:0-29340 GCF_059812765.1 Mycobacterium sp. NGS39 | reverse complement strand
CGCGCCCACGCCCTACGTGGGGCCGGCGCTGTTCATCTGGCCAGCGCGCTGGTTCTCGGTGACCCCGGCCTGATCGTCGCCGTTTGGGATCGGCGACTGCACGCTGGAGCCCAAGCCGTTGGGTGCCGAGTCGCCCCCGCCCAACTCGACCCCTGATCCGACCGCTCGACATTCGCGTGGGTCGACCCCAGCACCGACGACGATCCGCCAGACCAGGTCCGTGTCGTATGTGGCCAAGTCCCCTCGCACACATCGGCGCTACCCAGCACAAACCAGCTCCCATCCGGCGGTCACAGCGTGTAGCCTGAAGACACCAGTCATGGCAGCGACAGTGACTTGGGTCCGCTCTACGCGCTGCCAGTCATAGCAAAAGTGGTTGGAACACTCACCGCGCCCTCATCGCACCCGGGTGCTACACCAGGGATGGCGACCGTGGACGACGTAGCTTCGAATGCAGCTGAACCGCTTCAAGACATCGTGACCTACAACCAACAGCTTTTGGCCCGGTCGCGCAGAATCCAGGCAGAAGCCCGAGAAGTTTGCAGGCAAAGCCGGGAACTGCGTGCCCAACGCCAGTCTGCGGCGAAGCAGACCAAAGCAGAATAACCGCCGCACCCACGTGACCCGGTGCCTGCAGCCACCAACTCCACATGCCGGGTGCGCTGCAATGGCTTTACCTCTCCGCGGTCCTTGGCGAACGAAAACGCCGGGGCAAATTTGCTTTGTTGCCTAGCTTCCGTCCGGGTGGCTGTGGGTACTCCTGGGCTGCTCGGCTTCACACAACCCTGACGAAGGGAACGCCATGTCAGCGCCTAATGCGCCGGCCATTTCGCCTCGCAAGGTCCGATGGGCCACGGTTCAAGTGTTCGCATTAGCGATCGCGGTGGTGTTCCTGCTTGCCGGAATCCTCGGGTTCGTACCGAAAGTGACCGTCGGCTACGACACGATGACCTGGGCGGGACATGCCTCGAACGCCAAACTTCTTGGTGTGTTCGGTGTTTCGGTGCTACACAACCTGATTCACTTGGTGTTTGGCATTCTCGGGGTTCTGATGGCTCGAACGTTCAACGGTGCCCGTGCGTATCTGATTGGCACCGGCCTGGTGTACGCCGCCCTGTTCGTCTATGGCATGCTTGTCGACCGCGAAAGTTCGGCGAACCTGGTTCCAGTGAACGACGCAGATAACTGGCTGCATTTGGGACTGGCTGCAGCGGCTCTGTTCTTAGGCTGGGCTTTTGGTCGCCAAGGCAATAACCGCCCACTGGGCGGGATCAGTACGGGAGTATTCGTCGGCAAGGGGTGACACATGCAGGCCGTGCTTCACCAAGAATGCGGCGATGATCAATCCTGAACTCGGTGACGAAGTTTGAAACTTGTTGCGATACTACATGATTCGTCACCAAAACATGCTGTTCATCGATCCCATTGTCGGCGAGTGAGGGGTCGCCTGGAAGAACCCGTCGAGCACGATGTCGTCGCCCTCCTCCGGTTCAGCACCGCCCTCGCGAACAGCACCCATGACAAAAGCACCAGCATGAACACCGTCGCCTGCACAAGCACCGACGCGCCAGATGGGTAGAGGACCCCGGTGATGTAGTGGTCGATGAAGCCCGCAGACGGCAGCTGCGCCATTCCGGCATGCGCACGCGCCCATCGCTCGGCGTCGGTCAGCGGACAGGGGAAGTGCAGCAGAACACTGCCCAATCCCCACAACACTGTGAGCACATGCAACGCGATCGTGCGCGGCCACCGCAGCGCCAGGAAGCCGCCGACGACGAGGTAGCCGAGGAACATGAAGTGCACGGTTGCCACCGCGACGACGGCGATGAACACTCCTCCACTGTGGCACGCGGGCCCCGATCGAGAGGACACTAGGACGCGGAGGATCGCAATGCGACGATTTCCTGGCCTGACCCGCGGCGCCGGCACACCCTTCGCCGACCGCCGCGAAGCCGGGCGCGCCCTGGCCGCCGCGCTCACGACCTACCGCGGCACACCCGATCTTTTGGTGCTGGGTTTGCCGCGCGGCGGCGTGCCCGTCGCGTGGGAAGTGGCCGCCGCCCTGCACGCGCCGCTCGACGTGTTCGTCGTTCGCAAGCTTGGCGCGCCCCGCTGGGAGGAACTGGCCGTCGGCGCGTTGGCCAGCGGCGGCCTGGTGGTTTTCAACGATGAGGTGCTGCGCAGCCTCGGAATAACCCACGACCAGGTGCAAGAGGTGATCGACCGGGAGACCGCCGAGCTGGCCCGCCGCGAGAGCGCCTACCGCGGCGGGCGGCCGCCGATCCAGCTCACCGGCAAGACGGTGATCCTGGTCGACGACGGAATCGCCACCGGGGCCACCGTGCTGGCGGCGGTTCGAGCGATCCGCGCCGCGGCTCCGGCGAAGATCGTGGTCGCGGTTCCGGTGGCGCCCCCGACCGCCTGCCGGCAGCTGGCCGAAGCCGCAGACGACGTCGTCTGTGTGGCGACACCGCCGTCGTTCATGGCGGTCGGCGAGTACTACCGCAACTTCAGCCAGACCTCAGACGACGAGGTGCGCAAGCTTCTGGCCACCCCGACCTGCTGAGCTCAGCGCTCAGTCTTGTCTTCCTCGGCCACCGGCGCCTTCTCGTCGCCGGCACGCTCCTCGTCGGGGTACTCCTCGTCGAACTCTTGCGCCTCTGCCGGGGACTCCTCACGGGCGTCTTCCGGAGTTTCCGTAGTCTCTTCAGGGGAGTCGGCGGCGGGCGTGGTGTCGCGTTTCTGGCGCTCGCGCAGTGCATCCACGATGAGCAGGATCACGCCGATCACACTGGCTCCGATGCACACCCACGCGATCACCTCGTTGCTGGTGACAACCGCGGTCACCAAGGCGGCAAGGCCGATCACGGCCATGACCAGTGCGACGATCAGCATTGATCAGCCCTCGGGGCTAGTTGCCCCTGTTGTACTGATTGAAAGCGCCGCTGTCGCTGTTGGCGCTCGAGTCGACCGGAGCGGCGGAGCCGCGCTGACCCAGTTCCTCCAGCTGCGACTCGAGGTATGTCTTGAGCCGGGTGCGGTATTCGCGCTCGAACGTGCGCAACTGCTCGAGCCGTCCTTCCAGCACCGTGCGCTGCTGGTTGATGGTTCCCATGATCTCGGAGTGCTTACGTTCGGCATCGGCCTGCAACGCGTCGGCCTTCTCCTGGGCCTGGCGCAGCTGGGTCTCCGAGCGCATCTGCGCGTCGGCGAGCATGGCCTCGGCGCGCTGGCGCGCCTCGGTGACCGTGGTCTCGGCCTCGCGCCGCGCCTCCGAGAGGATCTGGTCGGCGTTGGCGCGGGCGTCGGCGAGCAGCTTGTCGGCCTCCGCCTTGGCGGTGCTGGTCAGCCGGTCGGCGGTGTCCTGGGCCAAGGCCAGCACGCGGGCGGCCTTGATGTGGGACTCTTCGTCGACGGGGCCGGGCGCGGCGGCCGGCGTGGGCGGCGCCTCGTACGCGGGCTGCGGTGCCTCGTAGGCGGGCTGCTGTGGCTCCGGCTGCTGCTCGTACAACGGTATGGCCTGGGTGGTGGCCGCGCCGTTGCCAGACCGCGCGCCGGCCAGCTCTTGCTCGAGTTCGCTGACCCGCTGGCGCAGATCCGTGTTCTCCTCGATCAGTCGCGTAAGCTCGGCCTCGACGAGATCGAGGAAAGCGTCGACCTCATCCTCGTTGTAGCCGCGTTTGCCGATGGGCGGCTTGCTGAATGCGACGTTGTGAACGTCGGCGGGCGTTAGCGGCATTTTCTGCCCCCTCAAAGTTCTGGACGGTCGAAGCTGATCTAGGAGTGTAGACCGTGGTCGGTGCCCGGACTGTAACTGCCGTCCATCCTGTCACATCAGAACCGCCGGTTGCAGGCGAGGATAATAATTAAGAAGGAATTTCAATCTCTGCGGCGAGCCGTGTTTTAGGCGCCGGCATTGAACGCCAGGTTCATTCCAATGAAGGCGACGAGCAGCAGGACCATGATCGAAAGGTCGAAGCGGACCGCGCCGACGGTCAGCTGAGGAATGATGCGCCGCAACAGCTTTACCGGCGGATCGGTGACCGTCAGGATGATTTCGAGGATCACCACCGTGACACCCCGCGGCCGCCAGTCCCGGCTGAACGAGCGAATGAATTCGATGACCACGCGGGCGATCAGCAACAGCCAGAATAAGAACAGCGCGAAGCCCAAAATGTCGAAGAACAGCCGCAACAGGCCCGACCTCACTAGAGACGTAGACGACAGCGCCCCCCGAACAGGGAGCGCTGTCAGCCTACCGATGGCTCACTGGTAGGCGTAAAAGCCCGCTTCAGCGATGCGCCGGCGTTCCTCGGCGCTGACGTCGACGTCTGCCGGCGACAGCAGGAACACTTTGGTGGCCACCTTGTCGAAGGAACCGCGCAGCGCGAACGCCAGGCCGGCGGCGAAATCCACCAGCCGCTTGGCGTCGGCGTTGTCCATCGAAACCAGGTCCATGATCACCGGGGTGCCGTCACGGAACCGTTCCCCGATGGTGCGTGCCTCGCTGTAGTCCTTCGGCCGCAGCGTGGTGATCTTCGACAAGGGGCTGCCGGCCTCGAACAGCTCGGCCATCCGACGGGGGTCCATCGCCAGCGAGCCGCGGGTAGCGCCGCGCAGTGCACCGAACCGCGAGCGGCCCATCTCCGGCGGCCGGTCGAATTCGCGCGGCCGGAACCGCGGTTCGTCGTAGCCGCGGTAGGACGGCGCGTAGTCGTCCGCGTCGCGGTCGTCGTAGTCGCGATCGCGAGCTTCGTAGCGACGACTCGGGCGGTCATAGCCGTCGTCGCCGAACCTCTCCGAATGTGGCCGGCGCGGATAGCTGCGTCCGCGGTCCTCGTCGTCGTAGTACTCGTCGTCGTAGTCCTCCATCGGCGCCATGCCGAAGTAGGCCTTGACCTTGTGAAGCGTACTCATCGGTGACCCTTTCGGGAGGCTCGTGGTTGACGACTATTTTGATGTTGGTGTGACAGGAGTGACTACTGCAGGTGACGATAAAGGCCGCGGTCCCAACAACGCGGTACCGACACGCACACAGGTGGACCCGTGTTTCACGGCAGCCTCCAAGTCGTCGGACATGCCAGCCGACAGGCCCGAGGCTTGCGGATGGCTGCGAAGTATCCGCTGATGCTCGGTCTGCAATCGGGCGAACGCCCGCTCCGGATCCCAGTCCAGCGGCGGTACGGCCATCAACCCGACCAGCGACAGGCCCGCTGCGGAAGCCACTGCATCGCACACTTCGTCCACGAGCTCAGGCCGGCGCACGTCCACCCCGCCGCGCTGCGGGTCACCGTCGAGGCTGACCTGCACAAACGCCCGCAGCGGCAGCCCGCTGACGGCTCGGTCCAACGCGCCGACCAGCCGCGTGCTGTCGATCGAGTGCACGGTGCCGGCCCAGCGGACGATAGAGCGGGCCTTATTGCGCTGAATCCGCCCGACCATGTGCCAGTGCACGTCTTCGTCGACGAGCCGGGCGACCTCGGCAGACTTGACCGCGGCCTCCTGGTCGCGGGATTCGCCGACGGCGCGGCAGCCGAGCCGGGCCAAGATCGCGACGTCGGAGGCGGGAAAGAACTTGGTGACCGGCAGCAGCTCGACGTCGGCCGGGTCGCGGCCCGCCGCGGCGGCGGCGTGGTCGATTCGCTGACGCACGGCCGCCAACGACCGCGCCAATTGTTCTTGGCGTTCAGTCATTCCATCCATATGACGGAGGCGAGCCGACCTGTCGTCGCTTGTCTGCGGTGACTGAACAGCTTCGGGTCGTCGACCGTGCAGCGCGGGTCGATGTCGATCGCCTTCACCCCCAAAGCGCTGAGCTGACGGGCAATTCCGGCCCGCAGGTCCAATGCCGGAGTGCCGCGGCGGCTGGTGGTGCGGCTACCCGGCAGCGCGGCTTCGACCTCCGCGGCCATCTCCTCGGGCACCTCGTAGTTGGCGCCGCTGACGGCCGGCCCCAGCAGCGCCGAAGTGTCGCCGGGGTGAGCGCCCGCAGCCTGCATCGCCTCCAGCGCGCGGGCCACCACGCCGCGCTGGGCGCCGACCCGCCCGGCGTGCACGGCCGCCACCACGCCGGCGCGCGCGTCTGCCAGCAGCACCGGGACACAGTCGGCAGTCACCACCGCCAGCGCCAGCCGCGGTGTCGTCGTCAGCAGCGCGTCGGTGTCGTCGACCGGGCTGTCCCGCGGCCCGTCGACACGCGTCACCCGGTCGCCGTGCACCTGATTCATCCAGATCAGCCGGTCCTCGTCGAGCCCGATCGCCGCAGCCAGCCGTTTCCTGTTGGCGGCGACCGCTTCGGGATCGTCGCCGACGTGGTCGCCGAGGTTGAACGTGTCGAAAGGTGGCCCGGAGACGCCGCCGTCGCGGGTAGTAGTCACCCGCCGAACCCGAATGGTCACGCAGCCAGTATTTACCGGCGCATGAACGGCGGCACGTCGACGTCGTCGTCATCGTCGCCGCCGATGCGCACGGTCGCGCCGTTGGTGTGCGCGGGAACAGCGGCCGGGTCACCGGGCTCGAACAGCGTCGAGGTGACCTTGCCGGCCGCACCGGCCGCTACCTTCGCGCCAGCACCCACCACAGGCTTCGCGTGCCTGGCGCTGACCGCGTCGAAGCCCGCGGCGATCACGGTGACCCGCACCTCGTCGCCCAGCGAGTCGTCGATGACCGTGCCGAAGATGATGTTGGCGTCGGGATGCGCGGCTTCCTGCACCAGCGACGCGGCCTCGTTGATTTCGAACAGCCCCAGATCGCTGCCGCCCGCGATTGACATCAGCACACCTTGCGCACCCTCCATGGATGCCTCGAGCAGCGGCGAATTGATGGCGATCTCAGCGGCTTTCAGCGCGCGGCCGTCCCCGCGGGCCGAGCCGATACCCATCAGCGCGGTCCCGGCGCCGCTCATGATGCCTTTGACGTCGGCGAAGTCGACGTTGATCAGCCCCGGCGTGGTGATGAGGTCGGTGATGCCCTGCACGCCGTTGAGCAGGACCTCGTCGGCGCTGCGGAACGCGTCCATCAGCGACACATGCGCGTCGCCCATCTGCAGCAGCCGGTCGTTGGGGATCACGATCAGCGTGTCGCAGCTTTCCCGCAGCGCGGCGATCCCGCCCTCGGCCTGCGCGCCGCGGCGCTTGCCCTCGAACGAGAACGGCCGGGTGACGACGCCGACGGTGAGCGCGCCGAGTTTGCGAGCGATGCTGGCGACGACGGGGGCGCCGCCGGTGCCGGTCCCGCCGCCCTCACCGGCGGTGACGAACACCATGTCGGCCCCGCGAAGCAGCTCTTCGATCTCGTCCTTGGCGTCCTCGGCGGCCCTGCGCCCGACTTCCGGGTCGGCGCCGGCGCCGAGTCCTCGGGTCGAGTCGCGACCGACATCGAGCTTGACGTCGGCATCGCTCATCAGCAGCGCTTGCGCGTCGGTGTTGATGGCGATGAACTCCACGCCCTTGAGGCCTTGCTCGATCATCCGGTTGACGGCGTTCACGCCGCCGCCGCCGATGCCGACGACTTTGATGACGGCGAGGTAGTTATGCGGGGGGGTCATCAATAGCCTTCCTCCCAACCCTCAACCTCAACCAGAGGCTTAGAGTTATGTCAAGTAGTTCCGCGCAACCAGAACGGTATGGCCGCATGCCGCGCTAACCGCGCAGGCGCGCCGATGCGAAAGCAGGAATTTCTATTTGACCGTCGGCAGGTCGGGGCTCGACACGTCGTAGGTGTGGCCTGGCCGGGTCAGCAAGGCCGCCAGTTTCTCGGCCTTCTCGTCCGTGCGGTCGTTGGTCCCCCAAATCACCACGCGCCCGTCGGCAAGCGTCAGCGTGATCGAGGCGACCGACGGCGCGGCGATGCGTCCCACCTGCCCGGCAACCTCGGGCCGCAGTGCGGTCAGCACGGCCAGCGCGGCCTTCGTGGGCGGATCGCTGGGACCCGGACGGTCGACGTCGAGGTACGGCACACCCGGCGGCGGCGGCGCGGTGGCGAAATCCACGCCGTCACGGTCGAAGAGATGCGTGCCGTCCGCCATGTCCTTGACCGCCACCGGGATTCGCTCCACCACGGTGACCCGCAACGACGACGGGTACTCGCGCTGCACGCGCACTGAGGCCACCCGGCTGATGGTCGCCACGCGGTTGGCTACCTTGCCGGTGTCGACCTGTAGCAGCGGCGTGCCGTGCGGTATCGCCACCGCCGCGACCACTTCGTCGCGCGGAATCACCTGCAGCCCGTCGATTTCCAGATTGCGCACCGACATCAGCGGCGTGAAGTACAGCACCAATCCGAGGCCGACTGAGATGACGGTGATTAGCACCGCCCACACCAGAACCTTCAGCCCCCGCACCACGCCGCGCCGGGGCGGTTGAGGGGCGGTGGCCGTGGCGGTGACTTTGCGCTTGGCCTCGCGGCGCGCTTCCTCGATCGCCCGCGCGCGTGCGGCCGCGGCGCGACGCTGCTCGCGCTCCCGGCGGGCACGTCGCCGCGGTCCCTCCTCCAGCAGCGGCTCGGTCATCCGCTCACCCCGGAGCGGCGAGGCGTGCTGCGGTTGGCCTTGACGTGCAACGAGTTCACGATCTCCGGTCCCAGCATCGTGATGTCGCCGGCGCCCATCGTGACCACCACGTCACCGGGCCGCGCCACCTCTGCCACCCGGTCAGGCGCCGCCGCGAAATCCGGCACGTAGGACACGGGGACGCTGACGTGCTCGGCGACCATCGCCCCGCTGACTCCGGCCCGGGGCTGCTCTCGCGCGCCGTAGACGTCGAGCACGAACACCAGGTCCGCGTCGTCGAGCGCGGCACCGAACTCCCGCGCGAAAAGCTCAGTGCGCGAATACAAGTGGGGCTGAAACACCGCGATCGCGCGGCCGCTGCGGTCGGCGGCGCGCGGTGCCTGCTCGATCAGCGCACGCACCGCCGCCAGCGTCGCGCGGATTTCGGTCGGATGGTGCGCGTAGTCGTCGAACACCCGGACCGAGTCGGCGACGCCCACCAGGTCGAACCGGCGGCGTACCCCCTCGAAACCGGCGAGCCCGTCGAGCACGCATTCGGGTTCGGCGCCGGCATGGACCGCCGCCACCAACGCGCCCAGCGCATTGAGCGCCATGTGCCGCCCGGGCACCGACAGCCGCATCACCCTGCGCCGTGGCTCACCGGCCAGCTGCACCTGGGCGACAGCGCCGGTGCCCTGCTGCTCCCAGGACAGCAACTGCCCGGCCAGGGGCAGCGACGCGTCACTGCCGTAGCGCAGTACCCGAACGCCCCTGTCCGCTGCCCGCTCGGCCAGCGCCGCCGCACCCGGGTCGTCGATGCACACCACAAGCGCGCCGCCGGGCGCGACGCGGTCGGCGAAGTCGTCGAACACCTTGGTGTAGGCCTGGGCGCTGCCGAAGAAGTCGAGGTGGTCCACGTCGATGTTGGTCACCACCGCGACGTCAGGCGTGTACTCCAGAAGCGAGCCGTCGCTTTCGTCAGCCTCGGCGACGAAGTAGTCGCCGCTGCCGTGATGCGCATTGGTGCCGGCCTCCCCCAAGTCTCCGCCGACCGCGAACGACGGGTCCAGCCCGCAGTGCTGCAGCGCGACGATCAGCATCGACGTGGTCGACGTCTTGCCGTGCGTGCCCGTGACCATCACTGTGTGGTAGCCGTCCATGAGCTTGGCCAGCACCCTCGGTCGCAACACCACCGCGATGCCGCGCCGTCGCGCCTCGACCAGTTCTGGGTTGTCCTTCGGAATCGCTGCGTGGGTGGTGATCACCATGGTGGGCCCGCCCGGCAGCAGGTCCAGCGACGCCGGGTCGTGGCCGATGCGGACCTCGGCACCGCGGGCCCGCAGCGCGAGCACCGCGCGCGACTCCTTGGCGTCCGAACCCGACACCGCCGCGCCGCGGTCGAGCAGGATGCGCGCGATCCCGGACATGCCTGCCCCGCCGATGCCGACCATGTGCACCCGCGCCAACTCGGGGGGCAACGGCCGCACGGTCACCGTCGCCCCGCTTTTTTCGGCGGGCGAGTGTCGCGCGCGAGGTCCAGCGCCACCTGCGCCACCCGCTCAGCGGCGTCGCGATGGCCGACCAGCGCCGCGGCGGCCGTCATCGCGGCGAGCCTTGGCCCATCGGTGAGCAGCTCAGTGACGGTCTGCGCGACGAAATCCGGCGTCAGGTCTTTGTCGTCGACCAGGAGGCCACCTCCGGCGTTGACCACTGGCAGCGCGTTGAGGCGTTGTTCGCCGTTGCCGATCGGCAGCGGCACGTACACGGCCGGCAGCCCCACCGCCGATACCTCGGCCACGGTCATCGCTCCGGACCGGCAGATCGCCAGGTCGGCGGCCGCGTAGGCCAGGTCCATGCGATCCAGGTAGGGCACCGCGAGGTAAGGCGGATCGCCCGGCGCGGGCTCCGGCAAGTCCAGGCGATTCTTGGGTCCGTGCGCATGCAGTACCGAAATGCCTTCGGCGGCAAGGTGTTTCGCGGCACCGGCGACCGCCCGATTGATGGACGCCGCACCCTGCGAGCCGCCGAAAACCAGCAGCACCAACGCGTCGTCGTCGAACCCGAAAAACGCCCGCGCCTGCGCGCGCACGGCCATGCGGTCCAGCCCGGTGATCGACGGGCGCAGCGGCACGCCCACCACCTCGGCGCCGCGCAGGCCCGAGCCGGGCACCGCCGCGAGCACGCGTTGCGCATATCGTGCGCCGACGCGGTTGGCCAGGCCCGCGCGCGCATTGGCCTCGTGGATCACCACCGGCACGCGACGCCGGCGCGCGGCAAGGTAGGCCGGCAACGCCACGTACCCGCCGAAGCCGACGATCACGTCGGCGCCCACCGCGTCCAGGATGGCGCCTGTCTCACGCACCGCCTGGCGAACCCGCAGCGGAAGCTGCGCGAGGTCGCGGCTGGCTTTCCGGGGCAGCGGCACCGGCGTGATCAGCTCGAGCCGATATCCCCGCTCAGGCACCAGGCGGGTTTCCAGACCCCGCACGGTACCGAGTGCGGTGATCCGCACATTCGGGTCCAGGGCCTTCAGTGCGTCGGCGACAGCCATGGCGGGCTCGACATGGCCAGCGGTGCCGCCGCCGGCGAGCACGACGGAGACCGCCTTATTGCCGTTCACCAGCGGCGGGCACCGATGTTCTTCGCGCTACCGGTCATGGCTGCCTCTCCTGAAGTCCTGGTGCGCGTACCTTCACCTCTGCTGGTGCGACGCCGGCCGTCGTGACGCTGGCCGACTCTATGATGCCCTGACCGTCGCGACCCACTTGCCGCGACCTTCGTGGGCTTCGTGGGCTTCGTGGGCTTCTTCGAGTTCCTCGGTGTTTCGGCGGACGGCCGTGACCGCAGCCGGTCGCGCAGCGCCTCCGTGCGGCTGGGCACATACGGCTCGGGCAGGGCCAGCCGCAGCAGCCGATTCATCTTGTCGTCGCGGCCGGCCCGCAGCGCCGCCACCGCCTCCGGTTCGTGCCGGGCCGCGTTGGCGATCATACCCATGATGAAAAGCGTTGTGGCAGTTGATGTTCCACCGGCGGAGATCAGCGGTAGCTGCAAACCGGTGACCGGCAGCAGCCCGATCACGTAGCCCACATTGATGAACGCCTGGCCCAACACCCACATGGTCACGGTGGCCGACAGCAGCCGCAGGAACGGGTCGGCCGAGCGGCGCGCCACCCGCACCCCGGTGTAGGCGAACAGCCCGAACAGACACAGCAGCCCGAACGCGCCGACGAACCCCAACTCTTCGCCGATGATCGCGAAGATGAAGTCGTTGTGGGCGTTGGGCAGATAGTTCCACTTCGCGGTGCCCTGGCCCAGCCCGTCGCCGAACACGCCGCCGTTGGCCAAGGCATATTTGGCCTGACGGGCCTGGTAGCCGGAGTCCTGCGGGTCGGCGCCGGGGTTCAGCCAGGACCGCACCCGGTCGGAGCGGTACCCCTCGGAGACGGCGAGGATGGCGCCGGCGCTGATCGCCGCGAACAGTGAGCTCAAGAACACCCGCAGCGGCAGGCCGCCGTACCACAACAAGCCCAGAAGGATGATCGCCAGCGACACCGTCTGCCCGAGGTCGGGCTGCGCGACGATCAGGCCGAGCGCGATCACCGCGGCGGGCACCAGCGGAATCAGCATCTCGCGAAGCGACGCCCGCTCCATGCGGCGGCCGGCCAGCAGGTGTGCGCCCCAGATCGCGAACGCGATCTTGGCCAGCTCCGAGGGCTGCATGGACAGCCCGGCGATGACGAACCAGCCGCGAGATCCGTTGGATTCCTTGCCAATTCCGGGCACCAGCACCAGCACCAGCAGAAGGATGGTGAACGCGAAGGAGAACGACGCGGTGCGCCGCATGACTCGAACCGGAACCCGCAGCGCGATGTAGAACCCGACGAGCCCGATCACCGTCCAGAGCACTTGGCGGCCGAAGATGATCCACGGCGAGCCGTCGTCGTCGTAGGACCGCACCCCCGAGGCGGACAGCACCATGATCAGCCCCAGCGACGTGAGCAGCGCGACGACGGCGATGACGAGGTGAAACGACGTCATCGGCCGGCCCAGCCACGCACCGACCCCGTTTCCCCGACTGCGAAGTCGGGCCAGCGTGTCGCGCATCGCCACTACCGGGTCGCGCCGCGGACCGCGGCAGCGAACGCGTCGCCGCGGTGGGCATAGCCGGTGAACTGGTCGAACGACGCCCCGGCCGGGGCCAGCAACACCGTGTCACCGGGCCGGGCCAGGCGGCAGGCCGCTGCGACGGCGTCGGCCATCACTCTTTCCCCAACAGACTCACTGGCCTCTTGCACCACAGCATCGTCTCCCGTGGTGACCTCGACGACGGGGACATCCGGGGCGTGTCGCGATAACGCGTTGGCAACTACCGCCCGATCCCGGCCCAGCAACACCGCCCCGACCAGCCGATTCGCCACCTCGCGCACCATGTCGTCCACCGACGCGCCCTTGAGCAGGCCGCCCGCCACCCACACCACCCGCGGATAGGCCGTGATCGACGCCCGGGCCGCGTGCGGGTTGGTGGCCTTGGAGTCGTCGACGAACGTGACGCCGTCGACCACCGCGACCACTTGAGCGCGGTGCGGGGCCACCCAGAACGACGCCAAGGCCGCAGCGATCGCGTCGGCGGGCACGTCGACCGCGCGAGCCAGCGCTGCGGCGCCCAGGGCGTCGAGCACGCCGACCGGCCCCGGCACGGGTATCACCGACTCGGCGACCAGCGGCATGTCCGCCGCGAAGGCACGATCCGTGAGCGTCCCGTCGCGAACCCCGAGCTCGCCTGGTGCCGGCTCCCCCAGCCGGAAGCCGACGCGCATCGCGGCCGGGGCGTCTTGCAGCAGCCGGGCGGCCACGGGATCGTCGACGCCGGCGACCGCCACCCGGCCGGTCAGTGCCCGGGCCTTCGCGGCCGCGTAGTGCTCGAACGAACCATGCCAGTCCAGGTGGTCCTCGGCGACGTTGAGCACCGTGCCGGCCTCGGGCCGCAGCGACGGCGCCCAGTGCAGTTGGAAGCTGGACAGCTCGACCGTGAAGAACTCGGCGGGCTGGTCCAGGACGTCGAGCACCGGGCTGCCGATGTTGCCGCACAGCACGCTGCGGCGCCCGGCGGCCAGCAGCATCCCGTGCAGCATCGACGTGGTCGTGGTCTTGCCGTTGGTGCCGGTGACCACCAGCCAGCGGCGCGGCGGCCCGAACCGTCCGGACGCGTCGAGCCGCCATGCCAGCTCGACGTCACCCCAGATCGGCACGCCGCTGGTGGCGGCGGCCGACAGCAGCGGGGTCGTCGGGGAAAAGCCCGGGCTGGTGACCACTAGGTCGAAGTCGGCGATCCGCTCGGCGGCCTCGTTGGTTCCCACCACGATCGCGGGTTCGGACAGCCGCTGCAGTGCCTTGGGGTCGTCGTCACAGATGTAGAGCCGGACACCCATCGGTGTCAGCGCGGCGCTCACCGCCCGCCCGGTGATCCCGGCGCCGGTCACCAGCACCCGGGTGCCGGGTTTGAGGACGTCGGCCATCTCAGTCACCTATCGCGGCAAGCCATTCGCCGTAGAACAAAGCCACACCCAGCCCGCACGCGATCGCGGTCAGCAGCCAGAACCGGATGATCACCGTGGTCTCGGCCCACCCCACCAGCTCGAAGTGGTGATGAAACGGCGCCATCCGGAACACCCGGCGGCCGGTGGTGCGAAACGCCAGGATCTGCAGCACCACCGAGGTGATCTCCGCGACGAACAGCGCACCCAGCACCACCGCGAGCAGCTCGGTGCGGCTGCTCACCGACAACCCGGCGATGATGCCGCCCAGCGCCAGCGAGCCGGTGTCGCCCATGAAGATCTTGGCCGGCGCGGCGTTCCACCACAAAAATCCGATGCACGCGCCGGCCGTCGCCGCGGCGACCAGCGCCAGGTCCAGCGGGTCGCGCACGTTGTAGCAGCCCAGCCCGGGGTGCGTGGAGCAGGCGTTGCGGAACTGCCAGAACGTGATGATCACGTAGGCGGCGGTCACCATCGCCATGCACCCGGCGGCCAGCCCGTCGAGCCCATCGGTGAAGTTGACCGCGTTGCTCCAGGCGCTGACCAGCACCACGCAGAACAGCACGAACAGCGCCGGCGGCAACGTCACCGTGGCGACCTCACGCACGTACGAAAGCTGCGCCCCCGCCGGGGTGAGTCCGTCGCCGTTGCGGAATTGCAGCACCAATATGCCGAACAGGATCGCTGCGACGATCTGGCCGACGGCCTTGGCGGTCTTGTTCAGCCCGAGGTTGCGGGCCTTGCGGACCTTGATCAGGTCGTCGACGAACCCGACCGCGCCCAGCGCGGTTGCCAGCCCGAGCACAAGCAGCCCGGACGCCGACGGTCCGCGGCCGTCCAACGCCAGGCCGACCAGATGAGTGCCCAGGTAACCGGCCCAGATGCCGGCGACGATGGCGACGCCGCCCATCGACGGCGTGCCGCGCTTGTGCCTGTGCGTGGGCGGACCGTCGGACCGGATTTCGTGGCCGAATCCCTGCCGCGTGAACAGGTTGATCAGCAGCGGGGTGAGCAGGATCGACACCGTCAGCGCGATGCCGACGGCAATGAGGATCTGCCTCATGCCGTGCTGTCCGCCAGCGCCCGGGCCAGCGCGCCCAGCCCGGCCACGTTCGAGGCTTTCACCAGCACGACGTCACCGGGAGCCAGTTCTGCGCGCAGCAGCGCAAGCGCAGCGTCCGCGTCGTCGACCATGGTCACCGAAGTCGTCTGGGGGCCGCCCGAGGAAGCCTCCATGACCGCTGCCTGATGCATGGCGCGCATCGACCTCCCGGTTCCGACGACGACGAGTCGAGAGACATCTAATCGCACGGCCAGTCGCCCGGTGCGATCGTGCTCGGAAATCGCGTCGTCGCCGAGTTCACCCATCTCGCCCAGCACGGCCCAGCTGCGGCGCCGACCGCTCGGCCGGTTCGCCATCCAGGACAGCGCCTGCAGCCCGGCCCGCATCGAGTCCGGGTTGGCGTTGTAGGCGTCGTTGATCACGGTGACGCCGTCGGCGCGCTTGCTCACCTCCATCCGGTGTCCCGACACCGGGCCCGCGGTGGCGA
Organism: Mycobacterium sp. NGS39; assembly: GCF_059812765.1. Classification (NCBI taxonomy): domain Bacteria; kingdom Bacillati; phylum Actinomycetota; class Actinomycetes; order Mycobacteriales; family Mycobacteriaceae; genus Mycobacterium; species Mycobacterium sp. NGS39. The sequence goes on along the minus strand of NZ_JCALDH010000020.1, from coordinate 13,768 downwards.
GCGTGTTCGCCACCTGCTCGGCGGTGGCGCCGCACTCCAGCGCCACCGCCGCCGCGCACAGCGCATTGGTGACCTGGTGTTCGCCGTGCACGGCCAGCCGCACGGGCACGTCCGTGCCGGCGGCGTGCAGCGTGAAGCTGGGCCGGGCCAGCTCGTCGAGCGTGATCTGGTCGGCCCACACGTCAGCCGGTCCGGTGCGGCTCACCCTCACCACGCGGGCTGCCGTCACCTCGGCCATTGCGGCCACAGCGGGGTCGTCGGCGTTGAGAACCACCACGCCCGACGGCGGAACTGCTTGCGGGAGTTCGGATTTCGTGGCAGCGATGGCCTCCCGCGAGCCGAATTCGCCGAGGTGGGCGGTGCCGACGTTGAGGACGGTCGCCACCGACGGCCGCGCGATGGCGGCCAACTCCGCGATGTTGCCGGGCCGGCGGGCCGACATCTCCAGCACCAGGAAGTCAGTCTCGGGCGTGGCGCGCAATACGGTCCACGGGTGGCCGAGCTCGTTGTTGAACGACCCCGGCGGCGCGACCACCTGCCCTAGCGGCGCCAACAATGCGGCAATCAGGTCCTTGGTCGAGGTCTTGCCCGACGAACCGGTGATGCCGACGATCGTCAGTCCACCGGCCACCAGCTCGGCAGCGACGAACGCGGCGAGCCTGGCCAGCGCGGCCAGCACCGCGGCGCCGGAGCCGTCGGTGTCGTGTTCGAGCACACTCGCGCCGGATTCCCTGGTGATCGGCTGCACGACGATCGCCGGCACACCGACCGGCCGCGCGGCCAGTACCGCAACAGCGCCCGCTTCCACGGCGGCGGCAGCGTGATCGTGTCCGTCGGAGCGCGCGCCGGGCAGCGCAAGAAACAAGCCGCCGGGGGTGATCTTGCGGGAGTCGAACTCGACCGTGCCGGTGATGTGCAGGTGTGCGGCGTCGGCGGCCGAGACGTCAGCCAGCTGGCCGCCGACGATTTCGGCGACCTGAGCGACGGTCAACTCGATCACGCCGTGGAGGTTATCGCGCTCAGCGCCGCGGCAAGCTCCTCGCGGTCGTCGAACGGGCGGGTGACGCCTTTCGCGGTCTGACCCGTCTCGTGTCCCTTGCCGGCGACCAGCACGACGTCGCCGCGCCGCGCCCACCGCACCGCGTGCACGATCGCGGCACGCCGGTCGCCGATCTCGACCACTTCCGCCGCCCCGCCGGCTTCCTTGGCGCCGCTCAGGATTGCCGCGCGAATGGCGGCAGGGTCTTCGCTGCGGGGATTGTCGTCGGTGACGACGACCAGATCGGCCAACTCAGCGGCGATGCGGCCCATGGCTTCTCGCTTGCCGGGGTCGCGGTCGCCACCGGCACCGAACACCACCGCCAGCCGCCCGCTGCTGTGCCGGCGCAGGTTCTCCAGAACCGCCTGCAGCGCACCCGGCTTGTGCGCGTAGTCGACCAACGCCAGGAAGTCCTGCCCGCGGTCGACCGGCTCCAGGCGTCCGGGCACCCGCGCGGCGGCCAACCCGGGGGCCGCCTGCGCGGGCGTCACACCCACTGCATGCAAAATGGCAAGGGCCAGAAGGGCATTCGTGACGTTGTACCGGCCGGGCAGGGCTATCGCGATCGGGTGCCGGTGGCCGCCCGGCCCGACGGCGACGAACTGCTGGCCGCCGTCGGGCCGGGCGCGGATGTCGGTCGCGGACCAGTCGGCGGTGCCCTCGACGCTGACGGTGACCGGCTGCACCGCACGAGCCGCCATCTGGCGGCCGGCGTCGTCGTCGACACACACCACCGAGACGGCTGCCCGCAGCGGCGAGTCGGCGTCGAAAAGCCGCGCCTTGGCGTCGAAGTAGGCCTGCATCGACGGGTGGAAGTCCAAGTGGTCGCGGGACAGGTTGGTGAAGCCGGCCACCGCGAATCGCACGCCGTCCACGCGGCCGAGCGCCAGCGCATGGCTGGACACCTCCATCACCACCACCTCCACGCCGCGTTCGGCCATCTGCGCGAGCAGCGCTTGCAACGCCGGCGCCTCGGGGGTGGTCAGCGCACTCGGCTGGTCCACGCCGTCGACGCGAATGCCGACGGTCCCGACAAGCCCGGCATGCCGGCCGGCCGCCCGCAGCCCGGCCTCGACGAGGTAGGTGGTGGTGGTCTTTCCGGACGTGCCCGTCACGCCGATGACCGTCAGTTCGGCCGACGGGTCGCCGTACACCAGCGCCGCGGCGGCGCCGAGCACCGATCGTGGATCCGGGTGCACGAGGACCGGCACGTCGACCGCCAGCGTCGCCGCGCCCGCCAGGTCGGTGAGCACCGCGACGGCACCCGCCGCCACGGCCTCGTCGGCGAACGAGGCGCCGTGCACGTTCGCGCCGGGCAGCGCGGCGAACAGGTCCCCGGGGTGTGCGTCTTGCGCGCGCAGCGTGACACCGGTGACGGCGACGTCCGCGCCGGCCGGGGCGTCGGCGCCGACGCGGGCGGCGACTTCACGCAGCTGGACGGACACCGTCAAACCGTACCCAGGTGCGGTGTCAGGCCTGCAACGTCAGCGGCGGTCCAGGATCGGCAGACAGCGGGATGTTCTCACGTTGCAGCAGCCAGCTGGCGATGTTGTGGAACAGCGGCGCCGACGAGGAGCCGGGCTTGCCGTCCGCCGCCCTCTTGGGGTTGTCCATCATGATGCCGACGACATAGCGCGGGTTGTCGGTGGTGGCGATGCCGGCGAACGTCGTCCAGTACACGTCGTCGAAATAGCAGCCGCAGGCGGGATTGATCTGCTGGGCGGTGCCGGTCTTGCCGCTGATCTGGTAGCCCTCGACCGCGGCCTGCGGCCCGGTGCCCTGCTGGACGCCGGTCGGGTCATGCTGTACCACCGCGCGCAGCATGTTGCGCACGGTCTGCGCGGTCTGCGGGGACACCACCCGGATGCCGTCGGGCCGCGGTTCTTCGGTCCGTTTGCCGTCCGGCGCGACGGTCGCCCGCACGATGCGCGGCGGTATCCGCACACCGTCGTTGGCGATCGCCTGGTACATCGCGGTCATCTGCAGCAGGGTCATCGAAAGACCTTGGCCGATGGGCAGATTGGAGAACGTCGAGCCCGACCATTGGTCGATCGGCGGCACGATGCCGGCGCTTTCGCCGGGCAGCCCGACGCCGGTGCGCTGGCCCAGCCCGAACTTGGTCAACATGTCGGCAAAGCGCTCGGGGCCGACGCGCTGGGCCAGCATCAGCGTGCCGACGTTCGACGACTTCCCGAAGACCCCGGTGGTGGTGTAGGGCATGGTGCCGTGCTCCCACGCGTCGTGCACCGTGACGCCGCCCATGTTGATCGACCCGGGCACCGACAGCACCTCGTCGGGGTTCGAGAGCCCGAACTCGATCACCGACGACGCGGTGACGATTTTGTTCACCGACCCGGGCTCGAACGGCGACGACACCGCCAGGTTGCCCAGCTGTTTGTCTTCCTGCCGGCCGATGTCCTGGCTCGGGTCGAAGGTGTTGTCGTTGGCCATCGCCAGCACTTCGCCGGTCTTGGCGTCCAGCACCACCGCCGCGACGTTGTGCGCGCCGGACAGCCCCTTGGCCAGCTCCACCTGCTGCTGGACGTAGAACTGGATGTCGTTGTCCAGGGTCAGCTCCACTTCGGAGCCGTTGACGGCGGCGTGCCGATTGCGGTAGCTGCCGGGGATCACCACGCCGTCGGAGCCACGGTCATAGGTGACGGAGCCGTCGGTGCCGGCCAGCACGCCGTCCATCGCGTCTTCCAGGCCCAGCAGCCCGTGGCCGTCCCAGTCGATGCCGCCGACGATGTTGGCCGCCAGCGCGCCGCCCGGGTACTGCCGGATGTCCTGGCGTTCGGCGCCGACCTCGGGGAACTTCGTGATGATCGCGCTGGCGACCGCGGGATCGACCGCACGGGCCAGATAGACGAACGTCTCGTTGCTCTGCAGCTTTTTCAGCACCGTCGCAGCATCGGGCCGGTTGCTCAGCCGCTGCGCCACGCCGTCGGCGATCTCACGCAGCCGCTGAGCGGGGTCGGGTGCGGCGGGATTCTTTTGCTTGGCCTCGGTGAGCTGCTTGCGGATCTTCTGCGGCTGAAACGTCAGCGCCCGCGCCTGGGTGGTGAAGGCCAGTTTGTTGCCGTGGCGGTCGACGATGCTGCCCCGCACCGCCTTCTCGACGTCGGTGACCTTCAGCTGGCCCGCAGCCTCCGCCCGCAACTTCGCCGCTCCAGGAACCTGAAGGTAGAACAACTGCGCCGCGGCGATCAGCAGCAGCACGAGGATGACGGTGTTACCCGCGCGGTGCCGCGCCACGAACGACGCACCCTTGGTGGTGGCCTTGACGATCGGGCGGATCCGCCGGTCCCGGGCCGAGCGCGGGGTGCCGCCGCGCCGAGGGGCCGAACGTTGGCCGCCGTGCCTCACGTCGGCGGAACGGCGGTCGGAGATGCCACGCTGTTGGATTGTTCCGGCACGGCCTGCGGATTCGGCGCATTTGCCGGCTGCGGCGCGTCAAGCGGAGCGGCCGGAGCCGCAGGGCCGGCGACATTCGGCACCGGGCCGGGGCCGGGCAGCGGACCGGTGGGCGTAGGCATCACGGGCGGGCGCACCACCACTTCGGGACCGGCGGGACTGGCGCCGGGTACCGCACCGGGCCGGGGCACCATGACCGGCACCTCGGTGCGGTTGACCGGCACCGGTGGTGGCGCCGGCGTCGGATCGGGCAGCTTGGTGTTCAGCGGCGGCGGCGGGGTGCCTTCGGCCGGTTTCGGATCGCCGACCACCACCCAGTTGCCCGCCGGATCCTGCACCAGGTGCGCGGTGTCACGCGACGGGATCATGCCGAGGTTGCGTGCCGCCTCGGCCAGCGCGGGGGCGGCCTGCGCTTCGAGCACCTCCCGCTCGAGCGACTCCTTCTGCTGGGTCAACACCCGGTTGCGCTCACGGGCGCTGCTGAGTTCATAGGACCGCTCGGCGGCATCGGTGGACAGCCACAGCGTCAGCGCGAGTCCGATACCCAAGGAGCCGATCACCAACACCACGAACGGCACCTTGGCCACCAGTGTCTGCGGCCGCAGGTCGATCGACGACAGCCGAGCGATCAGCCGTTCGCGCAGTGGCTCGCGGATCGGCTTGGGCGCCTTGGCTTTCCGCGCCTTCGCCCGTGCCCTGGCCTGGCTGGAGCTGGTGGCGGGTGCCGGACGCCGGATCGGCGTCGTGCGCGGACCGGAGCGCACGGGGCGCCGAGCCCGGGCCGGACGGTCCACGACCGGTGTATCGCGCCTGCTGGTCATGAATCACCTTCCCTGACAACCGGTTCGGCGCTCATCGCGTCCGCACCTTCTCCAATGCGCGCAGCCGCACGGAAGCACTGCGCGGATTGCGGTCCACTTCGTCGGCGCCGGCCTTCTCGGCACCGCGGGTCAGCGACACGAATTGCGGTTGATGCCCGGGCAATTCGACCGGCAGGCCCTGCGGCGTGCGCGACGACGTCGCTTCGGTGAAGACGCTTTTGACGATCCGGTCTTCCAGGGACTGGTAGGCCATCACGACGATCCGCCCGCCGGGCGCCAGCGCGTCCAACGCCGCCGGTAGCGCCGCGCGCAGCGAGTCCAGCTCGTCGTTTACCGCGATCCGCAGCGCCTGGAAGGTGCGCTTGGCCGGATGGCCGCCGGTGCGCCGCGCGGGCGCCGGAATCGATTGGTACAGCAGCTCGACCAGTTCGCCGGTGCGGTGGAAGGGCCGCACCGCGCGCCGGCGCACCACATGGGCGGCGATGCGGCGAGCGAACCGCTCCTCGCCGAAGCGGGCAAGAATGTCGGCGAGCGCGGTCTCGTCGTAGGTGTTGAGAATGTGCTCCGCGGTCAGTGAAGAGTCCGGGTCCATGCGCATGTCCAGTGGCGCGTCGACGGCGTAGGAGAATCCGCGCTCCGGGCGGTCCAGCTGCATCGACGACACCCCGAGGTCGAACAGCACCCCGGCCACCGGTTCGTCGACAATCTCGCCGATCCGGTCGTATTTGGCCCGCACCGTCGTCAGTCGGTCGCCGAATCGCGCCAGCCGCTGCTCTGCCGTCCGCAGCGCGTCCGGATCGCGGTCCAACCCGACGACCCTCAGACCGGTCAATTCGGTGAGAAACCTTTCGGTGTGCCCGCCGGCGCCCAGCGTGGCATCCACCAGCACCGCCCCGGACCCGTCGGCGCTGCGCCGGGTGAGGGCCGGTCGCAGCAGCTCGACACAACGGTCGAGCAGGACGGGTACATGGTCGGTCACGACGCGGCCCCTTGCACCCTGGTCCCTGTCCGATAGCACGAACCTGACGTCGGGGAAGTACGCCAGGGTCGGATCGGGCAGAGACCACGATGCACGGGCATGTGGCTCGGCCTCCGGGTCAGATGATGTCGCGCAGAGTTTCATGGGTGGCCGCGGAGAAGTCGTCTTCGTGAGCCTGCTGGTACTCCTGCCAGGCCTGGGCGTCCCAGATCTCGAGGTAGTCGACCGAGCCCGTGACGACGCAGTCCTTGGTCAGGTTTGCGTAGCGGCGGTGGTCGGCCGACAGCGTGATCCGGCCCTGGGCGTCGGGGTGTTGCTCGTCGGTGCCGGCTGCCAGGTACCGGAGGAACGCTCGCGCTTCCGGGTCGCTGCGGGAGGCGTTCGCCGCGCGGCGCGCCATCTGCTCGAAGGCCTCACGCGGATACACCGCAAGGCTGTGGTCTTGGCTCTTGGTGACCATCAACCCTCCCGCCAGTGCGTCCCGAAACTTCGCCGGCAGCGTCAGCCGCCCTTTGTCGTCGAGCTTGGGCGTGTAGGTGCCGAGGAACACTCCGCGCCCTCCTGCCACGCCGTCGGAACCAACCGGGCTCCGATGTCCGCCACTTTACCCCACAATCCCCCACATCGCCCCCCATCGTAGCAATTCGAGGTGTGTCTTCTCCACAGCTCCCCACGGCCGGGCTCCGCGCAAACGAAGAAGGGGGTGACCCGTGGTGGGTCACCCCGCTAAAGGGAGGTCAGTGGAGGTCAGTCAGGAAAGCGGCGGCGGAACCGGTCTTCCATCCGGCTGGTGAACGAGCCGCCCGTACCCTTCGCCCGCCGCGGGCGTCCGCCGGCGGTGGGCCGCTCGGCCACCCGGGGCAGTCGCGGCCCGGTGATCGCGAACACCACGCCGCCGAACATCACCAGAAAGCCGAGCACCGAGAGGATGGGGAACGTACCGATCATGGCCGCCTTGAACGCCACGCCGGACACCAGCATGGCCAACCCGACCACGAAAAGCGCCGCGCCCTGTATCCGCCGACGGGTGGACGGCGCGCGGAACGTGCCGCCACGAACGCTCGACGCGAACTTGGGATCCTCGGCATACAGCGCGCTCTCGATCTCGTCGAGCATGCGCTGCTCATGATCGGAGAGTGGCATCCGTCCCTCCTTGCCGCCGCTGCGATCCCCAGTTGCTACCCGGATAATCGGGTAACTGACAGCCATGATACGAGGCAGCTGGGCGCCGTACCACCTAGTTGATCGGCCGATTCTATAGGCAGCCAAGGGCGCACGATAATGAGCCTTGACGAACGCGCGCGCTGTATGGAGGAGCCACGTGGCGACATTTCTGATCGACCTGTCGCCGCGCGACATGCAACGCCGGCTCGGTGACGCGCTGGCCATCTACGTCGACGCAATGCGCTACCCCCGCGGCACCGAGGACCACCGCGCCTCGATGTGGATGGAGCACAGCCGCCGCCGGGGCTGGCGGGCGGTGGCGGCGGTGGACGTCGACGGCCACGCCGATCCGCCCGCCGTCGAGGCGCTGGTGTCCGCGCCGATGGTCGGCGTCGCATACGGCTACTGCGGCGCCCCCGACCAGTGGTGGCAGCAGCAGGTGGTAGCCGGCATGCGGCGATCGGGGCTGTCGCAGGCAGAGATCGGCTCGCTGATGAACAGCTACTTCGAACTCACCGAGCTGCACATCCACCCCCGGGCGCAGGGCCGCGGGCTCGGCGAGGCGCTGGTGCGACGGCTGCTCGCCGGGCGCGACGAAGAATGGGTGCTGTTGTCGACGCCCGAGATCCGCGGCGAGGCCAATCGTGCGTGGCGGCTGTACCGTCGGCTCGGATTCACCGACATCGTGCGCGGCCATCATTTCGCCGGCGATCCGCGCGCGTTCGCGATTCTCGGACGCAAGCTGCCCCTCTAGGATGACCGCGTGCTGCGTGGTCAGGTCCGCTCCTCGCGTCGTCTCACGGCGATGCTTCTTGTTCTTCTGGTCCTTTTGCCGCTGGCCACCGGCTGCGTGCGGATCCGTGCCTCGATGACGATCTCGCCCGACGACAGGGTGTCGGGCACCATCACCGCCGCGTCCAAACCGCGCAACAACGACGACAAGGGGCCGCAGTTCAACGGCGCCAGCCTGCCGTTCGCCGACAAGGTGTCGATTTCCGAATACTCCCGGGACGGCTACGTCGGCTCCCAGGCGGTGTTCTCCGACCTGACCTTCGCCGAACTCCCCCAGCTCGCGAGCATGAACCACGACGCCGCCGGCGTGGACATCTCCCTTCGCCGCGCGGGTGACTCGGTGATCCTGGAGGGCCGAGCGGATCTGACGTCGCTGACCGATCCCAGCGCCGACGTGTCGTTGTCCATGGCGTTTCCCGGCGACGTCACCTCCACCAACGGCGACCAGGTGGATGCCCAGGTCGTCGAGTGGAAACTCAAGCCGGGCGTGGTGTCGACCATGACGGCCCAGGCCCGTTACACCGACCCCAGCGCGCGCTCGTTCACCGGAGCGGCGATCTGGATGGGCCTGGCGGCGCTGTTGGCGGCCGCCGTGATCGGCGCGTTGGCCTGGGTCAACCGGGACCAATCCCCTCGATTCGCCGAACCGCACGAGCATTGAGCACCGTACCCTGAGGCCGATGAGCGTCGACACCGCCGCACCGTCGGCTCTACAGCTGGCCGCCGCGGTCACCGGTCAGCTTCGCGAGTACATGAGCACGCGACGCAGCGACGCCGCGTACATCGGGCAGGACTACGCGGCGCTCACCGGTGCCCTCGAGGAGTTCGTGCTGCGCGGCGGCAAGCGGCTGCGCCCGGCGTTCGCCTACTGGGGGTGGCGGGCCGTCACCGACGATCCCAATCCCGAAAACCCAGAAATGCTAAGGCTTTTCGCGGCGCTGGAACTGTTGCATGCGTGCGCGCTGGTGCATGACGACGTGATCGACGAGTCGGCGACGCGAAGGGGCTTGCCCACAGTGCACCGGCAATTCGCGGACATGCACCGCGCAAACGGCTGGCGCGGGTCGGCGCACCAATTCGGGGTGTCGGCCGCGATCCTGCTCGGCGACCTGGCCCTGGTCTGGGCCGACGACATCGTCGCCACCGCCGATCTGCCGGCCGACGCCCGTCGGCGCGTCCAGGCGGTGTGGGCCGACATCCGCACCGAAGTCCTCGGCGGGCAATACCTCGACATCGTCGCGGAGGCCAGCGGCGTGGATTCGATCGCGTCGTCGATGACCGTGAACACGTACAAGACCGCCTCCTACACAGTGTCGCGCCCGTTGCAGATGGGTGTCGCGGCCGCCGCCGACCGGCCCGACGTGCTGGCCGCCTTCCACGAGTTCGGCACCGACCTGGGGCTGGCGTTTCAGTTGCGCGACGACGTGCTCGGCGTCTTCGGCGATCCTGCGGTGACGGGCAAGCCGTCAGGCGACGATCTGCGCTCGGGCAAACGCACGGTGTTGCTCGCCGAGGCCGTCGAGCGGGCGCAGGCCTCCGATCCGGCGGCCGCCGAGCTGCTGCGCTCGTCCATCGGCACCGAGTTGTCCGAGGAACAGGTGCGCTCGGTGTGCGAGGCGATCAGTTCGGTGGGTGCGCTGGCGGCCGTCGAATCGCGGATCGACGCGCTGACCCGGCGCGCTCTCGACGTGCTCAGCGCGGCACCGATCGCCGAGGCGGCCAAGACCGGGCTGCTCGAACTCGCCAGATTGGCCGCCAACCGGTCGGCCTGACTCGCATGAACCGGTTATCAGAATTCGTCAGAACCCGCGACGGCCGGCCCGCGCTGCTCGGGTGCCTGGGCGCGTTGCTGATCACCGCGGGCGGTCTGGGGGCGGGCAGCACACGGCTGCACGATCCGGTGCTGGAAACTCTGCACCTGTCGTGGCTGCGGTTCGGACACGGTCTGGTGCTGTCGTCGGTGACATTGTGGATCGGCGTCGCGCTGATGCTGATCGCATGGATCTGGTTGGGCCGCATCGTGATCGAGGGTCAGGCGAACGAGCGGCAGATGGTGGCGACGACGGCGTTCTGGTTGGCGCCGCTGTTGCTGTCTGTGCCGGTTTTCAGCCGCGACACCTACTCGTATCTGGCGCAGGGGGCGCTGCTGCGCGACGGGTTGGACCCCTATGTGGTGGGTCCCGTCGAGAACCCGAATGTCTTGTTGGACAACGTCAGTCCGATCTGGACCACCACCACCGCACCGTACGGACCGGCGTTCATCTTGGTGGCGCGGTTCGTGACGATGCTGGTCGGTGACAACGTGGTGGCCGGAACCATGGTGCTGCGGCTGTGCATGCTGCCTGGCCTCGCGCTGCTGATTTGGGCCGCACCGCGCATCGCCCGCCACGTCAACGCGAGCGGCGCTGCTGCACTGTGGATCTGCGTACTCAACCCACTGGTGATCATCCACCTGATGGGTGGCGTGCACAACGAGATGCTGATGGTGGGCCTGATGATGGCCGGCATTGCACTGACCATGCAGCGGCATCCCGTGGCCGGTGTCGCGCTGGTAGCCGTCGGCGTCGCGGTCAAGGCCACCGCCGGATTGGCGCTGCCGTTTCTGGTGTGGGTCTGGATGCGGCAGCTGCGGGAGCGTCGCGAATTGAGCCGTGCGCGAGCGTTTTTGGCAGCTGCAGTGGGTTCGGTGGTGATCTTCGCAGCAGTGTTCGCGGTGCTGTCGGTGACAGCGGGTGTCGGCCTGGGATGGCTCACCGCGTTGGCCGGCTCGGTGAAGATCATCAATTGGCTCACGCTACCCACCGCTGCCGCCAACCTGATCAACGTGTTCGGCGGGCTGTTCGTCGGCGTGCAGTTCTATGCGGTGCTCGAGGTGACCCGACTCGTCGGGATCGCAATCATCGTCATCGCGTTGCCGCTGTTGTGGTGGCGGTTCCGCCACGACGACCGCGAGGCGCTGGCCGGGATCGCGGCCGTGATGATCGTGGTGGTGCTGTTCGTGCCGGCTGCGCTGCCGTGGTACTACACCTGGCCGCTGGCGGTGATGTCGGCGCTGACGCAGTCACGTGCATGGATCGCCGCGATCGCCGGGTTCTCGACGTGGATCATGGTGATCTTCAAGCCCGATGGCTCGCACGGCATGTATTCGTGGCTGCATGTCGGCATCGCGACCGCGTGCGCCGTGATGGCGTGGCGAGCGCTGGCCAAGGTGCCCGCGGTCAGTACGCCATCGCCTGCGCGCGCCTCGTCACTTCCCGAGCCTGGTGAGAGTGCAGCGCATCGACCGGGCGAGCGTTCGTGAGCTGCTCGCGGGTGCCGTCGCGGGTGATCGTCAGCGACTCGTCGCGCCGGAACAGCCAGCGCAAGATTTCGGTGTCGTTGTAGCCGCCGTCGCGCAGCACCGCCAACAAGCCGGGAAGGCTCTTGACCACCTGGCCGCTGTCGGTGAAGAACATCTTCGGCACCACGACCGTGCCGTTTCGGCGTATGGCGATCAGGTGCCCGTCGCGCAGCTGCTGGTGCACGCGCGTCACCGCCATTCCCAACATCTCCGCGACTCTGGGCAGGTCGTACATCGGTTCGTCGGGGTCGAGGACGTCGTCACACGCCGGAATGCTGCTCACCGCGCCGAGTCTAGATCGCGACCTGCCCGAACTACGATGATTCCGATGGAGACCCGACAGGCCGGAACCGACCCGCTGGTCGGTGCGGTTCTCGACGGCCGCTACCGCGTCGACGCAATCATCGCGACCGGGGGCATGTCGGCGGTCTACCGCGGCGTCGACACTCGCCTGGACCGTCCCGTCGCGATCAAGGTGATGGATTCGCGCTACGCCGGCGATCAGCAGTTCCTGACCCGGTTTCAGCTGGAGGCCCGAGCGGTGGCACGGCTGAAAGATCCTGGGCTGGTAGCGGTTTACGACCAGGGTGTCGACGGCCAGCATCCATTCCTGGTGATGGAACTCGTCGAGGGCGGAACACTTCGGGAACTGCTGCGGGAACGTGGGCCGATGCCGCCGTACGCGGTGGCCGCGGTGATGCGTCCGGTGCTGGGCGGATTGGCCGTAGCGCACCACAGCGGCCTGGTCCACCGCGACGTCAAGCCGGAGAATGTGTTGATCTCCGACGAGGGGGACGTCAAGATCGCCGACTTCGGTTTGGTGCGTGCGATGGCGGCGGCAAAGATCACTTCGGACAGCGTGATTTTGGGCACGGCGGCCTACCTGTCTCCCGAGCAGGTACGCAGCGGAGACGCCAGCCCGCGCAGTGACGTGTACGCCTGCGGCATTCTGGTCTACGAACTGTTGACCGGCGCCACGCCATTCGGTGGCGACACCCCGCTAACCGTTGCCTATCAGCGCCTGGACAACGACGTGCAGCCACCGAGCGCTGTAATACGCGGTGTGCCAAGGCAATTCGACGAGCTGGTGCGCCGCGCAACCGCACGTGAGCCGGGCGAGCGATTCGCCGACGCGCAGGTAATGGGCGCGGCACTAGAGGCGGTATGCGACGAGCTCGAGCTGCCAGGCTTCCGCGTGCCGGCGCCGCGTAACTCAGCTCAGCATGCTTCGGCGGCAATGTATTTCACGCAGGAAAACACAGCTCCTGCGGTTGCGGTACCCGCTGCGCCTGCGCCACGGCAGCCGACACGGCAGATGACGCGAGGGCCTGAGGACTGGGCTGAGCCCCAGATGCCAGCTGCTCCAACAAGATTCGCCGGCATCGAACTGGCCGCGTTCCAAGAGGAGCGCCGGCGCGCGCAGTGGCGTGCTTGGCTGTGGTTTGCCATGGTGCTGACGCTCACTGGGCTGGTGGCCGCCGCGGCATGGACGCTCGGCAGCAATATCGACGCCCTACTCTAGGTCATAACCGGTGGTCTTCGGGGATGTCCGAGACGCGCGCAGGGAGATTTTCCAGCGGATATCCTCGCCATAGGATGGTGCCCGGATCGCCAGGGTGACGGAATGCCGCAGATGTGCGGTTCTCCTCGAGATCAAGCAGGTAGTAGTACAACGCCGCTTCGTCCGAAGACGGCCACGGCCCGGGATCGATGATCGACTGCCTGGTGTCTCGTGCAAGTCCCCATGTGATGTCAGACGGCGGAGCCTGATACACCAAGTACATCATCGGCCCTTCGGTCCACGCGTGCGAGACCAGGCAGGTGAAGTGGTGCTTCTCCCTACCTTTGATCTCGATGTGCTTCAATAACTTTCGCAGAACCTCTGCGGCGAACTCGGCCGCATCCTCTCGGTCAGTTGATGGGTACATTGTTGTTCACCCATGGTGGACAAATCGTCCAATCGGGTCCCACTTCGACTACGCCACTTCCCCCGGGCAACGGATACATCGTGATCACGCCCTTTTGCCCTCCTCCCGGAATATCGGACCGGCCCTCGGTCACGTTGGCGACGATCCTCATTGTCAGGGTCTCACCGGTGTCTTGACAGTTTGGGAGGCCGAATATGCCTCTACTGCAGTGCACGCGGTTGATCGGTACTTCATAGATCAGGGTTCCACCCTCATTGCTTAGTGGTCGACTGTGTGAAACCAAGTCCTTGA
>NZ_JCALDH010000002.1:0-466111 GCF_059812765.1 Mycobacterium sp. NGS39 | reverse complement strand
CAGGCATCACCCGAAGACAAAATGTCAAGCATCAGCCGAGGTGTTACATGTTCAGAGTGGGGCGGGCGGGGCTCGAACCCGCGACCAACGGATTATGAGTCCGCGGCTCTAACCAACTGAGCTACCGCCCCCGGTGATCCGGCACCATCGTAGGCACGGGCTCACGCGAATTGCGTCCGGCCGTCTCCCAGTATTCGATACTGCTCTGTGCCTTCTGCTACCCGCGGCGCATCGGCCGCCATCGCGACAGCGATCTTGTTGCTGGCGTTGCGCATAACGTCGAACGTCAGCTCTACCGCCTCAGCTTCCGAGAAATGCTCGAGCACCCCTTGAGCGAGAGATTGCGTGATATTCCACGGCGACCAGATCAGCGCGTCGGCATACCGAAGCGCAGCCTTCTGCGCATCACTCAACCGGGTGGAGGCCTCGTAATGCTCGATGTCGCCATACAGGTCCTCCGATCCGCCGGCTTCCAAAGCCGTCGCCTCCCGCAGCGAATTGCACAGCCGGCAACGGTGCGCCCCGGCCCCGCGCAACCGCACTACTTCTGACGTCACCGGGTCGAGCGCAGTCAGCCGCGCTACCGCCGGTAAGAAACGGTTGAACACTGCGTCAGCCGGATCCGTCGCAGCGTCCCAAGCAAGAACGGGAAGCGCATCGTCAACGCCCAGCGACCGCAGACCCGCCAGCACTCGTGGTGCGAAGTCGGCGACATACATCAACACCACTGCACCAAAAGCGTTGCGCCCGAGCCGCGTTGTCAGGTCCTCCCGCTGCGCGTCGCTGATCCGCGACACATCGACGCTGAATTGCTCCGCGAAGTCGACCACCGCCGCATCCGAACCCGGCGGCACCGGCGCAGGCAGCGGCGGCAGTCGCAACACAGACGCGCACGTCTGCCGAACCAAGGCGTTGATCGGCCCGAGAGGCCCGTCCGGTGCCAGCGCAATCAACCGCCCGAACTCTGCCATCACAGAGCAGACGCTACGCCGACAGCACGAGCCCCGGAGCTCTACTGGGCCTGGCTCACGCTGGACATGTAGAAGTCGGGAATCAGCAACGGCGGCATGGCCGCGCGCGTGACGTAGTCGCCCCACTCGCGCGGCAGCGTCACCTCCGTCGCCCCGACCGCGGTGGCCCGTCCCAACAGATCAAGAGGGCTTTCGTTGAACCTGAAGTTGTTCACCGCTGCGGACACCTTGCCGTCCTCGACCAGATACACGCCGTCGCGAGTCAGCCCGGTCATCAGCAGCAGAGTCGGGTCCACCATCCGGATGTACCAAATGGTCGTCAACAGCAGCGCCCGTTCGGTTTGCGCGACCATGTCGGACAGGGAGACGTCGCCGCCCGTCATCACCAAGTTGTCCGCGGGCACCGCCACGGGTGCGTGAAACTCTTGGGCAGCCGCCCTTGGATAGGCCAGCGCGTTGATCACGCCGTCGCGCAGCCAGTCGACACGTCCGATGTCGAGCCCGTTGTCGAAGACCGACACCGTTTCCGACGACGTGGACGTCGCGACGAACGGCCGGCACTGCAGGCGTTCCACCGACGGATCCGAGTACATGGTCAGCGGCAACTGGGTCAACCGCTCCCCCACGCGCGTCCCACCGCCGGGCGCCGAAAACGCAGTACGCCCCTCCTGCGCACCGCGGCCTTCCATCGCCCAGCCCATGAAGATCATGAAGTCCGCCACCGCCGACGGCGGCAGCAGTGTCGGATACCGGCCGGCTGGCAGCGAAACCGTGCGCCGCGACCATCCCAGCCGGGTGGACAAATCCTCGAGCAGCTGGTCCGTCGGAACATTGAGGAAATCCGGAGTGCTCACTCCGGCCCACGCGCTGGCTCCGTCGCGTTTGGCGTTGATCTCCACTGAACCCGTCGGCTGCGTGAAGCGTCGGCGCACACCCGTCGACGTCGCGAGAAAGGTCGTCGCCACCTCGTGGCGGGCGAACCCGTACAACGTGTCGGGGCCGCGGAAACCCCGCGACAGCGACGCCGCCAGCGCTCCGAACACTTCGGGGCCCGTCGCCGGCACAGCCAGATCCCAGTCGCCGGGGGTGCTCGACCCGGTGACCAGCGGCGCGTTGTCGCGTGCCTCCGGCGCAGACCGCGCGATGTCTTCGCTCGCGGCCACCACGTCGCGGATCACCTCTGGGTCGACCTCACTGGTTTCGACGGATCCGACGTGCGCTCTGTCGAAGTCACGCACGATCGAAATCACCGCCAGCGAGCGGGCGGTCGAGACGCCGTTGGTGGTCATCGAACTGTTCGCCCACCGCAGCGAAGCCTCCGAGCGGTCCGTGACGATCACGATCGTCTCGTCGGCCTTCGCGGCGGCCAGCGCCTCGTCGACCACCTTCTGCGCGGCGATCAATGTCCGGCCTCGGTCATCGTGTTCAGCACTCGCACCCCGCGGAACAGCGTCGCAGGGCAGCCGTGGCTGACCGCGGCCACCTGACCAGGCTGCGCCTTGCCGCAGTTGAACGCACCGCCCAGCTGCCACGTCGACTCGCCGCCCACCGCCTCCAGTGAGCCCCAAAAGTCTGTGGTGGTGGCCTGATAAGCGACGTCGCGCACCTGCCCCGCCAGCTTGCCATTGCGGATCGCCCAGAACCTCTGGCCGGTGAACTGAAAGTTGTAGCGCTGCATGTCAATTGACCATGACTTGTCGCCGACGATGTAGAGGCCGTCGTCCACCCGGGAGATCAAATCCTCGGTGGACACATCCTCCGGCCCGGGCTGCAGCGATACGTTGGCCATGCGCTGGATCGGCACATGATGGGGCGAGTCGGCATAGCTGCAGCCGTTGGAGCGCTTCTGTCCCAGCCGCGGCGCGAACACCCGGTCGAGTTGGTAGCCGACGAACACTCCGTCACGCACCAGGTCCCAGTTCTGCGCGGCGACGCCCTCGTCGTCGTATCCGACCGTGGCCAAGCCGTGGTCGACGCACCGGTCGGCGGTCACGTTCATCACCGGCGACCCATAGCGCAGCGTGCCCAGCTTGTCTGGTGTGGCGAACGACGTGCCGGCGTAGGCGGCCTCGTATCCAATCGCGCGGTCGTATTCGGTGGCGTGGCCGATGGATTCGTGAATGGTCAACCACAAGTTGGTCGGGTCGATCACCAAATCCGTCGGACCGGGCGCGACGCTGGGCGCCTTCACTTTCTCCGCCAGCAACGGCGGTATCTCGGCCAGTTCCTGCGACCAATTCCAGATCGAGTCGTCGACGACGGCCTCCCAGCCGCGCGCGGTGGGCGGGGCCAACGTGCGCATGGAGTCGAAGCTGCCGGCGGCCGCATCGACGGCCACCGCCTCCAGCACCGGCATCACGCGCAGCCGCTGCTGGGTGATCGACGACCCGTACACGTCGGCGTAGAAGGTCTGCTCCTTGACGCCGATGAAACCGGCGTACACGTGGTCGACACCGTCGGCGGACATCAGCCGGTCCGAATACTCCCTGAGCACCCCGATCTTGTCGTTCGTCGGCATCGCGAACGGGTCCACCTCATACGACGACACCCACTGGACGTCGCGGTAGACGGGTTCGTCGGCAAGCCGGACGGTTTCGGCGTTGAGCGCCCGCAGCGTACGGGCCACCTGCACCGCGCGGCGTGCCGTCTCGGCAGCCACTTCGGGCGCGAGTTCGGCATGCGAGGCGAATCCCCACGTGCCGTCGACGATCACCCGGACCGCCAACCCGATTTCACGCTTGGTCACAGAGGTCTCCAACCGCGCGTCACGCAGATGGATCGTCTCGGTGGTGAGCCGGTGGATGCGCAGGTCGGCGTGGCTGGCGCCCGCCTCGGTGGCCGCGCTCAACGCGGCATCGGCCAGTTCCTGACGGGGCAAGACCATGAAGTCGTCGTCGATCCCCCCGCTGGCTGACACGGCTATACCGTAACGGGTCCGCCGACGCTCACAGGCGGAAGGCCAGGATCTGCGGGACCTGCCGTGGGTTGAAGTTGTTGTCCGACACCAGCACAAGCGATCGGTGCCCGCCGGGCAGATCCGGGCCCAGCGTGATGCCTTCGATGTTGTCGAGCGGCGGCGCACCTGCCGTGGCCGACAGGTCGGCCATCAGGGTCTTGGTCATCGGCTTGGAGACACCAGGCAGCGACGGGCGGTCGAGCACGTTGTCTGCACCCCCGACCTCCGCGCGATAGATCCGAGCGACGTTCGAGTTGCCGTGGGAGCGCTCGACGGTCAGAAAGGTGTCCTCGTCGAGTGCGACTAGAGCGGTCAAGCCCGTGGGATCTCCCGACGGCGCCGTAATCGGGTCGAGCGGATACGCGTACTGCGCGACGGCCTGGCGGGTGGCTACGTCGAACTCGGTGATCCGGGTCAGTGCCCCTGCAGTCTCAGTGGGTGGCTCGCCGTCGTTGCGGCCGGGATGCTCCATCGCCGCCCACACTCGTGTTCCGCTGGGAGTGACGGTCAGGCCTTCCAGGCCGGCGTTGAACCGCGGTTGCACGGTGGGCGGCATCGCGAACTCCCCGCGGTAGGTTCCGTCGAGCCCGGCGACCCGGATCGACGGCTCGTCCTCGTTTGTCCACAGCAGCTGCTGATGCTGGCGGTCGAACGCGATGTCCTCCGGATCGGCTCGCCCCGGCACGCCCTGCAGGCCGACGACATCGACGAACGTGGCGTCAATACCGTTGCCGTTGAGGATGATTCGCATCGTATAGAAGCGGGTCTGGGTCTTGTCGTCGCTGATGGCGTAGTACAGCTGGCGGCCAGGGTCGTAGCTGATGCCCGACAGCCCACCCACGGTAGTGTCGTGGAACTGCAAACCCGTCTTGAAGGTCGCGCCGCCCACGAACCCGAGCAACGCGGGACGGTCGTGGACTTCTAGTGGCGCCGGCGCACACGCCGTCGCCACGAAAGCGAGGGCGATAATCGTCGGGCGCAGCATCGCTGCCAGGCTAGTATCTGCCATGCCTCGTCGGCGCCTTCGTACTACCGCACTGCCGTACGCGCTGCTGGCGCCCAGTCTGTTCGGGGTCGCGGTGTTCTTGCTGCTGCCCATGTTCGTGGTCGCGTGGCTGAGTTTTCAGCGCTGGGATCTGCTCGGACCGATCCGCTTTGTCGGACTGGACAATTGGCGTTCGGTCCTCACGGACGGGACGTTCGGCAACTCGTTGGCGGTGACCGCGGCCTTCGTCGCGCTGGTCGTGCCGGCCCAAAGCATACTCGGACTGTTCGCCGCGTCGATGCTTGCTCGCGGGCTGCCAGGCACCGCGTTCTTCCGCACGGTGTACGTGTTGCCGTGGATCTGCGCCCCGATTGCGATTGCCGTGCTGTGGCGTTGGCTGTTGGCGCCCACAGACGGGGCCGTCAATACCCTGCTGGGCCGGCGGGTGGAGTGGCTCACCGATCCCGGGCTGGCACTGCCGGTGGTGTCGGCGGTGACGGTGTGGACCAACGTCGGCTATGTCACGCTGTTCTTTCTCGCTGGCATCTTGGCGATCCCCGAGCAGATTCACCACGCGGCCCGGCTCGACGGCGCCAACGCGTGGCAGCGGTTCTGGAGAATCACCCTTCCTCTGCTGCGGCCGACCCTTTTCTTCGTCGTGGTGACCGGAATCGTCAGCGCGGCACAGGTTTTCGACACCGTCTACGCACTCACCGGCGGTGGCCCTCAGAACCGCACCGACCTCGTTGCGCACCGAATCTACGTCGAGGCCTTCGGTGCCGCTGCTGTCGGTAGAGCCGCGGTGATGGCGCTGTTGCTGTTCGTGATTCTGGTCGGTGCGACGGTCGCGCAGCACTTCTACTTCCGACGGCGGATCAGCTATGACCTCGCGTAGCCGCGCCGCCGCCGTCTACGTGTTGCTGGCCGTCGGTGCCGTGATCACGTTGGTGCCGTTCGTCTTGGCGCTGCTGACGTCTTTTACGTCGGCTCATCAGTTTGCAACGGGCACGCCGCTGGCGCTGCCACGACCGCCCACGCTGGCGAACTACACCGCTCTAAGCGACGCCGGATTCGGCCGCGCGACAGTTGTCACGGCGTTGATGACCGCCGTTATCGCGTTGAGCCAATTGACCTTTTCGGTGCTGGCGGCTTACGCCTTCGCCAGACTTTCGTTCCGCGGGCGTGACGTCCTGTTCTGGGTTTATCTGGCCACACTGATGGTGCCGCCGACGGTGACGATCGTGCCGCTGTATCTGATGATGGCCCAGGCCGGCTTGCGCAACACGTTCTGGGCGTTGGTTCTGCCCTTCATGTTCGGTTCGCCGTACGCGATCTTCCTTTTGCGCGAGTATTTCCGGACGATCCCGGCCGATCTGATCAACGCAGCCCGCCTCGATGGTGCCAACACCCTCGATGTCCTGGTGCACGTCGTGGTTCCGGCAAGCAAGCCGATCCTCGTCACACTGACGCTGATCACCGTTGTGTCGCAATGGAACAGCTTCATCTGGCCACTGGTGATCACCACCGGCCCGACGTGGCGGGTGCTGACCGTGGCCACCGCCGGATTGCAGACGCAATACAACGCGCAGTGGACGCTGGTGATGGCCGCGACCACGCTGGCGATTGTTCCGCTGATCGTGGCGTTCGTGGCAGTCCAGCGCCACATCGTCCGCTCGATCGTCGTCACGGGCCTGAAGTGATTGTGCGCGTCAAGTTTTCGACGGCGGTCGCACTGACGCTGGTGGCCGTGATGGCAGTGCTTCTGGGTGTCGCGGTGATCATCGGGCGCGACGAGGAGCCGGCCGGACACACTGTGGTCACGGTGCGGCTGTGGGATCAGCAGGTGGCGCAAGCCTATCGCCGCTCGTTCGACGAGTTCACCCGCCGCCACCCGGGCATCGAAGTCCGGCTCGACGTCGTGGCGTACGCCACCTACTTCGACACATTGCGCACTGACATCGCGGGTGGCGGCGCCGACGACATCTTCTGGATCAACAACGCCTACTTCGCGCCGTACGCCGACAGCGGTCGGCTCCTGCCGATCACCGACGCAACTACCAAATGGGAACCGTCGGTGGTCGAGCAGTTCACTCGCCACGACACGCTATGGGGCGTTCCGCAGCTGACCGACGCCGGAATTGCGTTGTACTACAACGCTGATCTGCTCGCCGCGGCCGGCATCGACCCCGCCGCGCTGGACACCTTGCGGTGGAGTCTTGACGACACCGAAGACACGCTGCGCCCGATGCTGCGGCGGCTGACCGTTAGCGCCCGCCAATGGGCGTACAACGCCGGCAACGACCTTCAGGGCATCTACCTCAACTACATCGGCTCGGCGGGTGGGGTGTTCTCGGTCGGAGACCGATTCGTGTTCGACAACCCTCAAGCCGCTGACGCCTTCCGCTATCTGGTGCGGCTGATCAACGTCGACAAGGTCGCCCCGCCGGCCTCCGACACCAACGACAACGGCGATTTCTCGCGCAACATGTTCTTGCAGGGCCGCATGGCACTGTTCCAGTCCGGTACCTATAACCTCGCACAGATCGCAGCCAATGCGCCGTTCCGTTGGGGAGTCGCAATGATGCCTGCGGGCCCGGCCGGCAGGGTGAGCGTCACCAATGGGATTGCGGCAGCGGGTAATGCGGCATCGCCACATTTGGACGCCATGCGCGCGGTACTGGCGTGGATGGGCAGCGCTGACGGCAACGCCTACCTCGGCGATACCGGTGCCGCGGTACCGGCGGTGCTGGCCGCACAGCACACGTACTTCGAGCACTGGGCCGCTGAAGGTGTCGACGTCGCACCGTTCTTCGACGTGCTGCGCGGACGGCGCATCCTTGCACCCGGCGGCGCGGGCTTTGCGGCCGGATTCGAGGCTCTCAAACCGTATTTCGACGAGATGTTCTTGGGACGGCTCGATGTCGACAGGGCGCTCGCACAGGCACAAGCGGCAGCCAACGCGGCGGCCGACCGCTAGTAGCGCCTAGCCGAGAGCGGCGTGACCGAAGCGATCACGTCAAAGTCTGCGTCACGGTGGACGAGCCGTGCCTCATGCCGGATTGCTACCGCCGCGATCAGACAGTCAGTGAGGCCGCGAATGGTTCGGCCTGCGCGACGGGCGGCCCGATAGATGGACGCAGCCGCTCGATAATCCACCGAGGGCTCCACCCTCAGCGAGGCTAGGCCATTGACCAGTCGTTCGAGCTTCTCGACATTTGCGTCGGTGGCTCCGGCCAAGATCTCCATCGCCAACGGCTCACACATCGCGACATCCCCTGCGCGCCGGGCCAACAAATCCCGGACATGAAGCGCAGCATCCGAACCGGTGGCGCGGAAGTACTCGACCCACGCTGATGTATCGACGAGGATCACGAAAGGTCTGCTGGCGGCTCGCTTCTCATATCCCCGAGGTCGCCTGCCCATCCGACGCCTTCCAAGCCGAGAAGGAACTCTTTTGTCAGCGGAACGCCAACGAGACGGCGTAGCGCAAGATCGACCGCTTCGCGCTTGGTCGCCACCCCGAATCGCCGCATCACTTCTTCAACCAGAGTGTCGTCGAGCTCGATATTCGTGCGCGACATACACCAATCATACACATGCCATACACCAGCTAGAGCCTGGTGGAACCCAGCATCACGTCGCTTGCGATCGTGGCGGCCGACACCGCCGCGACGGTCAACAGCGCCACCGCATCCGGCCAGCGCGGCCGCGATGGGGCAGCCGAGATCTGCCCGGTGCCGCCGCGCGCCGCGATCGCATCGCCCATTTCATCGGCACGACGCAGTGCGACCGTGATAGCCGCGGTGACCATGTCGATCACCTCGTCGCGCCACCACCGTCGTTTCGCTCGGCGGGTCGACAGCGCCGGGCGTGGCCGAAGCCTGCGAGCCGCATACAGCGTGCGAAATTCGTCGACCAACATGGGAAAGGCCCGCAACGCCAGGCCGAGCGCCGCGGCCCACTCGTCGACCGGGATTCGCAGCCAGCGCAGCGGCCGCCCCAGTGTGGCGACCGCAGGTGCGACATCGGCGACGTTGGTGGTCCACGACACCATGCCGCCGATACCCAGCAGCACAATTGACAACGCCGTGATGCGCAGGAAGTACAGCAGACCGCCGAATCCCACTGCCACCGAACCGATGTGGATATCCGGTGGCCCGCCGCCGAGTGCCGCGGTGACGCCGCCGATAGCGAGCAGGATCCACAGCCACCGCGGAATCGTCGGCAACGCCGTGCGGGGAATTCGCGCGATCCGCGCGGCGGCCAACACCAGCGCTGCCACCAGAAGTATCGGCACCCAGCCCGGATAGAACGTGAGCAGCACCGAAATACCGAAGGCGGCAACCAGTTTCGTGCCCGCCCACAACTCGTGAATGGCCGATGTGCCCGGAATCGGGCGAAGCAGTACCACGGGTCGGCGTTGCGTCGGTGTACTCATGCGGCGCCGCCCGCCGTCGTCGACGCGGGATGAATCGAGCCGTCGTGCAGATGAATCGTGCGCGGACACAGGTCTTCCAGACCGGCGAAGTCGTGCGAAATCACGATCACGGTCAGCCCCGTACGGCGACGCAAGCCCTCGAGCAGCTTCAGCAGCCCACGCTGGCTTTCCGCGTCCACCCCGGCCAGTGGCTCGTCGAGGATCAAGGCGCGCGGTGACCGCGCGAGCAATCCGGCCACCACCACACGACGCATCTGCCCGCCGCTGAGATGGTCGATGTGTCTGCCGGCCAGCGATGCGTCCAACCCCACGTCCGCCAGCGCGGCCACCACCCGGTCGGTGTCATCGAGCGCGAAACCCGCCGCCGACGCCACCTCGTGGTCGACACGGCCGCGCATCAACTGCAGCCGCGCGGCCTGAAACGACATCGCCACCGCACCTACCTGGTCGCTGACGGGCCTGCCGTCGAGCAGACAGCTCCCCGATGTCGGCACGGTCAGCCCTGCCATGATCCACGCGAGCGTCGACTTGCCCGACCCATTGCCACCGTGGATCAGCAGACCGTCGCCTTCGTGGACCTCGAATGTCACATCGCGCAAAGCCGTTGTGGCCCAAGGCGTTCCACTAGCGTATTCATGACCCACGCCGTCCACTTCGATCACCGCGGCACCCGACCGCGCGTCGGGCGGCGGTGACGCTCCCGGCGCGGCCGCCACTTCCACCATCTCGGTGTTGTCGCTGCTTCCCGCAGCGAGATTGACGACGCGCTCGGCGGAGTCGGCTTCGTTGTTGTAGTGGGTGATGTGCACCAGCGCCATCCGGTGACGTTGCCGCAGCGCCGCGAGAAGCCGAAGCAGTGCCTCGCGGCCGGGCTGGTCGACCATGCTGGTCACCTCGTCGGCAATCAGCAGTGACGGCTCTCGTGCGAGCGCGGCCGCCAGCGCCAACCGCTGCAGCTCACCACCGGAAAGCCCGCCGGTGTCGCGCTCGGCCATCCCGTCCAGCCCGACCTCAGCGAGCAACTTGTCCACGTCGATGTGCTGACCGGGCGGCAAGCCCCACACGACGTCGTCGGCGACGCGGGTGCCGAGCACCTGGCTTTCCGGATGCTGCATCACCACCGCGGTGCCGCCCACCTTGCCGAGCCCGACGGCGCCGGCTCGCTCGACGGTCCCCGATGTCGGCGGCTGACCGGCCAACACCAGCATCAGCGTGGTCTTGCCAGAACCGTTCACACCGGTGATCGCGATGTGTTCGCCCGGTTCGACGGTCAGCGTCACGGGGCCCAGTGCGTCGTGATCAGTGTCGGGATAGCGGAACGTCACGTCGTGCAGCCGCACGGGCAGGGGGGCGACCGGCCCAGGATCGTTAGGCAGGTCAAGTTTCTGGATTTCGGAGACACCGGCGAGCCGGGTCAGCACGTGCGACAGCGCCCACCAGCCGATCAGCGTGACGACCACGATGGCGAGCACCGAGGAGCCGCCGAACACCCACGGCCAGTACGCCAACACCGTGGCGAACGCCTGCCGGAGCCAGTTCGCGACAGGATCCATGTACGGCACGTGCGACAGGAACCGGGCCAGCCCGTTGACGTTGGCGGTCATCGACTCGAAGACCAGAGTCCGCAGCCGCGACAGCACCAGCAGCCCGCCGACGCTCACCGCGCCAGCCAGCAGGCCGGCGCACAGCGCCACGACGACGACCGTCGGGGTGCCCCGGCCCTTGCGTTTGACCAGCCCTATCAGCGCACCGATGTAGGCGCACTGGACAACCGTCATCATCCCGCCCATTCCGGCGACGAGAAACGCGATCAGCCCGCCGGCAATGGTGGCCGCGAACAGCACACGGATGCGATAGCGATAGGCCAGCAACCCCATCGGGACGGTGCCCAGCAGCGACAGCCCGGCCGCGAAGGGGACGACGACCGCGACGATCGCCGTGGCCGCCGACAAGGCCGCCATGACGGACGCTTGAGCAAGCTCTCCGGGCCGAAGCCGCCCACGCCGCGGCTTGAGTCGCTGCGCCTGCGGCCCGATCCCTCGCACTTCTCGATTCTGCCAGTCCGGTTTGACGCGCTGTGAACAGCGACACCTTGATCCTGCATAGGCAACCTATGTAATTTGGTGGTATGTCTCGTTCGACGTCGACGCGGGAGTCGCTTGGCATCGACCTGCTGGGCGTGGTGGCGCGGCTGAACCGGCTCGCAACCCAGCGCACGCCGCTGCCGATCCCGTGGGCCCAAGCCCGGCTGCTGGGAACGATCGAAGACCAGGGTCCCACCCGGATCTCCGACCTGGCAGCGCTGGACCACTGCTCTCAGCCGACCATGACCATGCAGGTGCGGCGCCTCGAAGACGCCGGCCTGGTCACCCGGACGGCTGATCCGTCCGACGCGAGGGCCGTCCTGATTGAAATCACCCCCAAGGGCATCGAGACATTGCGCCAGGTACGGGCTGCCCGAGCCGGCGTCATCGATCCGCACCTCGCCGCGCTCGACGACGAGGACCGGCAGACGCTCGCCGACGCGGTTCTCGTGCTGCGACGGCTGCTCGACAACGCGTCGTCGTCTGCGCAACCACCCAACTGACAACCACAAAGGAGAAGCCGCACCACATGTGGCGCCAACCCAAACCTGTGTGGGCCGTAGCCTTCGCGTCCGTCGTGGCGTTCATGGGCGTCGGCCTGGTGGACCCGATCCTCAAACCGATTGCCGACAACCTCGACGCCACGCCATCGCAAGTGTCGCTGCTGTTCACGAGCTATATGGCGGTGATGGGCGTTTCGATGCTCGTCACCGGCGCATTGGCAAGCCGGATCGGACCCAAGCGCACGCTGCTGCTCGGCCTCGCCGTGATCGTCGCGGGTGCCGGGCTGGCCGGCTGCTCGGACACCGTCATGGGCATCGTCGGCTGGCGTGCGTTGTGGGGCTTGGGCAATGCGCTTTTCATCGCCACCGCGTTGGCCACCATCGTCAACTCGGCGCGCGGATCGGTCGCCCAGGCGGTCATCCTCTACGAGGCAGCGCTGGGTCTGGGCATCGCCGTCGGACCGCTGGTGGGTGGAGTGCTCGGCTCGGTGTCGTGGCGCGGGCCGTTCTTCGGTGTGTCCGTCTTGATGACGACTGCGCTGGCCGTCACCGTGGTACTGCTGCCCTCGACGCCGCGGCCCGAGCGTGCCACCACCGTCGTCGACCCGTTTCGCGCGCTGCGCCACCGCGGCTTGCTCGGCGTGGCGATCACCGCCCTGCTCTACAATTTCGGCTTCTTCACGTTGCTCGCATTCACCCCGTTCCCGCTCGACATGAGCGCCCACGAAATCGGCCTCATCTTCTTTGGCTGGGGCGTCGCACTCGCGGTCGCCTCGGTGGTGGTCGCCCCGCGACTGCAACGCCGATTCGGTAGCATCACAACGCTATTGGCGAACCTCACCTCGATCGCTGCGCTGCTGGTCGTGATGGCGGTGTTCACCGACAGCAAGGCGGCACTGGCAGCGTGCGTGGTCGCGGCCGGCGCGTTCTTCGGCATCAACAACACGTTGATCACCGAGACCGTGATGAAGGCAGCGCCGGTCGAACGCGGAGTCGCTTCGGCCGCATACAGTTTCGTGCGGTTCTCCGGCGGAGCCGTGGCGCCCTGGCTGGCCGGCACGCTCGGCGAGCAAGTCAACGTGCACCTGCCGTTCTGGGTGGCCGCGGCCGCGGTGCTGTTGGCCGTCGTCGCGCTGGCTTGCACGCGGCCGCATCTCGCCGGCATCGACGTCGAAGAAAGCGAGCTCGAAGAGGTCACTGACCAGGCCACCGCGATCACCGTGGGAAGCGAGACCTGAACCCCGCGTTGCGCCCGCGGGTCTAGCCGGTCGAACCGATAAGCAGCCCAACGACATACGTGGCCGCGATCGCGACCCCTCCTAACGCGAGTTGGCGCACCGCTGCCCACCAGACCCGTTTTCCGGTGAATCGCGCGGCCACGCCTCCCGCAATCAGCAGCCCGGCTCCGCCGCACACCAATCCTGCGGCCAGCGAGGCGAATCCGAGCAGATACGGGATGAGCGGAATGATCGCGCCGACTGCGAACAGAAGGAACGACGAGGCCGCAGCCAGACGCGGCGACGGCTTCTCCCGCGGATCGATGCCCAGCTCGGTGATCATGTGCAGGTTGAGCGCCTGGTTTTCGTCTCGATGGATTTCCTCGGCGGCCGCTCGCGCGGTCCGCTCGGTCATGCCCATCTGGATCAGCGTCAGCACCAACTCGTCCATCTCGGCCTCAGGATGCGAGCGGAACGCACGACGCTCCAGACGCACCTCCGAGTCGATCTGCTCGTTGGCTGTAGTCACCGATGTGTACTCGCCCAACGCCATCGAGAACGAGCCGGCGAGCAGACCCGCGATGCCGCTCAAGACCACGGTGTGACTGTCGGCGCTGGCGGCCACGCCCGCGACCAGTGCGGTGTTGCTCACGAGGCCGTCCATCGCGCCGAAGGTGGCCGCCCGGAGCCAGCCGCCCGACACGTCGCTGTGAGTGTGGTCGAACTCGTGCGGCAGCACCGTGCGACCGTCCGGTGGAGGTGCGGCGTCGGGCGATGTCATGGCGCCAATTGAACGCCAGCGCCGTATGTCACAGCGATTCAGGTAAACCTACGGTCCACCGGTCTGTTTACCAGGCGCTGACTCGGGTTACCGTCGGGTATGACGTCGACTGCGATTCAAATCTCCCCCGACCTCGCGCGGCATCTTCGCAACACTTTGGACGGCCGATGGCACGTGGTGAAAAACCGCTGCCGCGAGCAGATGTCCGGCGAGGTGTTCCGTCCGCACTACACCCCCAACACGGTGATCGCACGAACGAAGGCATTGGAGCAATTGAAGATCATCGCAGCGGCCGGCGGCGCCGAGGACGGGTTCCGCAAGGAGCACGGCGGCACCGGCGACGTGGGAGCGGCGGTCACCACGATCGAGATGCTGGCGATGTCGGACCTGTCGCTGATGGTCAAGGCAGGTGTGCAGTGGGGCCTGTTCGGCGGTGCGATCGAGAACCTGGGCACCGAACGCCACCACGAGGCGTACGTGCGCAAGATCATCGACCTGGAGCTGCTGGGCTGTTTTGCCATGACCGAGACTGGCCACGGCAGCGACGTGCAGTCGCTGGAGACGACGGCCACCTACGACCCCGAGACCGACGAGTTCGTCATCCACTCCCCCACCAAGACCTCGCGCAAGGACTACATCGGCGGCGCGGCCGAAACTGCCACAATGGCAGCCGTTTTCGCGCAGCTGATCACCGCTGGTCCTGGCGAGGAGCCGGTAAGCCACGGGGTGCACTGCTTCCTGGTGCCGATCCGCGACGAGGAAGGCAACGACCTGCCGGGGGTCACCACCTCCGACTGCGACTACAAGGGCGGCCTCCCGGGTGTCGACAACGGCCGCATCATGTTCGACCACGTCCGCATCCCCCGGGACAACCTGCTCAACAAGTACGGCGACGTTTCCGCCGACGGCACCTACACCTCGCCGATCGACAACCCGAACCGCCGGTTCTTCACCATGCTGGGCACCCTTGTGCGCGGCCGCGTGACCGTGGGGGGCAGTGCAGCGGCGGCCGCACGGGTGGCACTGGACATCGCGACGCGATATGCGTTGCAGCGCAGGCAGTTCAAGGCGCCCGATGACGACAGAGAAGTGCTGCTGATGGACTACCTGGTGCACCAGCGTCGGCTGCTACCGCTGATCGCCGAGTCGTATGCGCTGCAGTTCGCGCAGAACGAGTTGGTGGGCAAGCTCGCCGAGATCCAGAACACCGAGATCCCGGACCCGGAGGAACAGCGCGAGCTGGAGTCACGCGCGGCCGGGCTCAAAGCCGCCAACACCTGGCATGCCAGCCGAGCGATCCAGGAGGCCCGCGAAGCATGCGGCGGCGCAGGCTATCTCGCGGAGAACCGGCTGATCGCGTTGCGGGGGGACACAGACGTGTTCACCACATTCGAAGGCGACAACCATGTGCTCACGCAACTGGTGGCCAAGGAGTTGCTGACCGCCTACGCCGACGACATCAAGAGCATGAGCCCCGTCGAGTGGGTGCGGTTCGCGGCGAACACCGTCAGCGACCGGGTGATCAAACGCACAGCGGCGCAACCGATCATCCAAACGCTCATCGACACGCGGCAGGACAACGAAGAAGAGGGCAGCCTGTTCAACCGCGGCACTCAGTTGCAGATGTTCGAAGACCGCGAGCAGTACACGCTGTCGAGCGTGGCACGGCGGCTACAGCGCCGGTCCCGGGAGATGGACGCGTTCGATGCATTCAACGAGGTGCAGGACCACGTGCTACACGCGGCCCAGGCCCACATCGACCGGGTGATTCTGGAGGCTTTCGTGGCCGGCATCGACGCGTGCGACGACGAAGAAGCGCGGCGGGTGCTGTCCATGGTGTGCGACCTGTACGCGCTGTCGGTGATCGAAAAAGACAAGGCGTGGTACATCGAGCACCGCTATCTGTCGTCGGAGCGCGCGAAGGCCGTGACCCGCGGCATCAACGAGCGCTGCCGCTCGCTGCGGCCGTACGCCGAGGCGCTGGTCGACGGTTTCGGAATCCCCGAGCAGCTGCGCGACGTTCCGATGCTGCACCCGGAGCGCATCGGCGAAGACGACTGAGCCACTTCGCTTTTGGCTGCTTCGCTGGCCTACTGGCCAGGCAGCGGGTCTAGTACCTTGAGCTTCCCGTCGTCGCCGAGCTGGAACCGCACCTGAGTGATTCCGGTCGGACGGTTCGGCGCGTCTCCGCTCTGCTCGAACTGGTATTGGACGGTCACAGTGTCTTCGCCGGAGCTCAGCACGACGGTGTACGGCTTGGGCTGAGGCGTCGCGGTGCCGATGGGGGTGTTGTGATCGAACAACAGCAGGTGCTGCGGAGCGGTCTGGTCGCTGCCGGCCTTCACCTGGACCCAGTACAGACGGCAGTTGCGGGTGTGGCCGCGCGTGGTTTCCTGCCACTGGCCACCCGGTGCCGGCGCCAAGCCGTTGATGGCGGCGCTCACGGTGTCGGCGGTGGGCCCGTCGGCCGGGGTGCATTTGTCGGGTGAGGGCGGCGGCGCGCTGGAAGGCTTCCAGCCGCAGCCGGCGGCAACGACACCGAACATCAGCAGGACGGCCGTCAGGCGGCGAAATCGCATGGCCCCACCCTAGTGGGCCGCCTGGTGGCATCCGGATTGCGAAACCTCTGCCAACCGAGCTGGCGAGACGGACAATCGAGCGCAGCAGCAACCTCGGGAGCGACAATGAAGTCCTCTGTTCTATGTGCAGTCGCTTGTGGAATTTTCGCCGCCGCAGCAACTATCGGCCCTGTCGCGGCGGCGAGTCCGGCTCACCCGATCTGCGTCGACGTCCGCACCGGCAGAGTGTGTGAGGCGGATCCGCCTGGGATGCAACACGACGCCGAACTGGGGCTGCCATGTCGCGGCATCTATCCCTTCTATCTGTTCGGGCGCGGCAACGCCGGTGAACTCGTGTGCACTCAGCCCGGGGCGCGCTCCGGCGAATTCATCGACGGGACGTGGACGACGAGGCCGCAAACTCTGTTCGGCGTGCAGATGGCCGGTTTCGGATGCCCGTCCGGATTTCCGGGCGGCGCGATGGCGCAGACGGGCGACGGGCGCGCGCTGATTTGCAAGGGCGACAGCTGGGCCTTGGTCGCCTGACGCCGTTTACAGCATGCCGGCGGTTAGATCACGCCGGCGAAGCCGAGTCCCAGATAGACGGCCATGCAGATGGCGAACACGGCCGCGAAGATCACGAAGGCTTTCGCGAATTTCATGTTCGGCGGTGCGGGATTGGACTCCCGCCCGCGCGGTGTGGGCGATTCCCAGCTGCGGCCCCTGTCGCTCATGGCACCACAGGTTACTCGCGATTGGGCCGCCTCATCGTTCGCAGGCGACGCCATCGCCGTCGCCGTCGAGACCTGACCGATAGCCAGGCTGGCCGCTGAGCAGGGGCGCTGCGCCGGCTGCACGGGCTTCGGCGCAGCTGCGGTAGTACACATTGCCTGAGGGAGCCGTCGGCAGGGATGCGGCTGGCGCCGGCGGTGGGGCCGACGGAGATTGCGGTGCGGACTGCGCGCCGGTTCCCGTCGCCGACGTGTTGCCGTAGCAGGGCGGTCCCCACAGCCCGCGTTGGGCGTTTCGTGCTTCGGTCTCTGCTGCAGCGATGGCATCGAAGTGGCTGACCGGGTTGCCGTGGAAGACATACGAGCGTGCCGCGCCGGCGCGCGCCGCTTCCACGGAGTAATCCCAGCCGTCGGGCTTCACCAGATATGCCAGGGTCCGGCCGTAGTTGTCGGTGCGGTCTTGGGTGGGGTCGGCCACCAGGGCAACGCGTTGCCCGAGCAGATTGGCCTTCGCGAACTCGGTAGCCTCAGGTCCCCAGCACTCGACCGGAGATCCGGGCTTGCTGGTTTCCGGGGTATCGATCCCCAGAAGTCGGACCCGCAGCCGACCGCGTACGTCGTCGCGGATGTCGACAGTGTCACCGTCGACGACCTTCAAGACGACCGCGGTCGGAGTGACGGTGTCGGCCCTCGCGGCGGCCGGCTGCAGCGAAGCCAGCAGGGCGGCCGCTGTCGCCGCGACCGCCCATCCGGCCGCTGACAGTCTGGGCATCAGCTAGTTGCGCTTGGGCTCGCAGGCGTAGCCGTCGCCGTCACGGTCGAGCTTCGGGTCGTAAGCGTCATCGCCCTTGGGAATGTTGTATCGGCCGTCTTTGTGGGCCTGCGTGCAGTTTGCGTAAGGTCCGTCGGCAATGGCGGGCGACGCTGCGCCGATGCCGATACCAGCAATGGCGGCTGCAGTCGAGGCTGCGATGACGATCTGGCGAATCACGGTGTCTCCCCTTGGTAATGATGACCAACGATGGCGCGCTGGTGAGCTGCCAGCTAAATGGCAGCTGGTTGCGCGCGATCAGTGTATTGACGTTACCGATGATTCGCTGGAGGTTCGCAAAAATTGCTCGACGGGTCGCCTTATGGGGGCCGTCAATTCGCGCGCGCCAAGCACATGCGTGGAGTTTGCGGGACTTCCAAGCCCATGAACGTGACCGGAGGCGCGGGCTTACCTGGCTCCCCCGGCTGGACTCGAACCAGCAACCCTTCGGTTAACAGCCGAATGCTCTGCCAATTGAGCTACAGGGGATCGCTCGCACACGCGGACCTACCCGCGCAACGCTGGCTGACTCTAGCGTACGAGGGCAGTCCAGTGCCAAGACGCGCCAGTCCTCAGGCAGGATGGTCTGAACGCACAAGGTGATGGAGGGGACCACTGTGATCCGCTACGCCGTCGTACTGGCCGCGGGCTACGTGCTGGGCACCAAGGCCGGCCGCCGCCGCTACGAGCAGATCGTCGGCACCTACAAGGCCGTGACCGGCAGCCCCGCCGCGAAGACGATGATCGACGCGGGTCGCCGCAAGATCGCCGACCGCCTCTCGCCCGACCCGCGGATGGTGACGCTGACCGAAATCGACGAGACCACGATCGTGTTGGAGCCGGAAGCCCAAGAGGCTCGCCGCTGACGTCTAAGCGGTCAGGTCGTTGCCGTCTCCGCTTGCCTGCTCGAGCAAGCTGCGCCGGTAGGCCTCCATCGCGACCAGCTCGCCGAACAACGCGTGGTACTGATCGCCCTGCTCGATCGGCGACATCCGCTGCAGCTTCGACTTCACCTCGGCGATCTGCCGACCGACCCACACTTCCTGCAGACGCGCCAAAACCCCGCCGATGTAGCGCGGCAGCTTCTCGTCGTCGTGAACCCGAATCGTCTCAACCCCGAGTTCGTTGACCAGCGTGGCCGCGCCGTCGGCGTGCTGGCGCACCGCGTCGATCCATGCCGCACCCGTCAGGCCGGCCGACGTGCCGCCCGCACCGGCAATCGCCGCGCGCACTGCCGCATAGCCCGGATGCGTGAAGCTCTCGACCGGCAAGGTGTCGAACACCGGCCCGGCAAGCGCCGGATATTGCAGCGCACACTTGAGCGCCTCGCGTTGCGGCCAGAGCGTGGGATCCCGCGGATTGGGGCGCTCGGCGGACGTCGACGGCGACGCCTTCGAGGCCGCTGCCCGCCGCGACTCGCGCCGTACCGCTCCGCCCCGCCGCTGCGCCTCTTCCCGCACCCGACCGATCACCTGCGCCACGTCGTCCCAACCGACCCAGCCCGCGAGCTGGCGTGCGTACTCGTCGCGCAGCGTCGGATCCTTGATCCGGGCCACCATCGGCACGCACCGGCGCAACGCGGCGACCCGCCCCTCGGCGCTGTCGAGGTCCATTTCGGCCAGCGCGGAGCGAATCGCGAACTCGAACAACGGTGTGCGGCGGGCGACCAGGTCGCGCAGCGCACCGTCACCGGCCTTGAGCCGAAGGTCGCACGGGTCCATGCCGTCGGCCGCGATCGCGACGAACGACTGCCCCGCCAGGTTCTGCTCACCGTCGAATGCCTTGAGCGCGGCCGCCTTACCGGCTTGGTCGCCGTCGAACACGTAGATGAGTTCACCGCGAAAGAAGCTGTCGTCCATCATGAGTCGGCGCAGCATCGCGAGGTGTTCGTCGCCGAAGGCGGTGCCGCAGGACGCCACCGCGGTGGTGACGCCGGCCAGGTGCATCGCCATCACGTCGGTATAGCCCTCGACGACGACGGCCTGGTGGCCTTTGGCGATATCGCGCTTGGCCAGGTCGATGCCGAACAGCGCCGCCGACTTCTTGTACAGCACGGTCTCGGGGGTGTTGACGTACTTGGCCTCCATCGGATCGTCGTCGAAAATCCGGCGCGCCCCGAAGCCGATGACTTCGCCGCTGCTGGCGCGGATGGGCCACAGCAGCCGCCGGTGGAACCGGTCCATCGGCCCGCGGCGCCCCTCACGTGACAATCCGGCCGCCTCGAGCTCCTTGAACTCAAAGCCCTTGCGCAGCAAGTGTTTTGTCAGCGTATCCCAGCCCGACGGGGCGAAGCCGCAGCCGAAGCGCTGGGCCGCGTCGGCGTCGAAATTGCGATCCAACAAATATTGCCGAGCAGGTGCGGCTTCGTCGGACTGCAGCGCCTGGGCGTAGAACTCCTGCGCTGCGGCGTTCGCGGCGATCAGCCGGCTGCGACTGCCCCGGTCCCGCTGCACGGCCGACGGGGCGCCGGTGTAGGCGATCGTGTAGCCGATCCGGTCAGCCAGCCGCTCGACCGCCTCCACGAACGTGACGTGCTCGACCTTCTGCACGAACGCGTAGACGTCGCCACCCTCACCGCAGCCGAAGCAGTGGAAGTGGCCGTGGTTGGGGCGGACATGAAACGACGGCGACTTCTCGTCGTGGAATGGGCACAGCCCCTTCAGCGAGTCTGCGCCGGCCCGACGCAGCTGCACGTAGTCGGCCACGACCTCGTCGATGCGGTTGCGTTCGCGGATGGCGGCGATGTCGCGATCCGAGATGCGCCCTGCCACGGGGCTCAGTCTAGAGCCGCCTCGAGACGCTCAATGCGGCCTTCGGTGAACGACGCGATCTGGTCGACGACAACCCGCACCCGCGCGCCGTCGTCGGCCGCGGCGTTGAACATCGGCGCGAACAGCGGGTCGAGTGTGGCCGGTGCGCCGGCGAGCAACCACTGCGCCACCCGATGGATGCGTTCTCGCTGCCGCTCCTGCAGTTGCAGATGGCGCGGATCTGACATAATGTATTGCAGCGCAAGGGTTTTCAGTACCGCAACCTCGGCCCGGACCAGGGCCGGCACAAGCAGGTCGGCTTCGTAGCGGCCCAGCGGCCCGTCGCCCGCGGACTTCCTGGTCTCGGCGATCGCCGCGGACGCGAACCTGCCCACCAACTCGCTGGTCAGCCGCTTGAGCGACGCCGACGAGGCCAGGGTGGCGTCGTATTTGCCGACCGCAGCCACCACCGGCAGCCGCGACAGCCGGTCGGCCGCCGCGACCAGGTCGTCGACCGACAGGCCCACGAACTCGCCGGCGCCGAGCCGGCCGAGCGCAGCCGCCGCGTCGTCGTCGGCGAGCACCCGCAAGTCGATACGGCCGGAGATCACCCCGTCCTCGACGTCGTGCACCGAATATGCGACGTCGTCGGCCCAGTCCATCACCTGCGCCTCCAGACAGGGCCGGTCCGGCGGGGCGCCGTCGCGGACCCACGCGAGTACGTCGGCGTCCTCCGCGTACGCACCGAACTTGCGTACGTCCGGCCGTCGCAGCCACGGATACTTGGTGACGGCGTCCAGCGCGGCCCGCGTCAGATTCAGCCCGGCGCTTTTGCCTTGGGCGTCAAGGGCTTTGGGCTCGAGACACGACAGGATCCGCAGGTTTTGGGCATTGCCCTCGAAGCCGCCGTACTCGGCTGCGAAATCGTCGAGCGCCTTCTCGCCGTTGTGCCCGTACGGCGGATGGCCGATGTCGTGGGCCAGGCCGGCCAGGTCGACCAAATCCGGATCGCAGCCCAGGCCGACCGCCATTCCGCGACCGATCTGGGCCACTTCGAGCGAATGCGTGAGGCGAGTGCGCGGTGTGTCACTCTCGCGCGGCCCGACCACCTGCGTCTTGTCGGCCAATCGGCGCAACGCAGCGCTGTGCAGGACGCGGGCCCGGTCCCGGGCGAAGTCGGTGCGGTGTTCGGCATGGGTGCCGGGCAGCGCAGCTTGTTTGGGCGCCTCGACCACCATCCGCTCGCGGTCGTGCGCGGTGTAGTCGTACTCGTTCGCGGTCACCGAGCCACAGTCTGCCAGCACCGTTCACTAGATTGGCCACCATGCGCTCTGTCCGCCTCCTCGGCGTCGGTGCCCGTCTGGTCGGCGTCCTGCTCGCCGTCCTGGCCGCGACCGTGCTCGTCGCACCTCACGCCGTCGCAGAGCCGCCGTTCCGCCTGCCGGGCTACGTCACAGACCGCGCGGATGCGCTCACTACTACTCAGCGCGCGCAGGTGCAGGCCGCGATCGACACGCTCTACAGCGACCGCAAAACTCGCCTGTGGGTGGTCTACGTCGACGACTTCGCCGGCCTTGGTGCCGAGAACTGGGCCAAAAGCACCTATAGGACAAGCGATCTCGGCGATTTCGACGCCATCCTGGCGATCGCGACCGTCGACCGGGCGTACGCGTTCCTGGTACCCGAAAGCGTCAAGAATGTCAGCGCAAGCCGGGTGGACGACATCCGGCGCAATCAGATCGAACCGGCACTGCGCGACGACGACTGGGCAGGCGCCGCGGTGGCCGCCGCGAACGGCCTCGGCACGACGGGGAAGTCGTCGTTCTCGTGGCGCACGCTGATTGTGGTGGCAGGCCTCATCGTGGTCGCCTTGGCGGTGCTGATGGCGTTGATGCGTTGGCGCCGGCGCCGCAGGCGTGCGGCCGAATTCGCCGCTGCACGCCGGATCGACGCGACGAACCCGCATCTACTCGATTCGGTGTCGATCGACGTGCTCGACGACCTCTCCAAAGAGAAGGTGGTCGACGTCGACAACGCCGTGCGCAGCAGTGAGAACGAGCTGGCTTTGGCGATCGAGGAATTCGGGCCCGAGAGGACCGAGCCCTTCACGCGTGCTGTCAACAACGCTAAAGCAGCTCTGGCACAGGCTTTTGCGGTTCGCCAGCAACTCGACGACGCGATTCCCGAAACGCCGGCGCAGCGCCGCGAACTGCTGACCCGGGTGATCGTCTCCGCCGCTCAGGCCGACCGTGAACTCGACGCACAGAAGGAGGCGTTCGAGCAGCTGCGCGACCTGGTGATCAATGCCCCGGACAAACTCGACACGTTGACCCAGCAGCTCGTCGAGCTCACGGC
Source organism: Mycobacterium sp. NGS39 (assembly GCF_059812765.1). Lineage (NCBI taxonomy): Bacteria > Bacillati > Actinomycetota > Actinomycetes > Mycobacteriales > Mycobacteriaceae > Mycobacterium > Mycobacterium sp. NGS39. Next base: position 442,971 of record NZ_JCALDH010000002.1, on the reverse strand, counting down.
CCGAATTGCGCCGGCCGAGCAGAAGATGGCCGCGCTGCGCACGGAATTCGACAGTGCTGCTTTGGCTTCGGTGTCCGGCAATGTGACCGCGGCTCAGGAGCGTCTGAAGTTCGCCGAGCAGAACATCACGCGCGCGCGGGAATTGGCGGCGCGTCCGGTCGCGGGCCGGCAGGCCGAGCTGGTGGACACGGTGCGCGCAGCCGAGTCGGCGCTGGCGCAAGCCCGGTCGCTGCTCGACGCCGTGGACTCAGCAGAAAGTGACATCAAGCGCGCCGCGGCGATGCTGCCGTCGGCGATTGCCGACATTCAGAACGGCATCACGCAAGCAGACACGCAACTTCGCGAAGGCAACGTCCCGCACGCGACTGAACTCTCAGCCGCCCGCAGTGCCGCCGTCACCGCCGTCGAAACCGCACAAGCCCGGGGCGCGGCCGACCCGCTCGGTGCGTTCACCCAACTCACCAAGGCCGACGCCGAGCTCGACCGGCTGCTGGCCAGCGTCGCCGAGGAGCGCGTGGCGGCCGAACGACTCTCCCGGGCTTTCGACAAGGCACTGTTCACCGCGCAGTCGCGGGTGCGTGCGGTGTCGGACTACATCGACACCCGCCGCGGCAGCATCGGCCCGGAGGCCCGAACCCGGCTTTCGGAGGCCCTTCGGCAACTCGAGTCGGCCGAGGCCATTCGCGCGACCGACCTAAATGAGGCAATTGCGTACGCCAACGGCGCCTCGATGCTGGCGGCGCAGGCGCAGTCGCTGGCCAACGCCGACGTGCAGAACGCCCAGCGGCTCTACTCGGGGCGGTTCGGCCGCGGCGGTTCGGACATGGGGGCGATGATCGGCGGCATCATCATCGGCAACATCCTCAGCGGGGCGCTGCGTGGCGGGTTCGGCGGCTGGAGCTCGACCGGATTCGGTGGGTCGGCGAGCAACTCGGGCGATTTTTTCGGCGGCGGCGGCCGGTTCTGACCCCTCTGTGCGACCGCGAGCGTGCGCGCCGGCACGGTTCTGACCGGCGTGTCGCCGTACAGACCCGCACGCTCGCGCCAGATAAATCAGCCGCGCAGCCGCTTGGCCAGATAGTCGGCGACCGCGTCGATCGGGATCCGGTCCTGCGTCATGTCGTCACGTTCGCGCACGGTCACGGCGTTGTCGTCGAGCGTGTCGAAATCGATTGTGACGCAATAGGGTGTGCCGATCTCGTCCTGCCGACGGTACCGCCGTCCGATCGCACCGGCATCGTCGAATTCGACGTTCCAGTGTTTGCGTAGTTCGGCCGCCAGGTCGCGCGCTTTCGGCGACAGGTCGGCGTGCCGCGACAGCGGCAGCACCGCAGCCTTCACCGGCGCGAGCCGCGGGTCCAGTCGCAGTACCGTGCGTTTCTCCATGACGCCCTTGGCATTTGGCGCCTCGTCCTCGGTGTAGGCGTCGATCAAGAAGGCCATGAACGACCGCGTCAACCCTGCTGCCGGCTCGATGACATAGGGGGTGTAGCGAGTGTCGGTGGCCTGGTCGTAGTAGGACAGGTCGACGCCCGAGTGCTCGGCGTGCGTCTTCAAGTCGAAGTCGGTGCGGTTGGCGATGCCTTCCAGTTCACCCCACGGGTTGCCTTGGAACCCGAACTTGTACTCGATGTCGACAGTGCGGTCCGAGTAATGCGACAGCTTGTCTTTGGGATGCTCGAACAGCCGCAGGTTGTCCCGCTTGATACCGAGGTCGACGTACCACTCCAGCCGGGTGTCGATCCAATACTGGTGCCACTGCGGCGCGGTGTGCGGCTCGACGAAGAACTCCATCTCCATCTGCTCGAACTCGCGAGTGCGGAAGATGAAGTTGCCCGGCGTGATTTCGTTGCGAAAGCTCTTGCCTATCTGGCCGATTCCGAACGGCGGCTTCTTGCGCGACGTCGTCATCACGTTCGCGAAGTTCACGAAAATGCCCTGGGCGGTCTCGGGCCGCAAATAGTGCAGGCCTTCCTCGGTTTCGATGGGCCCGAGGTAGGTCTTGAGCATCATGTTGAATTCACGCGGCTCGGTCCACTGGCCTTTGGTTCCGCAATCCGGGCAGACGACTTCGGTCATCGGCACCGACTCGGGGTCCGCCAGGCCCTTCTTGGCCGCGTAGGCCTCCTGCAGATGGTCCTGGCGATGCCGCTTGTGGCAGTTCAGGCATTCCACCAGCGGATCGTGGAAGACCTCGACGTGTCCCGAGGCCACCCAGACCGCCCGCGGCAAAATGATCGAGGTGTCGATGCCGACGACGTCGTCGCGGCCGGTGACCACCGCCTGCCACCACTGGCGCTTGATGTTCTCCTTGAGCTCGACACCGAGCGGGCCGTAGTCCCACGCTGACCGCGTGCCGCCGTAAATTTCGCCGGACGGGTACACCAACCCGCGGCGCTTGGCCAGGTTGACGACGGTATCGATCACGGATGCCACGGGTAGCCAGCGTAATCGGCCGCGCGCTGCGCCAAGCGGGCCGCCCAACCCGCTGTCGCATGCGTCGTCTCGCATGTAACCTGACCACTAATGGAAACGGTTTCCACTTTGGCGCAAGCGCATCAGCAACACCGGCACGGACAAGCGCCGGGTCAGCTGCCCCCGCGCCATGTGCTCGACACCGCCGGCGACATTCTGCGGGCGCTGGCTGCCCCCGTGCGCATTGCGATCGTGTTGCAGCTGCTGGAGTCGCAGCGCTGTGTGCACGAGCTTGTCGACGCGCTCGGGGTACCGCAGCCGCTGGTCAGCCAGCACCTGAAGATTCTCAAGGCCGCGGGCGTGGTGCAAGGTGAACGATCCGGCCGCGAGGTCCTCTACCGGCTGGTCGACCAGCATTTGGCGCACATTGTCACCGCCGCGGTCACCCATGCCGCCGAGGAGACGACGTGACCGGCGCCGGGGTGCGCAGTACTCGGCAACGCGCAGCGATCACCGCCCTCCTGGAGTCCCTCGACGACTTCCGCTCCGCCCAGGAGATTCACGACGAACTCCGCCGCCGCGGCGAAGGGATCGGCCTGACCACCGTCTACCGCACACTGCAGTCGCTGTCGGCGGCCGGCGCCGTCGACACGTTGCGCACCGACACCGGCGAGTCCGTCTACCGCCGCTGCTCGACGCACCACCACCACCATCTGGTGTGCCGCGCCTGCGGGTTCACGGTCGAGGTTCAAGGCGGCCAGGTCGAGGCGTGGGCAGCCGAAGTGGCTGCCGCGCATGGTTTTTCGGAGGCAAGCCACACCATCGAAATCTTCGGGACCTGTGCCTCCTGCGCCCGAGGCTAACCGGTCAACGCGCGACGCACGTCGGCGCCCGTGGACAGCACCATCAGGATCAACGTGCGCAGTGCCTCGTCGGTGAGGCCGGTACCCGGAAAGTTGTAGCGCAGCAACACTTCTCCGATCCGCTTCTTCTCGATCAGCGTGACCGTGCCGAGCATTGTGTCGCGGGCATGTTCGGCGATCTTGGCCCGGACACCGCGGCCCAGCGGGATGTCCCACGCCAAGATCTGCGACAGCGACACCAACTCCAGGCCCTCGGCAACGTTGACCACCCGCAGCGACGCCAACGTCCCGTCGTGCTGAACCGTCAACGCGCCGTCGTCTTCCTCGCGCACCGACAGCACGCCGGACAGCACGTCGCGCAACCGCTGTTGCAGCGTCATTACGCTCGACCGAATCTCCGGTTGCGACGGACGTACTCCTCGCAAGCCTCCCACAGATCCCGCCGGTCGTAATCGGGCCACAGCTTGTCCTGGAACACGTACTCGGCGTAGGCCGCCTGCCACAACATGAAGTTGCTTGCCCGCTGCTCCCCCGATGTGCGGATGAACAGGTCGACGTCCGGAATGTCAGGCCGGTGAAGGTGTTTGGCCACGGTGGCTTCCGTGATCCTGTTGGGATTGATCCGCCCGGCCGCGGCCAGCCGGGCGATTTCCTTTGTGGCTTCGACGATTTCGGTGCGACCACCGTAGTTGACGCAGTAATTGATGGTGATGACGTCGTTGTGCAGCGTCATCTGTTCGGCGATCTCGAACTCTTTGATCACGCTGCGCCACATGCGCGGCCGCGAACCGACCCAGCGCATCCGTACCCCCATCGCGTTGAGGTTCTCCCGCCGGCGCCGTACCACTTCGCGATTGAAGCCCATGAGGAAGCGCACCTCCTCGGTGCTGCGCTGCCAGTTCTCGGTGGAGAACGCGTAGACCGTGAGGTGCTTGATTCCGATCTCGATCGCTCCGCACGTGATGTCGATGAGCACCGCCTCACCCATTTTGTGCCCCTCGGTGCGGTGCAGCCCACGCTGTGTGGCCCAGCGGCCGTTGCCGTCCATGACGACCGCGACGTGCCGCGGCAGTTGGTCGGCGGGGATCTGCGGTGCTGCGGCTTTGGACGTGTGCTGTGGCGGCCGTCTCGGTCCACCGCCTGGCGCAGGCGGCAGCTCGGGGAACGGCACCGGCCATACCGATTTGTCGGGGAAAGTCGGATAGTCGTCAGGCGCCGGCGGCAGTTGCGGGAATTTGGCCTTGCGCCTGCGCTCAGCTCCCCGAATCACGCGCCATATCCTGCCTGAACAGCGCCACCCCGTGGTCGCCGACTGCACGATCCACCCGATCGATGCGTTCCACCAGCGGCAACGTCCGTAGCTGACGTTCCAGATGCCACTGCAGGTGCGCGGCCACCAGCCCGCTGGCGTGACTGCGATGCGACGGCGGCGCCGCCTGCGCGTAGTCCCAGTCGCCGTCGTGCAATGCCGACATCAGGTCCAGCACCCCGACTGGCGGCGTAGACGACCCCGCGGGCCGGCAGTGCACACACACGCTGCCGCCGGCCGCGACATGGAACGCCCGGTGCGGCCCGGGGGCGGCGCAGCGGGCGCATTCGGTGAGCGCCGGCGCCCAGCCCGCGATTCCCATGGCGCGCAGCAGATAGGCGTCCAGCACCAGTTCTCGCGGGCGCGTTCCGTCGGCCACCGCGCGCAGGGCTCCGACGGTGAGCCGGTGCAGCGCAGGGACGGGGACGCGCTCTTCTCCGGCCAGCCGTTCGGCGGTTTCCAGCACCGCACATGCGCAGGTGTAGCGGCCATAGTCGCTGACGATGTCGGTGGCGAAGGCGTCGATGGAGACAACCTGCGTGACGATGTCGAGGTTGCGGCCGGGGTGCAGCTGGACATCGATGTGGGCGAACGGCTCCAACCGCGCCCCGAACTTGCTGCGGGTGCGCCGCACCCCCTTGGCGACCGCACGCACCAGCCCGTGCTCACGGGTGAGCAGGGTGACGATCCGGTCAGCCTCGCCGAGCTTGTGCTGGCGCAGCACCACCGCCCGGTCCCGGTACAACCGCATTGATTCAGTTTCCCATCACAAGCCGACATACCCGGTATGCACCGCCGGTTGATGTCGAGCAGTTAGCAGCTGCTGGTCTCCCTGGCCGCCGAGCTCGAGGGTGTCCACGGCTGGGCCGTTCCGGTGTCGGCGTAGTAGCCGATTTCAGGCATTCCCGCCTTAACGCGATCGCCCCATGGTTAGCATTCTGGTTTGCTAGAGCAGTGCAGCGAGCCGTTTGCGAGGCAGCATGACGATGAAGCGCACGGTCGCCGAGGTCAGCTGGGTCTGTGCTGCGCTAGTCATTTTCGGTGGTCTAGCCAAATCGCCCGCTGTCGCAGACGACTTCGGCACCGCCATGTACAACGGCGTCAAAGGCCAGCGGCCGGCATGCCCGACGATGCGCACCGATGTCCGGTTGACCGCCGCCGCGCAGCGCCATGCCGACGACATGCTGCGGACCGGAATCGACGGCCATGCCGGTTCGGACGGTTCGACACCGCAGAGCAGGATCGCCGAAGCGGGCTACTCCCAGGCCACGCGCACCGGTGAGATCGTCTATTGGGGCACAGGCGCTTTGGCCACAGTCGCGGCGGCGCTGGACGCATGGATGAACAGCCCGCCGCACCGGGCGATCATCACCGATTGCGCGTACAACGCGGGCGGGTTCGCAACGGCGTCGAACGGCGCCAAGATGGTTGCCGTCGTCGACTTCGCGGGAAGCTAAAAGCCAAGCTTGTGAAGCTGTTTCGGATCGCGCTGCCAGTTCTTGGCGACCTTCACCCGCAGATCCAGATACACCTTGGTCCCCAGCAGCTTCTCGATCTGCATGCGTGCCGCGGTGCCGACCTCACGCAACCGCGTGCCGCCCTTGCCGATGACGATGCCTTTTTGGCTGTCGCGTTCGACGTAGAGGATCGCGTGCACGTCGATCAGATCGTCACGATCTGGTCGTCGATTCACCTCGTCGATCACCACGGCCAGCGAGTGCGGCAGCTCGTCGCCTAGGCCCTCGAGCGCGGCTTCCCGGATCAGTTCGGCCATCAACACCTCTTCGGGCTCGTCGGTGAGTTCGCCGTCGGGGTAGTACGCCGGGCCGGGGGGCAGCTTGGCCGCGAGCACGTCGATCAACTCGTCGATCTGGTCGCCGCGGGTTGCCGACACCGGCACGATGTCCGCGGCAGCGTCGCCGGCGAACTCGGCGACGGCCGCGAGTTGCTGGGCCACTTGGCCCTTGGTGACTTTGTCGATCTTGGTGACGACGACGATCAGCGTGGTGTGCGGCGCCATCGTCCGGATCTGCTCGAAGATCCACCGGTCGCCCGGCCCGATCGCCTCGTCGGCGGGGATGCACAGGCCGATGACGTCGACCTCGCTGTAGGTGTTTCGCACCAGGTCGTTGAGCCGCTTGCCCAGCAACGTGCGCGGGCGGTGCAGACCCGGGGTGTCGACGATGACGATCTGGAAATCGTCGCGGTGCACGATGCCGCGGATCGTGTGGCGGGTGGTCTGCGGGCGTGATGACGTGATCGCCACCTTTGCGCCGACCAGCCGGTTCATCAGCGTCGATTTGCCGGTGTTCGGCCGCCCGACGAAACAAACGAAGCCGGAACGGAATTCAGCCATCAAGGCCCCTCACCGAGCGTGAGCACAGGGCGGAAAATGCACCGGAATTTCGCGTTGGGTTCACGTTCGGCGCTACACCGGATTTCCGGCTCGGTCGGTGACGATGATCGCCGCGTCGGCCGAGAGTTCTCGCACGGCCTTGATGCCCGGGTCGTCGGCGTCCCCGCCCACCAGCACTGCGGCCTCGAACCCCACGGCTCCGCTGGATACCGCCGCTGCGACGGCCGCCTGCAGCGCGGTGAGGCTCAGTGCAGACAGGTCCACGGGCGCAGCAGCGTAGGTGCGGCCGTCGACGTCCCGCACGGCCGCACCGCTGCCCGCGTCTGCGCGCGCCATCGCAGCCCGCGCAAGCACCACCAGCTTCGAGTCCTCGTCGGTCACGATTGGTCGTTCTCCTCCCGCTTGTCCGGGCTGACCAGAACAGTACTGATTCGCACGCGGCCGCGATGGTCGTGGCCACCCTCGGCTCGCAGGCGCAGCCCGTGCGACGTCACTTCAGCGCCGGGCAGCGGCACCCTGCCGAGTTCGAGCGCCACCAGGCCGCCGACCGTGTCGACGTCCAGATCCTCTTCGAATTCGATTCCGTAGAGTTCGCCGAGGTCTTCGATCGGCAAGCGGGCGGATACCCGGAAGTTCTTGTCGCCCAGATCTTCGACCGGCGCCACTTCGTCGGTGTCGTATTCGTCGGCGATCTCGCCGACGATCTCCTCCAGCACGTCTTCAATGGTCACCAGTCCGGCGATCGCGCCGTATTCGTCGACCAGCAGCGCCATGTGGTTGCGGGTGCGCTGCATCTCACGCAGCAGCGCATCGAGCGGTTTGGAGTCGGGCATGAACACCGCGGGCCGCATCACCTCCGTGACTTTGGTGTCGCGTCCGCCCGTCGTCGAGTAATACGTCTGCTGCACAAGGTCTTTGAGGTAGACGACGCCGACCACGTCGTCGACGTTCTCGCCGATCACCGGAATGCGGGAGTGGCCGCTGCGCACTGCCAGGGATGTGGCCTGGCCGGCGTTCTTGTCGCTTTCGATCCACACCATCTCGGTGCGGGGCACCATCACTTCGCGTGCCGGGGTGTCGCCGAGTTCGAACACCGACTGGATCATCCGCCGCTCGTCGTCGGCCACCACGCCGCGCTGCTGCGCCAGGTCGACGACTTCGCGCAACTCGATCTCGGACGCGAACGGGCCGTTGCGAAAGCCGCGGCCCGGTGTCAGCGCGTTGCCGATCAGCACCAGCAGCCTACTGATCGGGGTCAGCAGCACCGAGATCGCTTGCAGCGGAAGGGCCGACGCCAGCGCGATCAAATACGCGTGCTGGCGGCCGAGAGTGCGCGGCGCCACCCCAATGGCCACAAAGCTGATCACCACCATCAGCGACGCGGCGACGACCAGGCCCCACTTCATCCCGAGGTCGTCCCAGAGGAACGCCACCAGCAACACCGTCGCTGCCGCTTCACAGGCGATCCGCAGCAGCACAATGAGATTGATGTAGCGGGGCCGCTCGTTCATCACCCGCGCCAGCCGCACCGCGCCGGGTCGCTCGTCGCGGACGAGTTCCTCCACCCGAGCCATCGACACGGTGCTCAGTGCGGCGTCGATGGCCGCAAACAGCCCGCCGAATGCGATCAGGACGATCGCGCCCAGCAGCGCGCCCAGACCGCTCACGGTTGGTCGAAGTACCGGGACTTGTCCAGCAGCCGACGGTCCTTTTCGGTCTGGCGATCCGTCTGGTACGCCTGCACCTGCTCGGCCACCCACTCCTCGAGCAGGTCGCGCTGCAGGGCGAACATTTCCTTCTCTTCCTCCGGCTCGGCATGGTCGAAGCCGAGCAGATGCAGCACCCCGTGGATGGTCAGCAACGCGAGCTCGTGCCCCAGCGAATGTCCTGCTGCGGCCGCCTGTTCGGCCGCGAATTCCGGACACAACACGATGTCGCCCAGCATGGCCGGACCCGGCTCCGGCGCGTCAGGGCGGCCGCCAGGCTCCAGTTCGTCCATCGGAAAGCTCATCACGTCGGTGGGCCCGGGCAGGTCCATCCACCGCATGTGCAGGTCGGCCATCGAGTTCGGATCAAGCAGCACCATCGACAACTCCGCGGCCGGATTGACGTTCATGCGCTCGATCACGAAGCGGGCGACGCTGATCAGTTCAGCCTCGGAGACGTCGAGGCCCGACTCGTTGGCTACTTCGATCGACATCAGTGCCGTCTCTTCTTCGCGCAAGCGCTCATCAGTGCGTCCGGTGGGCACGCGCACCGGCCGCGCGGCGCTGCGCGCGGTTCATCGACAAGGACGAGCTCTCGGCCCGCGCATAGGCATCGACGATCTCGGTGACCAGTTTGTGGCGCACAACGTCGGCACTCGTCAGTTCCGACACCGCGATGTCGTCGATGCCGTCCAAGATCTCGACCGCCGCTCGCAGCCCGGACGTGGCGCCGCCGGGCAGGTCGACCTGCGTAACATCGCCTGTGACAACGACTTTCGAGCCGAAGCCAAGACGAGTCAGAAACATCTTCATCTGCTCGGGGGTAGTGTTCTGCGCCTCGTCGAGAATGATGAACGCCGAGTTGAGCGTCCGTCCCCGCATATACCCGAGCGGCGCCACCTCGATCACCCCGGCGCTCATGAGCTTTCCGATGACTTCGGGATCCATCATGTCGTGCAGCGCGTCGTACAGCGGCCGCAGATACGGGTCGATCTTCTCCGAGAGCGTACCGGGCAAAAAGCCAAGGCGCTCACCGGCTTCCACCGCCGGGCGGGTCAGGATGATCCGGCTGACCTGCTTGGTCTGTAATGCGTTGACCGCCTTGGCCATCGCGAGGTAAGTCTTGCCGGTGCCGGCCGGACCGATGCCGAACACGACCGTGTTGGCATCGATCGCGTCGACGTAGCGCTTCTGGTTGAGCGTCTTCGGCCGAATTGTCTTGCCGCCCCTGGACAAGACGTCGAGGCTCAGCACTTCGGCGGGCGACTCGTTCGAGTCGCCGGTCAGCATTGTGATGCTCTGGCGCACCACATCCGGCGTCAGTACCTGACCGCCGGCCACCAGAACGATCAGCTCGGTGACCACGCGTTCAGCCAGTGCGACATCCGCAGGCGATCCCGACAGCGACACCGTGTTGCCGCGAGCGTGCAACTCAGCGGAAAGCAGCCGTTCCATCGCACGCAGATTCTCGTCGGCGGAGCCCAGCAGGCCCACGATCAGATCGGGCGGAACATCGATGCTGCTTCGAACGGTCGGGGCAGCGCTTGTCTCGCGGGGCGTCACGTGGTTACCAGAGCCTGCTTTCGGTCATGGACGATGATCCGCCAGTCTACCGCCGCGACAGATGTCCGCCCAGAGAACGATCGCGGGCAAGCGCACCTCACGTACCACTTCCGCCCCACCGCGGCGTCAGGACGCCCAGCGCGCCCAACGCGACCGCAGCGGCGGTCGATGTGCGCAGGATCGTCGGGCCCAGCCGGACCGCAACCCCGCTGGCGGCCGTCAACGCGTCGAGCTCCGCGTCGGTGATCCCGCCTTCCGGGCCGACCACCAACACAACCGAATCCGCTTGCGCGACATGCTTTTCCGACAACGTCTCCGCGGCCGACTCATGCAACACGAGCACAGTCGCGGCGCCGATGCGGCCGGCCAGTTCGGCGGTGGACACCGGTCCGTCGACCGGCGGGATGTACGGCCGCCGCGACTGGCGCGCAGCCGCCCGGGCCACTGCCCGCCACCGGCGCAAGCCCTTGTCAGCTCGTCCGGAATCCCAGCGCGCCACACACCGGGTGGCCTGCCAGGCGACGAACGCATCAGCGCCCGCCTCGGTGGCCGATTCGATGGCCAACTCCGAGCGCTCGGACTTCGGCACTGCCTGCACCACAGTCACCGGGGGCGACACCGGCTCGACGCTCCACCGGCTCAGCACCCGGGCACGCAGCGCGCGCCGGTCGACGTCGCAGACCTCGCATCGGGCCAGCTCACCGGCCCCGTCGCCGAGGAGCAGCTGTTCGCCCGGCCGGATCCGGCGGACCGTCGCGGCGTGAAATCCTTCGTCGCCCGCGACCGTCGCGACAGCGCCCTCGTCGGGCAGCGCGTCGACGTAGAAGAGCGCGTCCGTCAAATCAGCGACCGGTGAACGTCTCGCGAAGACGGCTGAACAGGCCGCCACTAGCCGCGGCGCTGGTCGCCTTCACCTCCGCGATGTCGCTGCGGCGGTGCTTCTTGAGCTGGCGCAGCAGCTCCGCGTCGCGGTGGTCGAGCCGGGTAGGCACTGTGACCTCGACATGGACATGCAAGTCACCTCGCGCGCCGGTGCGCAGGTGCGGCATACCGAGGCCGCGCATGGTGACTACCGATCCCGGTTGTGTCCCTGGCGGAATCGTGATCGCCGTTGGACCGTCGAGGATCGCGTCGATGGTCACGTCGGTGCCAAGCGCGGCGTCGACCATCGGCACCGAAACGGTGCAGTGCAGATCGTCGCCGTCGCGCAGAAAGACCTCGTGCGGCTGTTCGTGGACCTCGACGTAGAGGTCGCCGGCAGGACCCCCGCCCGGGCCCACTTCACCCTGAGCGGCCAGCCGAACCCGCATGCCGTTGCCGACACCGGCAGGAATCTTCACGCTGATGTCGCGACGCGCGCGCACCCGGCCGTCGCCGCCGCAGCGGTAGCAGGGGTCGAGGATCACTTCGCCGACCCCGCGGCAAGTGGGGCACGGCCGTGACGTCATCACTTGGCCGAGCAGCGACCGTTGCACGCTCTGTACCTCGCCGCGGCCACCGCAGGTGTCGCAGCGCACCGGCGCAGACCCGTCGTTGGTGCCCTTGCCGTGGCACTTGTCGCACAGCACCGCGGTGTCGACGGTCACCTGCTTGGTCACGCCTGTGGCGCATTCCTCGAGATCCAGCCGCATGCGCAGCAGGGAGTCGGCGCCAGGCCGCACCCGACCGATCGGTCCTCGCGAGGTGGTCCCGCCGCCGAAGAAGGCCTCGAACACGTCGCCCAGGCCGCCGAAACCGGTGGTGAAGCCGTTGCTGCTGGCGGCGTTTTCCATCGGGTCGCCACCGAGGTCGACGATGCGGCGCTTCTCCGGGTCGCTGAGCACCTCGTAGGCGACGCTGATCTCCTTGAACTTCGCCTGCGCGTTCTCGTCCGGGTTGACGTCAGGATGAAGTTCGCGGGCCAGCCGCCGGTAGGCGCGTTTGATCTCCGCGTCACTGGCGTTCCTGCTCACCCCGAGCAGCCCGTAATAGTCCCGTGCCACGGCTGTTGTAGCCCTCTCTGCCGCAGGGTCCTACCTGCGACTCAAAACCTCGCCGATATACATGGCAACCGCAGCGACACTAGCGATAGTTCCCGGATAGTCCATTCGCGTGGGTCCTAACACCCCCATGCCGCCATAGATGTTGCCGTCGGCGCCATAGGTGGTGGTGACCACCGAGGTCGACGCCATTTCCTCGACCTCTGTTTCATGGCCGATGCGAACCGTCACCTTGCCTGCTTCCTGCTGTGCCTGAAGCAGCCGTAGGACCACCACCTGCTCCTCGAGAGCCTCGAGGATGGGCCGCAGCGAGCCGCCGAAATCTGCGGTGTTGCGGGTCAGGTTGGCAGTGCCACCGAGCACCAGGCGGTCCTCGGCGTGTTCGACCAGCGATTCCAGCAGCACTGTCGCAGATCGGCCGACCGCGTCACCGAGCGTGCCGCGTCCGCCGAGCTCCGAAGCCAGGTCTGCGACGGCCGCCGAGGCCGCCGACAGCCGCTTGCCGTCCAGCGCCTGGCCCAGCAGCTCGCGCAGCTGCGAGAGCTGGTGTTCGTCGATGACGTCGCCGAGCTCGACGATGCGCTGGTCGACACGGCCGGAGTCGGTGATCACCACCAACAGCAGTCGTGCCGGCGTCAGCGCGACCACCTCGACGTGGCGCACGGTCGATGCGGACAGCGTCGGGTACTGGACGACGGCCACCTGCCGGGTCAGCTGGGCCAGCAGCCTGACCGCGCGGCGCAGCACGTCGTCGAGGTCCACGCCTGACTCGAGGAAGCTTTGGATCGCGCGGCGCTCTGCGGCGGACAGCGGCTTGACGTCATCGAGCCGATCGACGAACTCGCGGTAGCCCTTCTCGGTCGGAATGCGCCCCGAGCTGGTGTGCGGCTGGGTGATGTAGCCCTCGGCCTCCAGCACGGCCATGTCGTTGCGGACGGTTGCGCTCGATACGCCCAGATTGTGTCGCTCGACGAGCGTCTTGGAGCCGATCGGCTCCTTGGTGGCGACGAAGTCGGCGACGATGGCGCGCAGAACTTCGAAACGACGATCTTCGGCATTTCCCATCGCTCTACACCTCCCGCGGCATTCAGTTTACGGTGCTCAACTGCGCCGACTCGCGCCGAGCGTTGGTCGCGCCTGATGCTCACAGTGCGGGCGACTACCCTGTCCCTTCATGGTGATGGCGGATGATCTTTAAGGGCGTCCGCGACGGCAAGCCCTATCCGGATCACGGTTTGTCCTACCGCGATTGGGCACAGATTCCGCCGCGTCAGATCCGCCTCGACGAGTTGGTCACGACGACGACGGTGCTCGCCTTGGACCGGCTGCTGTCTGAGGACTCGACGTTCTACGGCGACCTCTTCCCGCATGCCGTCAAGTGGAAGGGCGTGGTCTACCTGGAGGACGGGCTGCATCGGGCCGTGCGGGCCGCGCTGCGCAACCGCGTGGTGCTGCATGCGCGGCTGCTGGACATGGATGAGGTGCGGCCTCAGCAGGCCTAGACAAGCAGGGTGCGGACCACTGCGTCGGCGAGCAGGCGGCCGCGGTCGGTGAGCACCAGCCTGTCAGCTTCTTGGACCACAAGCCCGTCGCCGACGGCCGTCCGCGCTCGCTGTCTCTCCCCGTCGTCGAGCACCGCGAGGGGAAGTCCCCTGCGTAACCGGATGGAGAGCATGACGGCTTCGGTGTGCGCGTCGCGGGAGTCCAGCTGCTCGGAACCTGCAATGGGCAAAGCGTTCTCGGCCAGGGCTTGCGCGTATGCGTTGGGGTGCTTGATGTTCCACCATCGCGTCGAGCCGACGTACCCGTGCGCGCCGGGACCCGCGCCCCACCATTCACCGCCGTTCCAGTAGCCGAGGTTGTGCCGGCATTCGCCGCCGGGGCGCGACCAGTTCGAAACCTCGTACCAGTCGAAGCCCGCGTCGGAAAGCCGCTTGTCGATCAGCTCGTAGCGGTGGGCGAGCACGTCGTCGTCGGGGGCGGGGATCTCGCCGCGACGGACGCGGCGGGCCAGCGCGGTGCCGTCCTCGACGACGAGCGCGTAGGCCGAGACATGGTCGATATGCGATTCGACGGCGGCCTCCACCGAGCGCAACAGGTCGTCGTCGCTCTCCCCCGGCGTGCCGTAGATGAGGTCGATGCTGACGTGCTCGAAGCCGGCGGCCCGCGCCTCGCGTGCGGCGGCTACAGCCCGTCCGGGTGAGTGGGTACGGTCCAGCACTGCAAGCACGTGCGGCGCAGTGGATTGCATGCCAAGAGAAACTCGTGTGTAACCGGCGGCCAGCAGCGCGTCGAACAGCTGGGGGCAGGTCGACTCGGGGTTCGCTTCGGTGGTCACCTCGGCGTCGGTCGCGAGGCGGAAATTGTCGCGGACCGCCGCTAGGACGGCAGTGAGGCGCTCGGCTCCGAGCAGCGACGGGGTGCCGCCGCCGACGAACACCGTGTCGACGGTGCGCGGGCCGAGTTTTTCCGCGGCGAGTCGCAGTTCGGTGCGCAGCGCGTGCAGCCACGCGTCGGGGTTGGCGCCGCCCAGCTCGGCGGGCGTGTACGTGTTGAAGTCGCAGTAACCGCAGCGCGTGGCGCAGAACGGCACGTGGATGTAGATGCCGAACGGCCGACCCGTCATGCTCCCAGTCTGCCGAGCCCATTCAAGGCAGTGGCGATGCGGCTGATGCCTTCCGCGTTGTCGACCTCGGTGGCTTGGTGGGCCTGGGCGGCGGCGACGATTTTGTTGCCGGTCCCTTCCAGCTCGTCGACGGTCGATGTGAAACGAGCGCGCAAATCGTCGTTGAAGGCGACAAGTTTGGGTCCCGTCGCGAAGCCGCGGTTGCCGGCGGCGGCCGCTTCTGCCGAATCGAATAAGGATGCAATGGCTGTTCGGGCCTCATTCGCTTCGGCGGCGACTGTCGAACCCGCAGACGCGACCTGCTCGGGCGCGATTCGTATTTCGTCGCCGCTCATGTCATCCGCCTTCGCATGGGAAATTCGTGGCGGTGGCTGGAAGCCGAGCACCGGGAGGTTGGCTTGCGTCCATCGCGCCAAAACCTCCAATCAACAACCCCATGACGGTCAGCATGCCGGCGAGCAGAATCGCAGGCACAACCAGCCACCATCGTCTCCTCCACACCGCCAGCGCGAGCGAACACCACACGCGCAGGATGAAAAGTCCGGACAGTACGACCGTGAACCAGCCCATTACGTGGTTGTCGGGCGGTGGCAGTAGTGGGATGCAATGCCTGGCCCGCATGGCATCTTCCCAGGCCTGATCTCGCTTCCCGGAGACCTCGAGCGACAACAAGGCGCCAGCGCCATTAGCGATGGCAACGCAAGCCGATAGTGCGGCCAGCCGAATAAGGGTCAGCTGGCTCACCACGCGCTCCTGCAGGGGACCCCTGACGAGTCAGCTGGAAAATGCGCGTCGCGCGGCTGGGAAGCTTCTAGCGCACCGAAGGTCAGGAAGAAAAGACCGACTACCGTCAGAACAGCAGCAAGCACCAGGGCGAGCACAATGACCCACCACCGCCTCTTCCAGGCCGCCACACCGAGTGCCGCCCAGGCGCAGATGGAAAATCGCAGATAACACGACGGCGAACCAGCCGACCGCATGATTGTCAGGCACAGGCGGCCAGGGAGGGTGACATTTTCGCCGGAGCATCTCGGCGTCCCAAGCATCGTTGTTCGCGCCGGATATCCGTAGCGCTCGGTCGGCGCCGATGAAGCAGGCGACGGCCACCACCCCCAGAAGTCCGGCGAGCCGGTTCCTGGTCAGCCAGCGAGCCGCTTCCGTGCCGCTCATCTCATCCGCTTCCGCACGGCAGACCACCGGTGTCCGCTGGAGCAAGGGCGTTGGCCGGATGAGTTACGTCGATTTGCCCGAATCTGACGAAGAAGAAGCCGATCAATGTGAGCACGCCGCACAACAGCAGGAGTGGAACCACTACCCACCACCGTCGCTTCCACATGGCCATGCCCAGTGCGCCCCACATGCACACGAGACCTACGCTCGAGGAGACGATGGTGAACCATCCCATCGCCTGGTTGTCCGGAATAGGCAGCAACGGGTAGCAGCGCCTCGCGACCATGGAATCAATCCATGCCCGATTACGCGTTCCTGTTACGTTCAGGGAGTAGCCGGCGCAAGCAAAACCGATGAGCGCTCCGAGGCTCAACAGCACAGCGAGGCGATTCCTGGTCAATCAGATCACCATGTTTGTTGCGGTCGTACGACTGTCACGGTTTGCGCGCAAGTCGGCAAACGAGACCACCTAACGACCGTAACAATGCGTCCGGGCCGGGTCGGACTCCAATCCGCAGCGACAATCTCATGCCGACTTCGGCGCATGTCATGCCACCTTTTGCTCACCCTGATCGCAAATCTGGCCCGGTTAGGGGTCGCGCCGGCGTTCGTGGCAGAATGGCCCACGTGACCGTCGCCAGCCTGCACTTCAACGTTTCGTTGGTAGCGCGGCGGCATGTCGACTTCAAGCGCGTCTGTAGCTGTTGCTGTCTGCCTTGACGTCGTAGACCCGCCAACCTGAACTTCAGCTGGCTGCCGGATCTGCGCCGCCGGACAGCCCCCCGGTGATTCCGCGCATTTCCCAAGGCCGGCTCTGACGAGGAGCCACCCAAGATGACATCGATGAGCCGCTTGCGCGAAGAGCAACAGCCGGTGGCAGAGGCCAGGCCCCGACCGGCACGCAAGCCGCGCGCCGAAGGCCAATGGGCGCTCGGCTATCGCGAGCCGCTCAATGCCAACGAGCAATTCAAGAAGGACGACGACGCGCTCAACGTGCGTGACCGGATCCTCAACATCTACTCCAAGACGGGCTTCGACAGCATCGACAAGACCGACCTACGGGGCCGGTTCCGCTGGATGGGTCTGTACACCCAGCGTGAGCAGGGCTACGACGGCACCTGGACCGGCGACGAGAACGCCGACCTCCTCGAAGCCAAGTACTTCATGATGCGGGTCCGCTGCGACGGGGGCGCACTGTCCTCCGCTGCGCTGCGCACCCTCGGTGAGATCTCCACCGAATTCGCCCGGGATACCGCGGACATCTCCGACCGGGAAAACCTGCAGTACCACTGGATCCGCATTGAAGACGTGCCGGAGATCTGGCGGCGGCTCGATGCGGTCGGCCTGCAAACCACCGAAGCCTGCGGTGATTGCCCTCGCGTGGTGCTGGGTTCACCGCTGGCCGGGGAATCGCTCGACGAGGTGCTCGACGCCAGCTGGGCGGTCGACGAGATCGTGCGGCGCTACATCGGCAACCCCAGCTTTTCGAACCTGCCGCGCAAGTACAAAACCGCGATCTCGGGTCTGCAAGATGTCGCCCACGAGATCAACGACGTCGCGTTCATCGGCGTCAACCATCCCGAGCATGGTCCCGGACTCGACGTGTGGGTGGGCGGCGGATTGTCGACCAATCCCATGCTGGCCCAGCGGCTCGGCGCGTGGGTGCCCCTGGATGAGGTGCCCGACGTGTGGGAGGGCATCACCTCGGTGTTCCGCGACTACGGCTACCGCCGGCTGCGGTCCAAGGCGCGGCTGAAGTTCTTGATCAAGGACTGGGGTGTCGAGAAGTTCCGCGAAGTTCTGGAGACCGAGTACCTCAAGCGCAAGCTGATCGACGGGCCAGCACCCGAGCCGGTCAAGCATCCGGTCGACCACGTCGGCGTGCAGAAGCTGAAGAACGGCCGCAACGCCATTGGTGTCGCGCCGATCGCGGGCCGGGTGTCCGGCACGATCCTCACCAAGGTCGCCGACATCGCCGAGCGAGCCGGGTCGAACCGCGTGCGCTTCACCCCGTACCAGAAACTCATTCTGCTCGACGTGCCCGACAATCAAGTCGCCACGGTCGTCGAGCAATTGGAAGCGCTTGGCCTGCCGGCCAACCCGCCGCACTGGCGCCGAAACCTGATGGCGTGCACGGGAATTGAGTTCTGCAAGCTGTCATTCGCCGACACCAAGGGCCGCTCGCAGGTATTGGTGCCCGATCTCGAGAAGCGGCTCGAGGACATCAACGCCCAACTCGACGTGCCGATCACCGTCAACATCAACGGATGCCCGAACTCGTGCGCGCGTATTCAGGTCGCCGACATCGGGTTCAAGGGACAGATGGTCGACGACGGCGACGGACCCGTCGAGGGATTCCAGGTCCATCTCGGCGGAAGCCTCGGCCTGGACAGTGGTTTCGGCCGCAAGCTGCGCCAGCACAAGGTGCTCAGCGACGAGCTCGGAGACTACATCGAGCGGGTGGTGCGCAACTTCGTGAAACAAAGATCCGACGGCGAGCGTTTCGCGACATGGGCAATGCGAGCGGACGAGGCGGATTTGCGATGAGCGCTTGCGCGAAGAGAGAAGAGCACCGATGAGCGCTTGCGCGAAGAGAGAAGAGCACCGATGAGCGCTTGCGCGAAGAGAGAAGAGCACCAATGAGTGTGACGACGGAGACTGACCTACGGGAACTGGCTGCGCAAGGCGCGAAAGAGCTCGAGGGCGCCGACGCGATCGACCTGCTGCGCTGGACCGACGAAACCTTCGGAACCGAGTATGTGGTCGCCTCCAACATGCAGGACGCGGTCCTCATCGATCTGGCCGCCAAGGTGCGTCCAGGTGTCGACGTGTTGTTCTTGGACACCGGATATCACTTCGCGGAGACGCTCGGCACGCGGGACGCAGTCAGCGACGCCTACGACATCAATGTGATCAACGTGACCCCGGAGCATTCCGTCGCCGAGCAGGACGCGCTTCTGGGCAAGAATCTGTTCGCTCGCGATCCCAACGAGTGCTGCCGGCTGCGCAAGGTGGTTCCGCTGGGCAAGGCGCTGCGCGGCTACTCGGCATGGGTCACCGGACTGCGCCGGGTCGAGGCGCCGACGCGCGCGAACGCGCCGCTGGTCACGTTCGACGAGGCGTTCGGGCTGGTGAAGGTCAACCCGTTGGCGGCGTGGACCGACCAGGACATGCAGGACTACATCGAAACGCACAACGTGCTGGTGAATCCGCTGGTGTTCGACGGCTATCCGTCGATCGGGTGCGCGCCGTGCACCGCCAAACCGCTCGACGGCTCCGATCCGCGCAGCGGTCGCTGGAGAGGCACGGGCAAGATCGAATGCGGTCTGCACTCTCCATGAGTTCACCGGTTCTGGTTCTCGCCGCACACGGCAGCGCCGACCCCCGCGCGGCGGCGAACACCTATGCCGTCGCCGAGGAGATTCGCCGGCAGCGGCGTCGTGTCGACGTACGCGTGGCGTTCTGCGAGCAGTCGCCGCCCAACCTGCGCGACGTTGTCGCTGACGTGCCCCGCGCAGTCGTGGCGCCGTTCCTGCTGGCGGACGCGTACCACGCACGCGTCGACATCCCTTCGCTGATTGCTGAGTCCGGTGCATCCCAAGCCGATGTGCTGGGTGAAGACCAACGGCTGGTCAAGGTCCTGCGTCGGCGTGTGCGCGAACTCGGGGTGTCACGGCGGGACTGCGAGGTAGGTGTGATCGTCGTCGCTGTCGGATCCTCACGGCCGCAGGCCAATGCGCGAACCGCAGCTGTCGCTCCGGCCCTCGCGGCGGGCACCCGCTGGGTGGGAGCCGTCACCGCCTTCGCGACCGGCCCTCACCCCGCCCTCGACGATGCCGCTGAGCAACTGCATGCGATGGGCGCTCGCCGATTGGTCATCGCGCCGTGGTTTCTGGCGCACGGCCGGATCACCGACCGTGTCGCCAATTACGCTGCCTCCCGGGGCATCCCGATGGCTGAGCCGCTGGGTGCACACCGACTGGTGGCCGCCACAGTGCTGGACCGCTTCGATGCCACAGTGGCCGAAGCTGACCGCGTCGCGGCCTAGGCGTTCTGGGCCTGCGCCAATTCCTCCTCGGCGGGCTGCGGCAACTGGGCGCTTCCCGCGATCTGCGGCACCCGGGTCGCGCGCACGTACACCGTGTCGCCTTCCTTCAACGCCAGCGCCTCCGCGTCGCCGCGGGTGATCTGTGCGGTGAACGGCGCTCCGTTCGATGCGGCCGTCAGCTCCACCCGCACCTCGAAGCCGAGGTAGACGATTCGGTCGATCGTCGCGCGCACCACACCGATGCTCTGCGCGGTGCCATCGCTGGTGGCCACGGCCATCTCCGGGTTGCGGCCCACGCGAATGTCGTGGGGGCGCACCAGGATTCCGTTCAGTGAAGACACAGTGCCCAGAAACGACATCACAAACCCGTTCACGGGTTCGTCGTAGACATGAGTCGGCGAGCCGACCTGCTCGATGCGGCCTTTGTTGAGCACCGCGATGCGGTCGGCGACGTCGAGCGCCTCGGACTGGTCGTGCGTCACCAGAACGGTGGTGACGTGGACTTCGTCGTGCAGCCGACGCAGCCACGCCCGCAAATCCTCGCGCACTTTCGCGTCCAACGCGCCGAACGGCTCGTCGAGCAGAAGCACTTGCGGATCCACCGCAAGCGCACGTGCCAGGGCCATACGCTGCCGCTGACCGCCCGACAGCTGACCGGGGTATCGCTTCTGAAACCCGCTGAGCCCCACGGTCTCCAGAAGTTCGTCGACCCTCTTGTCGATCTCGGCCTTCGGCCGCTTGCGGATCTTCAGGCCGAAGGCGACGTTGTCGCGGACCGTCATGTGCTTGAACGCCGCGTAGTGCTGGAACACGAAGCCGATCCCGCGGTGTTGCGGCGGGACGTGGGTGACGTCACGTCCGTTGATCGTGATGGTGCCGGTGTCGGGCCGGTCCAGCCCGGCGATGGCACGCAACAGCGTCGACTTGCCCGAACCGCTCGGACCCAACAGCGCCGTCAGCGAACCCGCCGGCACGGTGAAGTTGATGTCGTCGAGGGCGGCGAAATCGCCATAATGCTTGTTCACATCCCGCAAAACGATTGCGTCGGTCATTCTTTCGCTCCTTGCCCGGCCTAAGCTCTCGCCCGCGCTTGCCGGGCGTCCAGGACAACCTGGACGACCAGCACCAGAACCGCGACGGTCATCAACAACGTCGAAATCGCATATGCGCCGTATTCCGCGCCGCGGCTGTAGCGATCCGATACCAACAGTGTCAGGGTCTGCGACGTGCCCGGCAAGTTGGACGACACCATGATCACCGCGCCGTACTCGCCGAGGGTACGGGCAATTGTCAGCACCACGCCGTAGGTGAGGCCCCAGCGGATCGACGGCAGCGTGATCCGCCAGAACGTCTGCCACCATTGGGATCCGAGCGTCGCGGCAGCTTCCTCCTGCTCCGTGCCGATCTCGTGTAGTACCGGCTCGACCTCGCGAATCACGAACGGCAACGTGACGAAGATGCTGGCCAACACGATGCCGGGCAGCCCGAAGATGATCTTGAAGCCCAAGTCGCGCTCGACGAAGCCGAATATGCCCGCCGAACCCCACAGCACGATCAGCGCGACACCCACGACCACCGGCGACACCGCGAACGGCAGGTCGATGATCGCCTGCAGCACACCCTTGCCACGAAACCTGTTGCGCGCCAACACCAGCGCCGTCGGGATACCAAACAGCACATTGAGCGGCACCACGATCGCCACTACCAAAAGCGACAGCTGCAGCGCCGACAACGCTGCGGGCGTGGTGATCTGGCTGAAGAACTCGCCTAGGCCCGGTGAGAACGAGCGCCACAGGATCAGGCCGACTGGCACGACCACCAGCGCGACGAGGTATGCGAGCGCGACGAACCGCAGCAGATACTTCACCGGAGGCGCCAGAGTCATGCCGCCAACTCCTCGCGCTTTGCCGCCCGCGAGCCGAGCGCCCGCAGAACGAACAATACGACAAACGAAATAACAAGCAGCACAATCGAAATCGCGGCGGCGCCGGTACGGTCGTCGTTCTCGATCAACGTCCGGATCCACTGGGAGGAGACTTCCGTCTTTCCCGGCACCGCGCCGCCGATCAGCACCACCGAGCCGAACTCACCGATCGCGCGCGAGAACGCCAGCCCCGCACCGGAAAACAGCGCCGGCGTCAGCGCCGGAAGGATGATCGTACGGAAGATGGTCCAGCTGCTGGCACCCAGCGACGCCGCCGCTTGCTCGGCTTCCTGGTCGACCTCCAACAGCACCGGCTGGACTGCCCGCACGACGAACGGCAGCGTCACGAACAGCAACGCCACCCCTACGCCGTATTGGGTGTGCTGAATATGTATGTCTACCGGGCTGTTCGGCCCGTACAGCGCGAGCAGCACGACGCTGGCCACAATCGTGGGCAACGCGAAGGGCAGGTCGATCACCGCGTCCACCAGCCGCTTGCCGCGGAAGTCGTCACGCACCAACACCCAGGCGACCACTATCCCGAAAAACGCGTTGATCACGGTGACGACAGCCGACACCGTCAACGTGACCCGGAACGAATCGATCGCCGACGGCGACGTCACTGCCGTGACGAACGCCTGCCATCCGCCCTTGGCCGACTGCCACACGATCGCCGCCAGTGGCAGTAGAACGATCACCGACAGCCACAGCGTCGCGACGCCGACACGCAGCGACGTCGTGCCGCGGGAGAACAGCCCGGGTGCGGCCGGCTCCGGCTCCAACACCGCCGGCCGGACCGCCTCCGGATTGGGGTCGATCGCCGTCGTCATGCGCGATTCCCCTCCGGTTCTCTCTTGAACCTCATCCCGTCGCCTGCTTGTAGATCTTGGTGATCGCGCCGTTGTCTTTGTCGAACAACGCCGTATCAACGCTGCTCCATCCGCCCAGTTCGGCGATCGTCCACAACTTCTGCGACGGCTGCGGGAAATCCGCGGTGAACTCCTGAGCTATTCCAGGGTCGACCGGGCGGAAGCCCGCTTGCGCCCATAGCCGCTGGGCCTCCTTGGTGAACTGGAAGTTCTTGAAGTCGGTGGCCTCCTTGAGATGGGCGCTGGTGCTCACCACTGCAACCGGGTTCTCGATCTTGAAGGTCTGCGGCGGGATCAGGTGCTGAACAGGCTTGCCCTGCCGCTCGATGTTGATCGCCTCGTTTTCGTAACTGATCAACACGTCGCCGCTGCCCTGCAGGAACACGTCAGTGGCTTCCCGCCCCGAACCCGGCCGAAGCTTGACGTGCTTGCTCACCAGTTCCTGCACGAAATCGATGCCGGCCTGTTGGTCTCTGCCGCCGTTGCTCTTGGCCGCGTAGGGGGCCAGCAAGTTCCATTTCGCCGACCCGGAGCTCAGCGGACTGGGGGTGATCACCTCGATGTCGGGCCGCAGCAAGTCGTCCCAGTCCTTGATGTTCTTCGGATTGCCCTGACGCACCACCAGCGCGACCACCGAGCCGAACGGGATGCCCTTGGTGGTGTCGGCGTTCCAGTCCTTGTTGACCTTGTTGGCCTTGACCAGTCGGGTGATGTCGGGCTCGACCGAGAAGTTCACGATGTCCGCAGGCTTGCCATCGACCACGGAACGCGATTGGTCGCCGGATGCGCCGTAGCTCGTGGTGATCGCGATGTCTTTGCCCTGGTCGGTTTGGTTGAACGCCGGTATCACCTTGCTCCAGCCCGGCTCGGGCACGGCGTAGGCAACCAGCGTCAGGGTCGCGCGCGCATTCGACGGACCCTTGTCGCCCGCGACGTCACTGGACCCGCCGCCGCATGCGGCCAAGACCGCGGCCGTGGCGGCGAGGGCGGCCGCCTGACGCAATCGAAGTGCTTTGGTGATGCTCAGCATGGAAGACCTTTCGAGGCGGGAACGGAGGGAGAAGGTCCGCTGCGGAAAGGTGACGCATCAGGGCGTGAGCCGATCGACGGCCGCTAACACCAAACCGCAAGCGGGCAGGGGCTCATCGACAACAGTGCACGTCTGCGACAGCGCATTCACCGATGGCAATAAGTGCAAGCACGTAGCACTCCTTGCTGCCCCGGGTCGCGTGCATGGCGCGAATGCTAACAGGTTCCTCACCTGCGCGCGCACCGAGCGCGACAGCTACGTCACCGGGTGAGCAGCCACGCGACGAGCACCAGGAGAACCAGGATCACCAGCACCAATGTCACCCGCGACTTGGGCATCGCGCTCAGTTCCTCTGCCGGATCCGCTGGAGCAGTTCGATGCCTTTCCCCAGGGCACCGTCGAGCAGTATCGCCACCCCGTAGGCCAGCGCCAGCACCACCGGCATCACGACGATGGTCTGCAGCACGAAGCCCAGCCCGGACAGCCACAGCTCGACGCCGTCCCACCAGCTGAGGAAAGCGGCCATCAGCTCAGCGTAAGCGTCGGTTCTGCACCCGGCCAACATGCCAAGATGGCCGCGTGCAGCCCAGCGCGCAGTCAGCGGGATGTGTGATCGCCGGCGGTGGCCCCGCGGGCATGGTGCTCGGGCTGCTGCTGGCCCGCGCCGGCGTGCCGGTGGTGGTGATGGAAAAGCACGCCGATTTCCTGCGTGACTTCCGCGGCGACACTGTGCACGCGAGCACACTGCAGCTGCTCGACGAACTCGGCCTGGCTGACCGCTTCAACCAGATGCCGCACCGGCTCATTGACAGCATCCACATGCAACTGCAGGACGTGCCGATCGAGATCGTGTTGCGCCGATTACCGGGCCGCCACAAACACATCGCGCTAGTGCCCCAGTGGGACTTCCTCGAGTTATTGGCAAGCGCCGCAGCCGAAGAGCCCACATTCGCGCTGATGCGAAGCACCGAGGTACTCGGGCCGCTGCTGCACAGCGGCCGGGTATGTGGGGTGCGGTACCGCAGCGCCGACGGCCACACCAGGGAGATGGCGGCTGCGCTCACCGTGGCCTGCGATGGCCGCTCATCGACCCTCCGTTCGTCAATGAACCTGCACCCCAGAGCTTTTGGTGCTCCGATGGATGTGTGGTGGTTCCGGTTGCCTCGGCACGACGACGATCCGCCGGGCCTGAACGGGGTGTTCCGCTCCGGCCACGGCTGCATCGTGATCGACCGGGGCGACTACTACCAGATCGCCTACGTCATCCCGAAGGGTTCGGACGCCGCGCTGCGCGCGGAAGGTATCGACGCACTGCGTGGCCGAGTCGGTGCGCTGATCCCCTGGCTGGGTGACCGCGTCGGCGATCTCGCCTCACTGGACGACGTGAAACTGCTTGACGTGCAGATGAATCGGCTGCACCGCTGGTACACCGACGGCCTGCTGCTGATCGGCGATGCCGCGCATGCGATGTCGCCGGTCGGTGGTGTGGGCATCAACCTCGCGGTGGCCGACGCGGTGGCCGCCGGGACGGTGCTGGCCGAGCCGCTGCTGACAGGCCGCGTCCATACGACGACACTGGCGAGGGTGCAGGCCCGGCGCTGGCTGCCGACGGTTCTGGTTCAGGCGGTTCAGCGGGCGATCCACGCCCAAGTGGTGGAGACGACGATCACCGACGACACCGCGACCGCGAAAGCGCCGCTGGCCGTGCGGATGATGAGCAAGGCGCCCGCCTTGGGCATGGTCGCCGGATACGGCGTCGCCATCGGGCCGCTGCCCGAGCACGCACCGGCGTTCGCGCGCCGCGGCTCTCCGGCGGTTCAGTAGACGAAAAGTGCAGAAAGAGCCGATGATGAGCAAATGGTTCTGAGCGCCGAGCCGGCTGAAGACGCACACGAGGCACGCTTTTCTGCCACCAGCCCGGTGCCCTACATCCAGAGCAGTTCGACGCGCAACCCGTTCCCGCCGATCGCCGACTACGCGTTCCTGTCCGACTGCGAGAACACCTGTTTGATCAGCTCCAGCGGCTCGGTGGAATGGATGTGTGTGCCCCGGCCCGACTCTCCCAGCGTGTTCGGCGCGATCCTGGACCGCGCGGCCGGCCATTTCCGGCTGGGTCCGTACGGCGTCTCGGTGCCGGCGGCCCGGCGCTATCTGCCCGGCAGCCTGATCCTGGAAACCACATGGCAGACGCACACCGGCTGGCTGATCGTGCGCGACGCGCTGGTGATGGGTCCGTGGCATGACATCGAGGCGCGCTCGCGCACCCACCGTCGCACCCCGATGGACTGGGACGCCGAACACATCCTGCTGCGCACGGTGCGTTGCGTCAGCGGCACGGTCGAATTGGTGATGAACTGCGAGCCGTCGTTCGACTACCACCGCATCGGGGCCACCTGGGAGTACTCCGGTCCCGCCTACGGCGAGGCGATTGCGCGCGGGCGGCGAGACCCCGATTCGCACCCGCAGTTGAAGCTCACGACGAACCTGCGGATCGGGTTGGAGGGCCGCGAAGCGCGGGCCCGCACGCGGCTCAAGGAGGGCGACAACGTGTTCGTCGCGCTCTCGTGGTCCAAGCACCCGGCGCCGCAGACCTACGACGAGGCCGCCGACAAGATGTGGAAGACCAGCGAGTGCTGGCGCCAGTGGATCAACATCGGCGACTTCCCCGACCACCCGTGGCGGTCCTACTTGCAGCGCAGCGCATTGACGTTGAAGGGCTTGACGTACTCGCCCACCGGCGCGCTGCTGGCCGCGCCCACCACGTCATTGCCGGAAACGCCTCAGGGCGAACGTAACTGGGATTATCGCTACGCGTGGGTGCGCGACTCCACATTCGCGCTGTGGGGGCTGTACACCCTGGGCCTGGACCGCGAGGCCGACGACTTCTTCTCGTTCATCGCCGACGTGTCCGGCGCGAACAACGGTGAGCGTCACCCGCTTCAGGTGATGTATGCGGTCGGCGGCGAACGCACACTGGTCGAAGAGGAGCTGCACCACCTGTCCGGCTACGACGGTGCCCGGCCGGTGCGGATAGGCAACGGCGCGTACAACCAACGCCAGCACGACATCTGGGGCACCATGCTCGATTCGGTGTACCTGCACGCCAGATCGCGCGAGCAGATTCCCGAGACGCTGTGGCCGGTGCTGAAAAATCAAGTGGAAGAGGCGATCAAGCACTGGCGCGAGCCCGACCGTGGCATCTGGGAGGTGCGCGGTGAGCCGCAGCACTTCGTCTCGTCGAAGGTCATGTGCTGGGTGGCGCTGGACCGCGGCGCCAAACTCGCTGAGCTGCAAGGTGAAAAGAGCTACGCCCAGCAGTGGCGGGCAATCGCCGAGGAGATCAAGGCCGACGTGCTCAAGAACGGCGTGGACTCCCGCGGCGTGCTGGTGCAGCGCTACGGCTCCGACGCGCTCGATGCATCGCTGCTGCTGGTGGTGTTGACCCGGTTCCTGCCTCCGGACGACCCGCGGGTGCGCAACACGGTGCTGGCGATTGCCGACGAGCTGACCCAGGACGGGCTGGTGTTGCGCTACCGGGTCGAGGAAACCGACGACGGGCTGTCCGGCGAGGAAGGCACGTTCACCATTTGCTCGTTCTGGCTGGTGTCAGCGCTGGTGGAGATCGGCGAGGTCAGCCGCGCCAAGCACCTTTGCGAGCGGCTGCTGAGCTTCGCGAGCCCGCTGCATCTGTACGCCGAGGAGATCGAGCCGCGCACCGGACGGCATCTGGGCAACTTCCCGCAGGCGTTCACCCATCTGGCGTTGATCAACGCCGTGGTGCATGTGATCCGCGCGGAGGAAGAGGCCGACAGCACCGGTGTGTTCCAGCCGGCGAACGCGCCGATGTAGCGACGTTTCCTGCGAGCAGACACAAAATCGCACAAAATTGCCCGGGGAATGCGATTCTCTGTCTGGTCGCGCTATTTCTTGGGCTGCTCGGTGGACAGCGCAGCGACGAAAGCTTCCTGCGGAACGTCCACGCGACCAATGGTTTTCATCCGCTTCTTGCCCTCTTTCTGCTTCTCCAGCAGCTTGCGCTTGCGCGTGATGTCGCCGCCATAGCACTTCGACAGAACATCCTTGCGGATTGCCCGAATGTTCTCGCGCGCAATGATTTTCGAGCCGATCGCCGCCTGCACCGGCACCTCGAACTGCTGCCGGGGAATCAGCTCCTTGAGCTTGCCGGTCATTTTGCGGCCGTACTCGGCGGCCTCGTCGCGATGCACGATTGCGCTGAACGCGTCCACGGCCTCGCCCTGCAACAAGATGTCGACCTTGACCAAGTCGGCTTCCTGTTCGCCGGCCTCCTCGTAATCCAGGCTGGCGTAGCCGCGGGTGCGCGACTTCAGCGCGTCGAAGAAGTCGAAGATGATCTCGCCCAGGGGCATCGTGTAGCGCAGTTCCACCCGCTCCGGCGAGAGGTAATCCATGCCGCCGAGTTCCCCACGGCGCGACTGACACAGCTCCATGATGGTGCCGATGAACTCGCTGGGGGCGATGATCGTCGTCTTGACCACCGGTTCGTAGACGGTGCGGATCTTGCCTTCCGGCCAATCCGACGGATTCGTGACGACTATCTCGGTGCCGTCGTCTTTCACCACCCGGTACACCACATTCGGCGACGTCGAGATCAGGTCCAGGTCGAACTCGCGCTCCAGCCGTTCACGGGTGATCTCCATGTGCAGCAGGCCCAAAAAGCCGCAGCGGAAACCGAATCCGAGCGCCACCGACGTCTCCGGCTCGTAGGTGAGCGCAGCGTCGTTGAGCTGCAAGCGATCCAGCGCATCGCGCAGATCCGGATAGTCGGAGCCGTCGACCGGATACAGCCCCGAATAGACCATCGGCTTGGGCTCGCGGTAACCGGTGAGCGCCGCCGTGGCGCCGTGGCGCGCCGTCGTGACCGTGTCGCCCACTTTGGACTGGCGCACGTCTTTCACTCCGGTGATCAGGTAGCCCACTTCTCCGACACCCAGACCGTCGGCCGGTTTGGGTTCGGGCGACACGATGCCGACTTCCAGCAATTCGTGGGTGGCACCGGTCGACATCATCCTGATCCGCTCGCGGGGGACGATCTTGCCGTCGACGACGCGTACGTAGGTGACCACACCGCGATAGGTGTCGTAGACGGAGTCGAAGATCATCGCCCGCGTCGGCGCGTCGGGATCCCCGGTCGGGGCGGGCACCTGGCGCACCACCTCGTCGAGCAGATGAGCCACCCCCTCCCCGGTCTTGCCCGACACTCGCAACACATCGGCGGGCTCACAGCCGATGATGTGGGCGATCTCGGCGGCGTAGCGGTCCGGATCGGCGGCCGGCAGGTCGATCTTGTTGAGCACCGGGATGATCACCAGGTCGCGGTCCAGCGCCAGGTACAGGTTGGCCAGCGTCTGCGCCTCGATGCCCTGGGCGGCGTCGACCAGCAGCACCGCACCCTCGCAGGCCTCCAGCGCGCGCGACACCTCGTAGGTGAAGTCGACGTGGCCCGGGGTGTCGATCAGATGCAGCACGTAGTCGTCGTCATCGAGCCGCCACGGCAGGCGCACGTTCTGGGCCTTGATCGTGATGCCGCGTTCGCGCTCGATGTCCATGCGGTCCAGGTACTGTGCGCGCATCGAGCGTTCGTCGACCACACCGGTGAGCTGCAGCATCCGGTCGGCCAGCGTGGACTTGCCGTGGTCGATGTGGGCGATGATGCAGAAGTTCCGAATCTGCGCCGGCGCGGTGAACGTCTGGTCGGCGAAGCTAGTGATGGGAATCTCCTGGTGAAGGCGTCAACGGGCTCGCTCCAGGGTATCGCTGCGCCTGGCTATCCTCGGAACCATGGCGTCGGCATGGAAGACGTTGCAGAAAACCTTTCAGCGACGGCTTGAAAGTTTCGTATTCAACGAGGGCCCCCGAGTGATCTCCCAAGGCCTTCGCATCGGCCTGGACATGCTCGCTCGCGGGCCGGAGCCGGTGCGAGAGATCACCGCTGGGCGGCCGGTGACCAAAAACAGCGTGCCCACCGCCTACCGGGCCCGCAAGATCGTCTACTCCCCGAGTCTGGACGGCCGAGCGGACCCCGGCGAGATCGTCTGGACCTGGGTGGTCTACGAGGACGACCCGTCGAAGGGCAAGGACCGGCCGGTGCTGGTGGTTGGCCGTGACCGCTCCACGCTGCTGGGCCTAATGCTGTCCAGCCAGGAGCATCACGCCGACGATCCGAATTGGATCGGCATCGGCCCGGGCAGTTGGGATCACGACGGCCGGCCCAGCTGGGTGCGGCTGGACCGGGTGCTCGACGTCCCCGAGGAAGGCATCCGCCGCGAGGGCGCCATCCTGGCGCGCGAGACGTTCGAGCGGGTGGCCGCGCGGCTGCGGGCCGAATACTCCTGGAGCTAGCCTTTTTCACCGGCGTCGGCCTTGGGCGCGGGCCGGACGCCGGTGGTCATCCGCGGGTGATGTAGGTCTGCAGCTGCTCGCGCTCGGCGTTCAGTTCGTCCATGCGGGTCTTCACCACGTCACCGATGCTGACAATCCCGGCCAGCTGGCCGTCGTCGATCACCGGCACATGCCGTACCCGGTTCTCGGTCATCAACACGGTCAGCGAGTCGACGGCGTCGTGCGGTGTGCACGTCACCACCACGCTGGTCATGATCTCTGAAACTGGTTGTCCCAGAAGGTCGTTGCCGCGCTCATGAAGCTTACGCACGACGTCGCGCTCCGACACGATGCCCAGCACATCGTCGCCGTCGACGACGACCATGGCGCCGATGTTCAACTGCGCCAGCCCGGCCAAGAGCTCGCTGACCGTGCTGTCGGGATTGATAGTGGCCACCGCGGAGCCCTTGCTCCGCAGCACATCCGCGATCCGCATCGCCGCCTCCACATCTGTGACGTGATTCACATTAGGCTACGGGCGAAGTGCCGGGGTGCGAAAGCCTCGACTTCGTAACGCCGGTATGTCATACCTGGCAGATGATCGAGGTCGTCCTGCTCGGCACCGGCAGCCCGGTTCCCGATCCGCACCGGGCAGGCCCGTCGACACTCGTTCGCGCAGGCGGTCACACGATGCTCGTCGACTGCGGGCGCGGTGTGCTGCAACGGGCGGCGGCCGTCGGTGTCCAGGCGAACGGGCTGAGTGCATTGCTGCTGACCCATCTGCACAGCGACCACATCACCGATCTCGGCGACGTGCTGATCACACGGTGGGTGACGACGTTCGCCTCTGATCCGGCGCCGTTGCCGATCATCGGACCGCCGGGCACCGCCGACGTCGTGGACGCGATCCTCAAGGCGTTCGGCCCGGACATCGGTTACCGCATCGCCCACCACGCCGACCTCACCGAACCGCCGGGCGTCGACGTGCGCGAGCACGTCGAGGGTCTGGTGTGGGACCGCGATGGCGTGCGCCTCACCGTGGCGCCCACCGATCATCGGCCGGTAATGCCGACGATCGCGTTCCGCATCAGCTATGAACGCACTTCGGTGGTGCTGGCCGGCGACACCGTGCCGTGCGCCACCCTCGACGAGCTGGCATCAGGTGCAGATGCATTGGTACACACGGCGATTCGCAAGGATCTGCTGGAAGGCGTTGCGCAGCAGCGAATTCGCGACATCTGCGACTACCACTCTTCGGTGGAAGAGGCCGCCGCCACCGCAGCCCGGGCCGGGGTCGGGACCCTGGTGCTCACCCACTACGTGCCGCCGCTGGCGCCCGGGCAGGAAGACGACTGGCGCGCCAAGGCGGCGTCGGCGTTCGACGGGCGAATCGAGATGGGCCCGGATCTGCATCGCGTGGACGTGAGCGCCCCTAACTGACGGTCGCCAATTGCTCCGCCGCCGCTGCCACGACATCGCAATCCGCGAGAGTCCAAGGGCGACCACGGGTGATCAGCACGGCGTGTTGCATGCCGAGCGTGTGGAGGTGGCGGCAGCGATCGACCAGCGACTGGACGGTGTCGCCGTCGAATGCAGTGGTGACCGTGCGCTCGATTTGCTCATACGGACGACCAGCCTGAGCGCAATGGTCTTGCAGCACATCGACTTTGCGCCGCAGCGTCTGACCGCCGTCGGCGACGTCGAACAGGTTGCACGCGTCGGCATATTCGGCGACCAACCGCAACGTTTGTTGCTCCCCCGCCCCGCCGACGAGGATCGGAAGGCGTCCGTTCACCGGCTGCGGTTGTCCGACCGGATGCTCTGCCTGCACGTGGCGGCCGTGAAACGCCGACTCGTTTCCCCGCCACATGTGAGAGGCGAGTTGCAGCAAGTCCGTCAGCCATTCGAACCGCACCGCTGTGGCAGGCAGGTGAAGACCCATCGCCCGGGCCTCGTCCTGGTTGTAGCCGGCGCCGATGCCGAGCCACATGCGGCCGCCCGACAGCACGTCGAGTGTGGTGGCGGCCTTGACCAGTAGTGCCGGCGCACGGAACGTCACCGCCGTGACCAGCGTGCCAAGCCGCAGCCGCGTGGTCTGGCCCGCCAGGAATCCCAGGGTGGTGTACGCCTCGAGCATCGGATCGCCCGGATCGGCGGCCGGGTCGGCTTGTATGAGATGGTCGGCAACCCACAGCGTGTCCACCGCGGTGTCGTCGAGGCGTTGTGCCAGTGCGGCGATCTGTTCGCGGATTGCCACGACCGGCCACGAGTAGCTGGTAAGGCTCACGCTGAGTTTCACGACGCGACCGTCCTGTGAGGGCGCCGCAGCGGCAGCAGCCCGCCGGCGGCGATCAGCCACACCAGCCCGGGAATGCGCGCAATCGGCAAGAGAACCATGAGCGGGGGCCATACCAGCACCAGCGCGGTGACCACGGCCACCGAAGCGATGACGAGCCCTGTCCAGGCCACCGCTCTGGGCAGCAGGCCCAGGATCAGACTGGGAACCGCGATGCCGGCGACGAGCAGGCCGAGCAGTACCACGTGTGCCGGTCCGCCGGTGAGGAACACGAGGTAGTAGACCGTTCGCCCCAGCGGCTCCTCGGCGCTCACCTCGCGGCGGGACAGCAGCCACAGCACCAGGCCGGAAAGACCGAGTGCCCCGGCGCCCAGGATTCCGCCCGCCAGCGCGATCGTCGCGCCAGCGGCAGTGACCCCCAAGTGGCGCAAGCGGGCACTGGCCGTCGCGGCGTAAACGGCCAATGTCACCGAGGAACCGCAGACGCCCATCGCGGCTGCCTGCGCGGCACTGCGATGTGTACTGAAGAAGTCGCTGACCGAGGCGCCCGCCGCGAACGGCGACGGCGGCACGCCGGCTAGCGCAACGGCGATGGCGATGCCGCCGACCAAGAGCACGAATGATATGGCCGCCAGCACCGCCAACGGCGGGCCGCCTTCTGGCGACCGGGATCGAGCTGAATCGCTCATGCTCTGAACGATAGGCGCAATTGTGCGAGATATGCAACGTTCAGCGAGTGAATGATTTTGCTGATGTAATATCGACTGCATGTCGTCGGCCAGTGATCACGGCGGCGTGGCGTTCCTGCTCGCGCAGTTGGGCGCGCACGCTGCCGAACAGTTCAGCAAGCGCGCCGCGGCGCTCGACTTGACACCGCCACAAGTCGGCATCCTGAGGGCGATCGCGGCTGCCCCCGGCCGGAGCCAGCAAGCTCTCAGCACTCAGCTGCAAATGCTGCCTAGCCGGGTGGTCTCGTTCGTCGACCAGCTCCAGGATCAGGGCTATGTCGAGCGCCGCCCCAACCCCGACGACCGTCGGCAATACGCGCTGTACCTCACGGCCGCGGGAAAAGAGGTGCTGCAGAAGCTTTCCCGAGTCATCGGCCAGCATGAGCGTGCGATCACTCGAGGCCTCGACGAGTCGCAGCGGACGCAGCTGCGCGAGCTGCTGGTTGCGCTCGCCGAACAGCAGGGCTTACAGCCGGGTGTGCATCCCGGGTACCGGCGCATCGGCCGCTAGGCCAGCCTGGTGATTTCGACCACGACGTCGAGGTCGGTGGACCCGCCGCCGGAGTAGATGCCTTTGAGTGGAGTGACGTCGGCGTAGTCACGGCCCACCCCGACGGTCACGTACTGCTCGTTGATCTCCTTGTCGTTGGTGGGGTCGAAGTTCCACCAGACGCCGGTCCACGCCTGGATCCAGGCGTGACTCTGCCCGTCGACCGTGTCGCCGACGGTTGCCTTGCGGCGCGGATGCAGATAACCGGAGACGTAACGGGACGGAATTCCCATGCTGCGCAACAAGACTAGTGTCAGATGCGCGAAATCCTGGCACACCCCTTTGCCTTCGCGCAGCGCGTCGAGCGCCGACGAATGCACACCAGTGCTGCCCGCGACGTAGTCGAGCTCGCTTTGCACCCACTCCGCTGCGGCGATCACCGCTTCCTGCGGATCGTGATACTTGGCGATCCGCTCCCCTACCCGCTGCAGCCGTTTGCTTCTCGGGGTGTAACGCGTCGGGCTGAGCACTTCGTCGAATCTGTCGATCACCGCCTCGCTTCTGAGCTCGTCCCAGGTGACCTTCTCCGACGGCGGCTCGGCCTTGTCGGTTTCGACGACACTCGACGCGGTGACCTCGAGCTCGGTGTGCGGCGCGTGCAGATCGAACGCCGTCACCGCGGTTCCCCAGTAGTCGATGTAGCGGTACGACCTAGTCGCAGGGACGGTTTCGACGCGGCTGAGGATCACGTTCTGCCGGTTGTCGGATCGTGGGGTCAGCCGGGCCTCGTTGAACGACGCGGTGGCCGGTGACTTGTACGCATAACCGGTCGAGTGCACCACCCGAAGCCGCCACATCAGCCGCTCCTCTTCGCCACAGCGCTCATCGCTAGATTTCCCCGTCTTCGATCACCAGCGCACCGTTGCGGCCCGCGTCGCTCCACGCGACCCACGGTGCGGCGTGAAAGTACTGCAGCGCCAACGCTTCTCCGAGCTCGCGGCAGGTCTTCTGCAGCCCTGCGAGGCGTTCTTCCAGCGAGTCGAGGAGCACGCCGGGCCGCAGGAACTCCAGCTCGCTTCGGGCCCGGCCGAGCAGCCGCTGAGCCTCTGCCGTCGCGCCCACCCGACTGTGCGGGCGGTGGTCGAGTTCGTCGAGATTGTGCTCGGCCAGCTTCAGCGAGAAGAACACCGACCGGGGGAAAAGCCGGTCCAGCAGCATGAATTCGACCACCCGGCTGGCGTCGAGCACGCCGCGGTAGGTCCGCAGATAGGTGTCGTGGGCGCCGGCTGAGCGCAGCAGCGTGACCCACGCCGGCGAGTCTGCGCTGTCGCCCACCCGCGACAGCAGCAACCGCACCGTCATGTCGACGCGTTCGATGGCCCGGCCCAGCACCATGAACCGGTAGCCGTCGTCGCGGGACAGCGTCGAGTCGGCAAGCCCGGCGAACATTGCGGCGCGTCCCTCTACGAACGAGAAAAACTCGTGCGGCCCAAGGCGTTTCGCCGCACGCTCACGTTCCGGCAACGCGTTGTAGGTGGAGTTGAGGCATTCCCAAAGCTCTGTCGAGGTCACCTCACGCGCGGACCGGGCGTTCTCGCGCGCGGCCGAGATCGCGTCGACGATCGAGCAGCCACCTTCGAGATTGCGAGTGAACGCGACGAGGTCGGTGAGCGACCAGACGTTGAGCGGCGCATCGGGCGGGTTGACGCCCAGAACCCGCAACAGAACGCGCGAGGTGTGGTCTGGATCGACGCTGGAGTCCTCGAGCAGCTGATGCACGGTGACGTCGAGGATACGGGCGGTGTCGTCGGCGCGTTCGACATAGCGGCCGATCCAGTACAGGGCTTCGGCGTTGCGCGCCAACATGACTGGCTCCTCCCGCTATTGCTGCTGCTGCTGTTGCGACGACGTGAGGCCGGGCCCCATCTCCGTGGGTGACGGCACCTGAGCGTCGCGCGGCAGCTTGCGCAGCACTTCCGCGGCGGCCAATTCACGGTCGGCGCCGGATGCGCGTGAGGCCAGCACCCAGGTGTCCTTGGAACCGCCGCCCTGGCTGGAGTTCACCACCAGCGACCCTTCGGTGAGCGCAACGCGGGTCAGCCCGCCCGGCAGCACCCAGACGTCGTCGCCGTCGTTGACCGCGAACGGGCGCAGGTCCACATGCCGTGGCGCGAGGTGATCGCCGACCTGGGTGGGCACCGTCGACAGCTGCACGACGGGCTGGGCGATCCAGCCGCGCGGGTCGTTGCGGATCTTCTTCGCCGCTGCGGCGAGCTCACGCTCGGTCGCGTCTGGGCCGAACACGATCCCGTAACCGCCCGACCCCTCGACGGGTTTGACCACGAGCTCGTGGATGCGGTCGAGCACCTCTTCACGTTCGTCGTCGAGCCAACATCGGTACGTGTCGACGTTGGCCAGCAACGGTTTTTCGCCGAGGTAGTACTCGATGATCGTGGGCACGTAGGTGTAGATGAGCTTGTCGTCGCCCACGCCGTTGCCCACCGCGCTGGAGATCGCCACGTTGCCGGCGCGTGCGGCGTTGAGCAGTCCGGCGACACCCAGCACCGAGTCGGGCCGGAACTGCATCGGGTCGAGGAAGTCGTCGTCGATGCGCCGGTAGATGACGTCGACCTGCCGCTCGCCTTCGGTGGTGCGCATGTAGACCTGGTTGTCACGGCAGAACAGGTCGCGGCCTTCGACGAGTTCGACGCCCATCTGCCGGGCCAGCAGCGAGTGCTCGAAGTAGGCGGAGTTGTAGACGCCGGGGGTGAGCACGACGATCGTCGGGTCGGCTTCGTTGGTGGCGGCGGACTTGCGCAATGCCCGCAGCAGATGTGACGAGTAATCACCGACAGAGCGAACCCTGTTGGTAGCGAACAACTTTGGGAACACCCGGGCCATCGTGCGGCGGTTCTCCATCACGTAGGACACCCCGGACGGCGAGCGCAGGTTGTCTTCGAGCACGCGGAAGGTACCCGTCTCGTCGCGCACCAGGTCGATGCCGGCGACGTGGATGCGCACCCCGTTGGGCGGGTTGATGCCCGCGGCCTCACGGTGAAAGTGTTTGCACGACGTGACGAGCCGGCGCGGCATCACCCCGTCGCGCAGAATGTTCTGCTCGCCGTAGATGTCGTCGAGGTAGAGCTCCAACGCCTTGACGCGCTGAGTGATGCCGCGCTCCAGCCGGGACCACTCGGCGGCGGAGATGACGCGCGGAACGAGATCGAGCGGAAACGGCCGCTCCTGGCCGGACAAAGAGAAGGTGATGCCCTGGTCGATGAACGCCCGGCCGAGCGCCTCAGAGCGCGCAGCCAGTTCCGATGCGTCCGACGGCGCGAGCTCGGCGTAGATGCCGCGGTAGGGCGCCCG
This sequence comes from Mycobacterium sp. NGS39, assembly GCF_059812765.1. NCBI lineage: Bacteria > Bacillati > Actinomycetota > Actinomycetes > Mycobacteriales > Mycobacteriaceae > Mycobacterium > Mycobacterium sp. NGS39. The sequence goes on along the minus strand of NZ_JCALDH010000002.1, from coordinate 405,870 downwards.
CACGGCGCCGCTGCTGTCGAACATCTCGTCGAACGCCGCCGCGTACGGTCCGCGTTTGCGGTAGCCCTGGAAGATCCCTTCGAATCTCTTCGCCGACTGGGTGCGGGCGGCGTGCCCGTTGGTGCTTGTCCTCTCCTTCGTCGGCACAGTGCTCACCTTTGACATGCTGCCGCACTCCCGTCGTTTTCGCAGGCCAGCGCCCCGCGCTTTGTTGTGGACGTGCGCTGGCTGATATTCTGGGCTCTCGCTGCCGGCTCGGCGGCACATCCAGACTCTAGGAATACGAAGGAACTCACGCGTGGCCAACATCAAGTCGCAGGAGAAGCGCAATCGCACCAATGAGCGCCGCAGACTGCGCAACAAGTCGGTGAAGTCCTCGCTTCACACGGCGATCCGTGCGTTCCGGGAGGCTGCCGAGGCCGGTGACAAGGACAAGGCCACCGAGCTGGCCCGCGCCGCCAGCCGCAAGCTGGACAAGGCCGCCAGCAAGGGCGTCATCCACAAGAATCAGGCCGCCAACCGCAAGTCGGCGCTCTCGTTGGCGCTGAACAAGCTCTGAATCGGCGTCAGCGGCGCGCCGGCCGCGCCAGCTCGGCGACGCGCCGAGTCGCAGCTTCCAACACGTAGTCGGCGTCAGCCGCCGCTCCCTTGACGTCCGCGTTCAGCGCGGCGACCAGTTGCAACGCTTCGGCGACGGATTCCGTCGACCATCCGCGAGCCTGCCGCTGCGCCTTCTTCACCCGCCACGGCGGCATCCCGAGCTCGCCGGCCAGCCGGAACGGATCACCGGACAGCGGCCCCACCCGGGCGATGCAGTGCACCGCCTCGGCCAAGGCGTCAGCGAGCACGACCCGAGGTTCACCGCGGATCATCGCCCAGCGCAGCGCCTCGACCGCCCCGGCCACGTCACCGACCACCGCCTTGTCTGCGATGTCGAAGCCCTTCACTTCAGCCCGGCCGCTGTAGTAGCGGCGCACGGCGGCCACGTCGACGTCACCGCCGGTGTCGGCGATCAGCTGCGAGCAGGCCGCGGCGAGCTCGCGCAGGTCAGAGCCCACCGCGTCGATGATTGCGGCGACCACGTCGTCGTCGGCGTCGACCCGTTGGGCGCGGAATTCGCGGCGGACGAAGTCGACGCGCTCGCCTGCCTTGGTGATCCGCGCGCACGGGTGCACCACGGCGCCGAGTTTGCGCAGCTGGTCCGCCAGCGCCTTGGCACGGCCACCCCCGGAGTGAACGACGACAAGAACGGTGCCGGCGGGCAGCTCGGCCGCGGCGTTCGCGATCAGCGTCACCGCGTCCTTGCCCGCCTCGGCCGCGGCCTCGAGGACGACCACCCGTTCGTCGGCGAACAGCGACGGGCTGAGCAACTCCGCCAGTTCACTGGTGGTGACCTCCCCGGCGCGCAGCCGGCTTTCCGGCACCTCGGCCGTGCCGGCCTGGGCGCGGACCTCCCGCAGCACCGCCGCGATCGCCCGCTCGACGAGCAGTTCTTCGTCCCCCAGCACCAGATGCAGACCGGGTCGCACGCTCACTCGACGATCGTGCCACGGCCGCCCGACACCCCCGCTTCCACCGTGCGACGAGCCACCACAAGACCACCGCCCCGAGCGCGCCCACGGCGACGACGACCGCGCCGGGCAGTTGAGAGGGCACGTCTACCGTCGCGCCCGGCAGCCCGCCGGCCCACCGCGCGACGCTGAGCAGCCACCACAATTCAGGCCCGGTGAACCGGACCAGCAGCTGCGCTGCGCCGGGCCACACAACGGCTAACACGGCGGCGGCGGTACCGGCGAGCGTGATCGGTGGGATCACGGCGGTGACCGCGATGTTGGCGAGCACCGATATGGCGCTGACCCGGCCGCTGATCGCGGCGATCAGCGGGGCAGTCACCAGCTGCGCGGCCGTCGCGACGCACAATGCGTCGGCCAGCAGCTTCGGGCAGCCTCTGGCGACAAGCCGCCGAGACCACACCGGCGCGATGACGATCAGCGCCGCGGTTGCCGACACTGACAGCGCGAAGCCCAGGTCGACCGCCATCTCCGGCGCCGCGACCATCAGCACGATCACGGTCGCCGACAGCGCGGGCATCGCGTGGCGCCGCCGGTGGGTGAGCACGCCGAGCAGCCCGATCGCGCCCATCACTGCCGCACGCAGCACGCTGGCGGACGGCTGCACCACGACCACAAAGCCCACGAGCGCGACTGCCGCCAGCGCGACGGCCGCCCGCGGCCCGACGAGCCTGGCCAGGAGGAGAACCGCGCCGCAGACGATTGTCACGTTCGCTCCCGACACCGCGGTCAGGTGCGTCAGCCCCGCGGCCCGAAACGACGCCACGGTCTCCGGCGGCAGCGTCGACGTGTCGCCGAGCACCAGCGCGGGCAGGGCGGCGGCCTGCTCGGCCGGCAGCTGGGACCGCGCGGCGTCGGCGAACTGCCGGCGCACCGAGTGGGCGGCACGCTGCGCCGGCGACGCTTCACCCAGCGTCGGCGTGCCTTCCGCCGAGAGCACCGCGACGCTCAAGTCCCGCCGCTTGGGTCGCCCGACGACCGCGCGGAAACTGGCCGGCCGGCCCGCGGTCACCTCGGCGAAGGTGCGGGGCGACGCGAACACTGTGACGCGGCCCGACACGTCGTCGGCACCGATGCGCCTGAGGGCACCGCGGAAGACCACCCGGCCGCCGTCACGCACCGGGCGGGGTTGCTCGCTGGCGGTGACGGTGACCATCGCAGATCGCCCGTACAACTCGGTGAGCGGATGGTGCTCGACCGCGTCGACCCGGACTGCGGCCGCCCAGCTGAATCCGGCACCGACGACCGCGGCGCCCAGAACGACCGCCGAGACCGTCGAGGGGCGGACGTCACGGCGGCGGGCGCGCCATCCCGCCACGGCAGCAGCGATCGCGACAAGAGTGCACACCAGCGCCGCAACGTTTCCACCACGCCAGACGATCGCGATCGCCGTCACCGCCCAGCACGTCAAGGCCGCCGGCGCGAGCCGCAGGTCGATGGGCGAAGTGTCCACGCGAATCGCCGGCCCGGCTCATACCCGCACCAGATTCCGCAGTTTCTCCAAGCGCGCAGGGCCGATGCCGTCGACCTCCCCCAACTGGTCGACGCTGGTGAACTTCCCATTGGCCTCGCGCCACGCCACGATCGCCGCCGCGGTCACCGGGCCGACCCCGGGCAGGGCGTCGAGTTGTTCGACCGTGGCGGTGTTGAGGTCGACCGGCCCCGCCGACGGTCCGCTCGCCGGTCCACGTGATGGCCCGTTCGCTGGTTTGGATGGACTCGGCGACGCTGATGCTCCAGACGCGGGCGTCACGCCGCTGCCCAGCTTGCGCGGCTCGCCGGGCGCCGGCGCGATTCCGACGACGATCTGCTGGCCGTCGGTCACCCGCTGAGCCAGGTTGAGACCGATGAGGTCGGCGCCGTCGAGCGTGCCGCCGGCGGCTGTCACCGCATCGGCGATCCGGGCGCCGGGCTGCAGCGTGACCAGGCCCGGCTTGTGCACAAGTCCCACGACGCTGACGACCGCCGGCGCGTCGGGCGCGGGACTCGGCGCACTGGAGCTCGGTTTGGGCGCGGCCGACGAAACCATCTGCACCGGCGGCAGTTTCGCCGACACGACCGGCGGCGGCTTGTCCCGCATCATCGCGAACACTGTGACCATCACGGCGATCACCCCGACTGCCGCCAGCGCGAACAACCCCGCGCGTCCAGGGTCGGCTCTGATGGCAGCCAGCCAGGCGGGGCCGGTGTCCGGCGCGGCCGCCGGCAACCACCTCGACAGGGACTCATTGGCGTCGGCGCCGTCGTCGTCGCTGTCGGATTCCGGTGCCGTACCCAGCCGCCGGTGAAGCCGCTCTGCGGGCAGTTCGGTTCGCATGCCGCAACGGTAGGAATCGACGGCGACACTTCCCGTGCCGCCGAGCCCGCACGACGCCGGGCTGTGGACTAACTCCAGGCTGTGGACGAATCTCACGGCGCTGTGAGCAGATCGCCGCGACCAACCCCGCATACTCGCAGTCATGACGAACCTGCCGAGCCGCCCCGTTCGCGTCATCCAATGGACCACCGGCAACATCGGGCGACGCTCGCTGCACGCGATCATCGGCCGCCCGGACATGGAGCTCGTGGGCGTGTATGCGCATGGAGCCGACAAGGTGGGCAAGGACGCGGCCGAGTTGTGCGGCTGGCCTCAACCGACAGGAGTCACGGCCACCAACGACATCGAGACGCTCATCAGGCTCGAACCCGACGCCTGCTGCTACAACCCGCTGTGGCCCAACATCGACGAGCTGGTTCGGCTACTCGAAGCGGGCATCAATGTGTGCTCGAGCGCGGCGTGGATCACCGGCGGAAAGCAGACGCCCGAGGATCGTGACCGCATCAGAAGGGCTTGCCTGCAAGGCAATTCGACGATGTTCGGTAGCGGCGCCCACCCCGGGATGAGCAATCTGGTGGGCATGGTCCTCAGCGGCTCGTGTGAACGCGTCGACGAGATCAGGATCACCGAGTCGGTGGACTGCTCGACGTACGAGTCCGCCGAGACCCAGAAGGCGATGGGTTTCTCCCAGTCGCCCGACACGCCCGGACTCGCCGAGAGCGTGCGCAGAGAAAGCGAAGTGTTCGCTGAGTCGGCCGCGATGATGGCCGAAGCGATGGGCGTCACGCTCGACAGGATGACGTTCGACGTGACGTTCACTGCCGCGACCGGGCACTCGGACCTGGGCTTCATGCAGATTCCCGAAGGCACCGTCGCCGGCGTGTTCGGTTGTCACCGCGGCTGGGTCGGTGAGCGCAACATTGTCAGCGTCGGGTTCAACTGGATCATGGGGGCGCACGTGACCCCGCCCAAGCCGCTCGAGCACGGCCACGTCGTACAGGTTTTCGGGCTGCCCAACATGCGGACCGTGATCCATTGTCTGCCGCCCAAGGATTGGACGGAACCCGGCTTCATGGGCCTAGGCATGATCTACACCGCGATGCCGGTGACGAACGCCGTGCCCAAAGTCGTTGCCGCCGAACCCGGAATCGTCACCCTAGCCGATCTGCCACCGATCACCGGTCGGCCGGCGGTGTGAGCTCTCGATCGGCGATCTCGACGCACACGCCGACCGCGCCCGCCCCGACATGCACTCCCAGCACCGGGCCCATCGGTGTCACAGTCGGCGACTCGGCCGGATGCAGCCGGGCGATCAATTCGTGTGCGACGTCATTGGCTGCGCTGACGTTGTCCATGTGATGCACGGCGACGATCACCGGCCGCTCGCCGACCTCCGTGACCACCTGGCCGACGAGAGCGTCCAGCGCCTTGCTTGCCGTGCGGACTCGCTGCGCCAGCACCAACCGCCCGTCAGGATCGATACGGAGCACCGGTTTGATGGCCAGAGCCGTGCTGAGCCACGACGCCGCGGTGCCGATCCGACCGCTGCGCCGCAGGTTGTCCAAACGGTGCACCACCACGAAGCCGCGCACTCGGGAAACCGCCGAAAGCGCCTGCGCCTCAACGGCATTCAGGTCAGCCCCGGAAGCTGCGGCGCGTGCCGCCGCCAGCGCCACGAAACCTGTTGCCGACGCCACCGCCCGGGAATTCACCACTCGCACGGCCCCGCTGAATTGGCGGGCCACCTGCTCGGCTGAGGTGACCGTGGACGACAACGCGGCCGACACGTGCACCGCCACTACGCCGTCGCCGCCACTTTCCTCGAGCGCCTGCCGGTAGGCGTAGCTCAATTCCGCAGGCGTGGCCCCGGCGGTGGTCGCCTTGGCTCGGGTGTGGATGTCGGCAGGGATCGCGTCGACGCCGTCACGGAAATCCTCGCCGTCGCACAGGATATGAAGGGGCACCTGCCGAATCTGCCATCGTTCCCGGTCGGCGTCGGACAACAGCGACGACGAGTCCGTCACCACCACCACGGCCATTGCTGTCAGCCGCGCCGGTTGTCTTGGGGCACACCGGCTTCCGCCAATGCCTTGAGCATCAACTCCGCGACCGCCTGATGGGCTTCGAAGTTCCAGTGGATGCCGTCAGGATTGCCGCGGCCCGACAGCACATGTTCGGCCACCGCGGCCTTGAGGTCGACGATCGCGACACCGTGTTCAGTGGCCCATTCGGCGATCGCTGCCGCGGTGGCTTCTCGGCCGTGATGGGCGCGGCCATAGGTGTCGGCGATGTGCACCGACGGCAGCGACGCGACGATCGGGATGCCGGGGCGGTTGAAATCGATGGCGCCGCGGGTCATTTCGAGGTATTCCACCGACACGTGCGGGGGTAGGGCTGAGCGGGCGATCGGTGACAGCCGGGGCTGAACCCAGCAGTAGCCGTCGCGCACCCAGCGCCGCAGCCACGACGGGCGGACGTAGCGGATCATTTCGCGCAGCGCGGTGGGCAGCGGCGAAGGAAGCGAATCCATTCCGCCCGTCGCGACGATCACCGCTCCGGCCCGCGGCAGCGCCGCCCATGCCCGCGGGTCCTGGGTGGCGGCCCACCACACGTCGCGGCATGTCCATCCGATGCGGCCGATCAGCTCGACATCCCAACCCAGCTGAGCGCCAACGAGATTGGGCCAGATCCGCGGGTCGTCAGCGGGAAGCCCGCCGGTGGGGCCATAGTAGGCCAGCGAGTCGGCGAAGATCAGCAACACAGGTCGCGGCTGCAGGGGTTCAGAGGACATCGCTGGCCACCTGGGCAGAGGCGTTCCACACGTCCAGCCGCCACCGGATGTCCTCGAACGGGGCATCCGGGGCGGAGTGCCCGGACAGCTGCGTCCAGCTGGCGTTGCCCATCCCTCCCAGCGCGGGCCAATTCTCGACGGGCAAGTCGAGCAGCTGGGCCGTCAACGCGGCTATCAGCCCGCCGTGAGCCACCAGCACCACGGCGCGGTCCGGCTCGTCGACACCCCAATCACGTTGCTTCGCAACAAGTTCAGCGACCAGAGGGGTGCCGCGCCGTGCCACGTCGACGCGACTCTCACCACCGCGCGGTGCCCACGTCGCGTCGTCGCGCCAATGCATCCGGGCGCCCGGCGCCACAGCGTCGACCTCGCTGTGCGTCATCCCCTGCCAGTCGCCCAGGTGCGTTTCGCGCAGCCGTTCGTCGACCAGCAGCGGTGAGCTCGTGCGCTCGGCCAGCACGGTGGCGGTGTCGTAAGCGCGGCGAAGGTCCGAGGACACGATGAGCAGCGGCTGAGGCTTCGCCAGCACCTCTGCCACCGCCGCTGCCTGCGCCCGGCCCAGCTCGGACAGTTCGGTGTCGAGCTGACCTTGCATGCGGCTGCCGGCGTTGTACTCGGTTTGTCCGTGCCGCAGCATCACCAGCCGCCGCACCCTCACGGCGCACCGTCCAGATCGATACCGATCTGTGGGCAGTCGCCCCACAACCGGTCGAGGGCGTAGAAGTCGCGTTCGTCCTCGTGCTGGATGTGCACAACGACCTCGAGGTAATCGAGCAGTGTCCAGCGACCTTCCCGGGCACCTTCGCGGCGGGCGGGCTTGTAGCCGGCGCGGCGCATCTTCTCCTCGACCTCGTCGACGATTGCGTTGACCTGCCGTTCGTTGGACGCCGAGGCGATCACGAAAGCGTCGGTGATCACCAGTTGTTCGGAGACGTCGATCACGACCACGTTGTTGGCCAGCTTGGCGGCTGCGGCGCGAGCGGCGATCGTGGCCATTTCGACGGCCTCGGGGGCTGCGGTCATGAGTCACCCTCACTGCGGGAGTACAGGCCTCGCTTGGCGACGTACTGCACCACCCCGTCGGGCACGAGGTACCAGATCGGACGGTGCTCCGCCGCCCGGGCGCGGCAGTCTGTGGAGGAAATGGCCAGCGCCGGCACCTCGAGAAGCGTGAGCGCCTCGGACGGCAGAGAGTCGAACGCTGCGATCACATGACCGCCGTCGAGGTCGTAGCCGGGCCGGCTGACCCCGATGAACCGTGCCAGCGAGAACAGCTCTTCGGCGTCCTGCCAGGTCAAGATCGATGCCAGTGCGTCGGCGCCGGTGATGAAGTACAGGTCGGTGTCGGGAAACCGGGCGTGCAGGTCTCGAAGCGTGTCTTTGGTGTAGGTGCGCCCGCCACGGTCGATGTCGACGCGGCTGACCCAGAACCTCGGATTGCTGGCGGTGGCGATCACTGTCATCAAGTACCGGTCCTCGGCCGGCGTCACGTCACGGCCATGCTTCTGCCACGGCTCGCCGGTGGGTACGAACACCACCTCGTCGAGACCGAATCGGTCTGCGACCTCACTGGCGGCAACGAGGTGGCCGTTGTGGATGGGATCGAACGTCCCACCCATCACCCCGAGCCGCTTCGGGCCTGTCGACGCCACGTTTCGGCAGCTTACTTGCCGGGCCGGCGGACGTGAGCGCAGTGCGCCGTCAGCCCGGACGCCATTGCCGTAGCAAACCAATTGCATTCTCAACAAATTGCGTAACGGAATAGCGTGCCGAGCACACGCCGAGTTTCGGGCCGAACCAATTCAATGCCGGCCGCCTCTCCCCTTCGAGACCGCAAGCTGCCGAAAAACCCGAAATACTCTTTGCTGTCGACAACAATCAGAAACGAATTCAATCGAAAAGTCACCCGATTGCGTTCGGCGTTCTGTTAAGAATGTGCCCGTCTTGCGGTTCGGGATGAGGAGGCTGCGGTGAAAGCCGAGCACGGGGGAGCGAATTCACGTTGTGTCCAGGCTCGAAGGTGGCTCGGCGCCATGGCCGTGGTGCTCGGCGTCTGCGCCGCCTTCGTCAACGCGACAGCGATAGCCTCCGCGGACGGCACCGCCTCAGCGGACTCGACCTCCTCGTCCACCGGCGGCGCGGCCAAGCCTTCCGGCAGCGACACGAACACCAAGTCGTCACCGTCGGCAGGCGCCAAGGCGCCGACCGCCCCCGCCAAGGTGGATCCGGCCACGAAGACCAAGCCTTCGTCGTCGTGGGCCCGCAGCGACAAGTTGCCCGGCATCGGCACGCTCCCGTCGTCGACCACCAAGAAGAGCAAGCCGCCCAAGACCGGCGACCAGCCAGCGCAGACCGGTATCGCCGACAATCAGGCGACGCCGCAGCGCGACGCGACGGCTTCGACGCCGGCCACGTCATCCACCGGCGCGGCGGGCGCTGAGCCCGCAGCCTCGGCCGCCTCCGGTACCCCGGAAACCGGCACCGCGCCAGAGGTCACGACCCAGCCCGGTGATGCAACGACTGTGCAGAACGCACAGAGCGGCGCCCTGAACACGGACACGCTGCGCCGAAGCGCGGCGAAAACAGCTGCCGTTCCGCACTTCCGGCGGCTGACCCTGCCGTCCTCGCCCGCGACGAAGACCGCACCGGCGACCGGCAAGTCCACGACGAGTGCCCTGCGCAGTGTCGACGTTGGCACCGCCCTGGCCAGCGCGGGAACCGACACGAAGGCCGCAATTGCGTCCGACACGGCAACTGCGGCAACCGAAGTGGGCCAGCCCGCGACCACGCCGGTATCAGTTGCGACCGCGCTGGCGCCGGCGAAACCCGGCCTGGCAACGTCGATCCGTGACCTCGTGGCTTCGATCACCACCGCTGTGACCGGGGCGCCGTCCAACCCGATCTCCGATGTCTTGCAAGGTGCCTACCTGTGGATCCGGCGTAGCTTCTACAACCAGGCACCCGCCCTCAAGCCGGTGCAGACCACCGGCCAGGTCAGCGGTCCGATCACGGGCACTCTCGGTGCGGCCGACGCCGAAAACGACCCGCTCAAGTACCGCATCGTCCACAAACCACTGCACGGCACCGTGGCGATCAACCCTGACGGGACCTTCACCTACACCCCGGGCTCCGGCTTCGACGGCACCGATGTGTTCACCGTTTCGGCCACCGACACGCGGTCTCACGTGAACCTGGCCAACCTGAAGCAATCCCACACCGTCGAGGCGAACGTCGGCATCCAGCAAGGGCCGGACCTGCACCAGCTCGATTACTCGTTCACCTACGGAAAAGGCGCGAAGTACTGGACTCCGCAGGCGAGAACGGAATTGGAATACGCGGCCAAAGTGCTTTCGACCTACTTCACGGTGACGTCGCCGGTGACGCTCAACTACGACGTCACAGGCAGCTACTGGCTGAAATACATTCGCAGGACCAAGTGCGACTTCGCGGACTGCTCGGAGCTTGCCTCCGCCTTGAGCCCGCCGGTCCGCGAAGCCCCCGGCTTCTACGACACCGTCGTCCAGAACAAGATCACCACCGGCGTGGACGCCAATGGCTCCGCTCCCGACGGCGAAATCGATTTCAACTTCGCGTACCGCTGGGGCATGGGTGACACAGTCAAACGGACTCAGTACGATTTCGTGTCCACGGCGATGCACGAAATGTTGCACACCTTCGGATTCGCATCGAAGGTATCGGAGCCCGGAGAGAACACCGGCCAGACGTGGAATATCTTCGACCAGTACATTTCGAACCAGACCGGTAATCGGGCGATCGACAACACTGATTACAAGTGGAACTCCACTTTCGATCCGAACTTGGAGGGCGCCAACGGCGGGCTCTACTTCGCCGGACAAAACGCCGAAGCCGCGTATGGCGGACCAGTCCGGCTCTACACACCGAAACCGTTCTCGGCGGGCAGCTCCATATCGCACCTGGACGACGACACATTCACCAACAAAGACTCCAACGCCGCCAACGCCATGAAGCTGATGAACTCCGCGACGCCCAAAGGACTGGGTGTGCGCACCCTTAGCGCCGTCGAGATCGGGATCCTCGAAGACCTCGGCTACACCATGGGTGTCCCGGCAGCGTCGTCAGCGCAGCAAGACGTGCAAGACGTCGCGTAGCAGCCTCACACCGGCAGCAGCCCGTCGATGACCTCGGCAAGCTGCTTGGCGTTGCGGCACTCGTGCATCGGGATCACGTCCTGATAGCGCGGCACCGCGGAATCGCCGCTGCCCCACAGGTGCCGCGGCTCTGGGTTCAGCCAGTGCGCGTGCCGGCTCTCGGTCACCATCCGGTGCAGCACGTCGACCTCGGGATTCCGGTAGTTGTTGCGTCCATCGCCCAGCACCAGCAACGAGCTGCGCGGCGACAGCACCGTCGGGTACTTCTCGGTGAACGATGTGAACGCGTGGCCGTAGTCGCTGTGCCCGTCGCGCGTGTAGACGCCCGACTCCCGGGTGATCTGCTGCACCGCCATCGCGAGATCCGCGTCGGGACCGAACAGGTGAGTCACCTCGTCGGTGGTATCGATGAATGCGAACACCCGCACCCGCGAAAACTGTTGCCGCAGAGCGTGAACGAGCAGCAGCGTGAAGTGGCTGAAGCCCGCCACCGAGCCCGACACGTCACACAGCACCACGAGTTCCGGACGCGCCGGACGCGGCTTGCGCAACACCACGTCGATCGGCACACCACCGGTGTTCATCGACTTGCGCAGCGTCTTGCGCAGATAGATCTCACCGGCTCGGGCGCGACGACGCCGCGCCGCCAGCCGGGTGGCCAGAGTCCGCGCCAGCGGCGCAACCACACGTCGCATCTGGCGCAGCTGCTCGCCGGACGCACGCAGGAACTCGACGTTCTCCGACAACTGCGGAATGCCGTACATCGCCACGTGGTCGCGACCCAGCTGCTCGGCGGTGCGCCGCTTGGTCTCGGCTTCCACCATCTTGCGTAATCGCGAGATCCGCTGTGACGCTATGGCTTTGGCGATCTGCTCCTGTGAGGGACTCGGTTCTTCGCCGTACGGCGCGAGCAGCCCGGCCAGCAGCCGGCCCTCCAATTGGTCCAGCGCCATCGCCTTGAACGCCTGATACGACGAGTACGACGGCCCGCGGCTGGACGTGTACCGGCCGTACGCCTCGACGATGTGCGCGACGAGCGCCGCCATCCGCTCGTCGCGGTCTTCCGGATCTTCGGTGCCCTTGAGCAGTTCGACGAGCTGCGCCCGCAACTCGTCGATGTCGTCAGGTGACGCCGCGTCGTCGTCTTCGACAACGACCGCCGCACGGGTGCCCAGCGCCGCCGGGAACCACAGGTCGAACATCGCGTCATAGGTGTCGCGGTGATCCGGCCGGCGCAGCACCGCGCACGCGATGCCCTCACGAAGCGCCTCGCGGTCACCCAGCCCCAGCACGCTCATCACCCGGCCGGCATCCACCGTCTCCGACGGGCCGACCGAAATGCCTTGGGCCCGAAGAGCTTCGACGAACCCGACGAGATGGCCGGGGATGCCGTGCGGCGCGAGCGGCTGCGGCGGGCGAGTCCGGCGAGCGGCCATCAGTTCAGCCTCAACTCCCCCGCCGCGCGGTTCAGATCGGACTGGTGCTTGAGCACCACGCCCAGCGTCGACGCGATGGTCGCGTCGTCGATGGTGTCCAGTCCCAGTGCCAGCAGCGTGCGGCCCCAGTCGATGGTCTCGGCCACCGACGGCAACTTCTTCAGCTGCATGCCGCGCATCACCCCGATGATGCGCACCAGCTCCTCGGCGAGATGTTCCGGAAGCTCGGGAACCCGCGACAACAGGATCCTCCGCTCGAGATCGGGGTCGGGGAAGTCGATGTGCAAGAACAGGCATCGACGCTTGAGCGCTTCGGACAGCTCGCGGGTGGCGTTGGAGGTCAGCACGACGAACGGCGGCCGCTCGGCGACGATGGTGCCCAGTTCCGGGACGGTGACCGCGAAGTCGGACAACACCTCCAGCAGCAGACCTTCGATTTCGATGTCGGCCTTATCGGTCTCGTCGACCAGCAGCACCGTCGGCTCGGTGCGCCGGATCGCGGTCAGCAGCGGACGCGACAGCAGGAACTCCTCGGAGAACACGTCGGTCTTGGTGTGCTCCCAATCGCCACCGCCGGCTGAGCCGGCAATCCCATCACGGCCCGCCTGGATGCGCAAGATCTGCTTGGCGTGGTTCCACTCGTACAGCGCCCGAGATTCGTCGACGCCCTCGTAGCACTGCAGCCGAACCAGCCCGGAGCCGGTGGCTTGCGCGACGGCGCGGGCCAGTTCGGTCTTGCCGACCCCTGCCGGTCCCTCCACCAGCAATGGCTTGCCCAGCCGGTCGGCGAGGAAAACCGCTGTGGCGGTTGCGGTATCGGGCAGATACCCGGTCTCGGCGAGCCGACGTGCCACGTCGTCGATGTCGGCGAACAGCGGCGCGGGCCGCGCTGGGACGCTCATTCTTCTCCTGTCAGGCGGGGCGGGTTTGACCGTCGCCCCACACGATCCATTTGGTCGAGGTCAGTTCGGGCAAGCCCATCGGACCGCGCGCGTGCAGCTTCTGCGTCGAGATGCCGATCTCGGCACCGAAGCCGAACTGCTCGCCGTCGGTGAACGCGGTCGAGGCGTTCACCATCACCGCGGCGGCGTCGACTTCCTCGGTGAACCGTTGGGCCGCAGCCAGATCCCGCGTGACGATGGCCTCGGTGTGGCCGGTGCCGTACTCGTTGACGTGCCCGATCGCAGCCTCCAAGCCGTCGACCACCGCCACCGCGATGTCCATCGACAAGTATTCCCGCCGCAAGTCGTCCTCACCGGAGTGGACGGACACGCCGGCCGCTTGCAATGCGCCGGTGAGCCGGGGCAGCGCAGTGTCCGCGATCGCCGCATCCACCAGGAGCGTCTCCGCAGCATTGCAGACGCTGGGCCGACGGGTCTTGGCGTTCAACAGGATTCGTTCCGCGACGTCGAGATCGGCGGCCTCGTGGACGTACACGTGGCAGTTGCCGACGCCTGTCTCGATGGTGGGCACTTGCGCATCACGCACCACCGCGTCGATCAATCCGGCGCCGCCACGCGGAATCACGACGTCGACCAGCCCGCGGGCCTGAATCAGATGCGTCACGGTGGACCTGTCCTCGGCGGACAACAATTGCACGGCATCAGCGGGCAGATTTTCCGTGGCCAGCGCAGCGCGCAGGATGTTCACCAGCGCGGTGTTGGAGTGCGACGCCGACGAGCTACCACGCAGCAGCACCGCGTTACCGGACTTCAGCGTCAGGCCAAACGCGTCGACGGTCACATTGGGCCGGCTCTCGTAGACGATGCCGACCACCCCGAACGGCACGCGCTGCTGGCGCAGTTGCAGCCCGTTGGGCAGGGTGCGCCCGCGCAGCACCTCACCGATCGGGTCGGGCAGACCAGCGACCTGTCGCAGGCCGGCCGCGATGCCGTCGACGCGCTGCGGGTTCAGCGCCAGCCGGTCCAGCAGCGCCTCCGAAGTGCCCGCGGCCCGCGCCGTTTCGAGGTCCTCGGCGTTGGCCGCCAGGATCTGATGCATGTGCGACAGCAGCGCGTCGGCCGCGGCGTGCAGCGCCCGGTCCTTGTCAGCGGTGGACAGGGTGGCCAGCACGCGAGAGGCGACCCGCGCGCGCCGGGCCGCGTCGTGAACATGCTGGCGCAGGTCGCGCAGTGTTTCTGCCTGCACAGTCATTGATCCAGGTTAACCTGGCTGCCGTGACCCGCCTGTGCGTGGTCGGCAGCATCAACACCGATCTGACGTTCACTGTCGATCAGCTACCTCGGCCAGGCGAAACCGTGCTGGCGTCGGCGTTGGCGTCCGCCCCGGGCGGCAAGGGCGCCAATCAGGCCGTGGCCGTGGCCGCGGCCCGCGCGGGTGCCGACGTGCAATTCGTCGGCGCGGTGGGCACCGACGCTGCGGGCGCGGTGCTGCTGGACCACCTGCGCGACAACGGCGTGCGCACCGACGGGCTGATCACGGTGCCCGGGCCCAGCGGCACGGCCGCGATCACCGTCGGCGCCGACGCGGAGAACATGATCGTCGTCGCCCCCGGCGCCAACGCCCACCTGGTGCTGGACTCTGCAGAGATGCGCGACGTCGTCGCCAACGCCGACGTGGTCCTGGTGCAGCTGGAGATTCCGAGCGCGACGGCTCTGGCGGCGGCCCGCATCGCTCGCTCGGCAGGGGCCACGGTGATCGTCAACGCGTCGCCGCCCAGCACGTCGCCGGCGATGGCGGAGCTGGCCACGCTCGCCGACGTGGTCGTCGTCAACGAGTCCGAAGCCCGCGCATGGCTATGGCCGGTGCCTCATCTGGTGATCACCCGTGGCGCACGCGGCGCACGCCACGTCGCCGCCGGGACGCAGGTCGACGTCTCCGCGCCATCCGTCGAGCCGGTCGACACCACCGGGGCGGGCGATGTGTTCGCGGGTGTGCTGGCCGCGGACTGGGCGGCGGGCCGTGACCGTGCTCTGCAACGGGCCTGCGCGGCGGGTGCGCTCGCGACGTTGGTGCCCGGTGCGGGCGACTGCGCGCCGTCCGCTGAGGCCATCGACGACGCGGTGAACTGAGCTCGTCGCGAAGAAGCTAGTCCTCTGGGACTTCGCGTTCGATCTCGTCGAGCCAGGTGCGCGCTGACATGTCCGACGGCGCGCGCCAGTCACCGCGCGGCGACAACGACCCGCCATGAGACACCTTCGGGCCGTTCGGCAGCGCCGAACGCTTGAATTGGCTGAACGAATAGAACCGTTCACAGAACACCTGCAGCCAGTGCCGAATCTCCTTGAGCGAGTACGACGGCCGCTTGTCCGGCGGGAAGCCGGGTGGCCAGTCGCCCCGCTCGGGATCGCTCCACGCGTGGTACGCGAGGAAGGCGATCTTCGACGGCCGAAAGCCGTACCGCAGCACCTGAAACAATGAAAAGTCCTGCAGCGAGTACGGTCCCACCTTGTCCTCGGTGCTTTGCAGTTCCTCTTCCTCGCCGCTGGGCACCAGCTCCGGACTGATCTCAGTGTCGAGCACCGACTGCAACACGTCGCACACCTCGGTGTCGAACTGTCCCGACGAGATCACCCAGCGAATCAGGTGCTGTATCAACGTCTTCGGCACACCGCCGTTGACGTTGTAGTGCGACATCTGGTCGCCCACACCGTACGTGCACCACCCTAGTGCCAGCTCCGACAGGTCGCCGGTGCCCAGCACGATGCCGCCGCGCTGGTTGGCGAGCCGGAACAGGTAGTCGGTGCGCAGACCGGCCTGCACGTTCTCGAATGTGACGTCGTAGATTTTTTCGCCGCGTGCGAACGGATGGTCCATCTCCTTGAGCATCTGCTCGGCCGTCCCCCGGATGTCGATTTCCTCGAACGTCACCCCCAGTGCACGACACAGCCGAATCGCATTGTTCTTCGTGCGGTCACCGGTGGCGAAGCCCGGCAGCGTGAACGCGAGAATGTCACTGCGCGGCCGGTTTTCGCGGTCCATCGCCCGGGCGGCGACGATCAGCGCGTGCGTCGAGTCCAGGCCGCCCGACACGCCGATCACTACCTTGGGGTAGTCGAGCGCACGCAGCCGCTGCTCCAAGCCCGCCACCTGGATGTTGTAGCCCTCGTAGCAATCCTGTTCCAGCCGTTCGGCATTCGACGGCACGAACGGGAACCGCTCGACGCGCCTGCGCAGGCCGATGTCACCGCCCGGCGGGTCGAGCCGAAATTCCAAGCGGCGGAACGCATCTGACACCGTCGCATGGTGCCGCCGGTTGTCGTCGAACGTGCCCATGCGCAGGCGCTCGTTGCGCAACAGCTCCAGGTCGACGTCGGCGACCGAGTGCTGCGGCCCCTTGGGGAAGCGCTCGGTGTCGGCCAGCAGCCGACCGTTCTCCCAGATCATGGTCTGCCCGTCCCACGCCAGGTCAGTGCTGGATTCCCCTTGCCCCGCCGCGGCGTAGACGTACGCGGCCAAGCAGCGCGCCGACGCCGAACGCGCAAGCAGGCAGCGGTCTTCGGCGCGTGCGATCGTGATCGGGCTGCCGGACAGGTTGGTCAGCACGGTCGCACCGGCCAGCGCGGCCTGAGCGCTCGGCGGCACCGGCACGAACATGTCCTCGCACACCTCGACGTGGACCACGAAGCCGGGCACGTCGGACGCCGCGAACAACAGGTCGGGGCCGAACGGCACCTCAGCGCCGCCCACCCGGATGACGCCGCGCACGTCGTCACCCGGCGCCAATTGGCGACGCTCGTAGAACTCCCGGTACGTCGGCAGATACGACTTGGGCACCACACCCAGCACCCGGCCGCGGTGAACCACGACCGCGGTGTTGTAGACCCGGTTGCGGTAGCGCAGCGGTGCGCCCACCACGAGCATTGGCAGCAACTCCGACGACGCGTCCACCACCGCGGCCAGCGCGTCCTCGACCGCGTCCAGCAGCGCGTCCTGCAGCAGGATGTCCTCGATCGAGTACCCGCACAGGGTCAGTTCCGGGAAGACCGCCAGCGCGACGGCCTCGTCGTGACATTCCCGAGCCATCTGTAGCACCGACTCCGCGTTGGCGGCCGGGTCCGCGATCGCAGTGCTGATGGTGCAGGCGGCCACGCGGACGAACCCGTGCCGGTACGCCGAGTAGAAGTCCATGACCCATTGTTGCCCCCAACCGTGCGCGGATAACCCACGACTGGGTAAGCAGATGGCATGACCAACACCGCCCTGCTCGTGATCGACATGATGAACACCTACGAGCATGCGGATGCGGAGAAGCTGACGCCGAACGTGGAAAAGGTGATCGATCCGCTCGCCGAGCTGATCTCGCGAGTCCGTGAGCGCGAGGACATCGACCTGATCTACGTCAACGACAACTACGGTGACTTCACCGCCACCCAGCGCGACATCGTCCAGTCCGCGCTGGAGGGAAAGCAGCCCGACCTGGTCAAGCCAATCGCACCTGACCCGGGGTGCCGGTTTTTGACCAAGGTGCGCCACAGCGCGTTCTACTCCACTCCGCTGGAATATCTTCTCGGCGGCCTCGACATCGATCGGGTGATCCTCACCGGTCAGGTGACCGAGCAGTGCATTCTCTACAGCGCGCTCGACGCCTACTTGCGCCATTTCTCCGTGGTCGTACCTGAAGACGCCGTCGCGCACATCGACAGCGAACTCGGCGAGGCCGCCCTGCGGATGATGGCGCAAAACATGAGCGCGGAAATCGTCACCGTAGCCGACTGCCTCGAATAGTTCTCCGGCGTCGGCGCCTCCGACGTGGTATGAGGAGGTAGTGACGCACGGTCCCGGCACCGATCCGGGCGGTCATCGCACCACACAGGTGCTGCCATTCGTCGGCGACGGCGAGATGGCGGCGCGCATGCGTGCGTTCGACTGGGCGGCAAGTCCTCTCGGGCCCGCAGCGAAGTGGCCGCAGAGCCTCAAGACCGCGGTCGGGATCTGTCTGAGCTCGCGGTATCCGATGGTGATCTGGTGGGGCCCCGACCTTGTACTGCTGTACAACGACGCGTGGGTGCCGATCCTCGGGCCCGAGAAGCATCCGGCGCTGGGTCTGCCAGGGATGCGGGTGTGGCCTGAACTGTGGCACATCATCGGCGCCCAACTGCACAGCGTTCTTGCCACGGGACAGGCCATCTTCTCCGACGACCAACTGCTGGCCCCGATGCGCTTCGGCCATCTCGAAGAGTCGTATTTCACCTACTCCTACAGCGCGATCCGCAACGAGCTCGGCACGGTCGCCGGAGTATTCACCGCGGTCACCGAGACGACGCAGCGGGTGCTGTCGGACCGGCGGCTGCGCACGCTGCGGACGCTCGGTGAGAAGACCGCCATGGCGTCGACCAAAGGCGCGGCGTCCGTGGAAAACGTCTGCGCGGCGGCCATGGAGGCGCTGGCCGGCGACCGCGCGGACATCCCGTTCGCCGCGATATACATGCTGCATCCCGGCGACCCGGTGGCACACTTGGTCAGTTCCATGGGCATCGCCGACGAATCGGTGCTGTCGGCCGCGGTGCACGAATCGACCGCCGGGCTGGTGTTGCGCGACATCGTCAACACCGGAGCCTCTACGGTTTTGGACACCGTGCCCGAATCGTGGGCGACGGCGATGACACCCGGTGCCAGCCCGGTGGGTGACGCGCCGCCGGAGATCGCGCTGATCCTGCCGGTGCAGGCCGGCGGCGACGACATGCCGGCGATCGTCATGGTGGCGGGCGTGACGCCGTACCGCCGCCTCGACGACGACTTCCGCGGCTTCTTCGATCTGGCCACCGCACAGATCAGCCGGGCGATCGTCGACGCGCAGGCATACGAAACAGCACGCCGCCGCGCCGAGGCGCTGACCGAACTCGACCGCGCCAGAAGCGAGTTCTTCGCCAACGTCAGCCATGAGCTGCGCACCCCGCTCACGCTGATCGCCGGTCCCGCCGAGGATGGTCTCGCCGACGTCGACCAGCCGCTCACCGGCACACAGCGCGAGCGCCTGGAAGTGATCCGACGCAACGCCGGCCGGTTGCGCCACCTGGTCGACGACCTGCTGGACCTGTCGCGGATCGAGGCCGATCAGCGCCAGCCCGAGTTGGAGCCTGTGGACCTCGCGGCCGCCACCCGCGAACTTGTCGCGTCGTTCGCGCCGGCGGTGGCCCGGGCCGGTCTGGACTTGCGGGCGGAGATCGAGCCGCTGCCGCGACCGTTCCCGGTGGACGTCGCCATGTGGGAGAAGATCGTCCTGAACCTCCTCTCGAACGCAGTCAAGTACACGCTGGCCGGTCACATCGAGGTGCGGCTGCGCCACGACGACGGCCGCGTGGTGCTGTCGGTCCACGACACCGGGATCGGTATCCCGGCCGACGAGCTGCCGCGGCTGTTCGAACGGTTCCACCGGATCCGTGGGCGCACCGGACGCAGCCACGAAGGCGCAGGCATCGGGTTGGCGCTGGTGGCTGAACTCGTGCGGCTGCATGCCGGCACGGTCGACGTCGACTCCCGCGAAGACCAGGGCAGCACGTTCACGGTCACACTGCCCTATCCGGTGGCGTCCGACGCCGCCGTCACCGACTCGTCACCGCGGCTGGCGCGCGCCTACGTCGACGAGGCGCTGCAATGGTCCGGTGACAGCCCACAACCCGCCGACGCTGACAAGGCCGATGCAGACGCCACGGTGCTGGTGGTCGAGGACAACGCCGACATGCGCACGTTCATCACCAAGGTGCTCTCGCCGCACTGGCGCGTGCTGCAGGCCGTCGACGGCGCCGAGGGCCTCGAGGTTGCCCGCGCTCATCGCCCCGACCTGGTGTTGACCGACGTGATGATGCCGCGGATGGACGGGTTCGGGCTGCTGTCGGCCCTGCGCGCCGATCCGCGAACGGCGTCGCTGCCGGTGGTGTTCCTGTCGGCCCGTGCTGGCGAGGAGGCCGCCGTCGGGGGTCTGGCCGCAGGCGCCGACGACTATTTGCCGAAGCCGTTCTCGACGGCCGAGCTGCTGGCCCGCGTCCGGTCCAACCTCGAGATGGCCCGGCTGCGCAACCGCGAGTCGGCGTTTCTGCGCACACTGATCGATTCCATGCAGGAGGGCTTCTTCCTGTGCGACGACAACGGAACCATCGTCGAGGCCAACCACGCGTTCTTCGCGCTCACCGGCTATGACGCCGCAGACCTGCCGTACCCGTGGCCGCAGCCGTGGGTGCCACCGCAGGACGCTGACCCGGCCGGCTGGACCGCCAACGCGACGGCGTTCGAACAATGCCAGCGCGACGGCCGCGGCCACTTCATGCTGCCGTTCCGGCACAAAGACGGCCACACGGTGTGGGTCGCCTGCTCCGCGGGCAGCGTCGGCGACCCGCACACCACCGAGCGGCTGTTCGTCGGCACCGCACGCGACGTCACCGACGAATGGCTGAAAAGCCGGCGAGACGCGGCGCTTTCGCGCTTCGCCGCCGCGATCGCCGGAGTGGAGTCGTCCACCGAACTGCTCAGGGTGGCGGCCAAGCAGCTGGGCACCGAGTTGGCCGCGCGCCGGGTACTGGCGGCGCAGTGGAGCCGCGGCATCGACCGGCCGGCGGTGCTCGGCTGGCCGGACGCGCAGGCCGAGCGGGCAACGCTAGGCGTGCTGGAGAGCGCACGGCGCCGGCAACCTTCGGCCGCGACCATCGTTTCCGGTGACCACGACACCGTGCTCCTCGCCGCCCCACTCGGCAGCAGCAGCTCGGCGGCAATTGCCGTGGAGTTCGGCGCGGCGCGTGACATCCGCCCCGAGCATCGCGCCTTGTTCGACCTGCTGACAGCTCACCTGGCTCAAGCTTTGATCACCGCGCGCGAATACGAGCAGACCCGCGCCGTGGCCCTCACGTTGCAGCACGCGATCCTCGGGCCGACGCAGCTGCCGCACGGGTTTGCCGTGCGCTACACCCCGGCGGTCGAGCCGTTGGAGGTCGGCGGCGACTGGTACGACGTGATCACGCTCGACGAGAACCGCATCGGGCTGGTCGTCGGCGATTCAGTCGGCCGCGGGTTGCCCGCCGCTGCCGTGATGGGTCAGCTGCGGTCGGCGGCGCAGGCGCTGCTGCTGCGCACGCCTCGACCCGCGCAGGCGCTCAGCGACCTGGACAGCTTCGCCCGCCGGCTTCCGGCGGCCCGCTGCACCACGGTGTTCTGCGCGGTGATCGACCCGACGAATGCGACCGTGTGCTACAGCAGTGCCGGCCATCCGCCGCCGGTGCTTGTGGACCGCACCGGCTCCCAGCTGCTCGACCACGCGCAATCGGTGCCGCTGGCCGCCACCGAGACGGTGTGGTCACGCCCGGAGGCCGAGCTTTCGCTGCTGCCGGGTGCGACGCTTCTCCTCTACACCGACGGACTTATCGAGCGCAGGCACGAGTCACTGCAGGTGGGTATCGATCGGGCGGCTACTGCGCTGAATCGCTACCGGCACAGCCACCCCGACTTCGTCGCCGATCATGTGGTTACCGACCTCGCGCCGCCAGGCGGGTTCGACGACGACGTGGCCGTGCTGCTGTACCGGCACCCGCCGGCATCGCTGCGTCTACGGTCTCCGGCGCAACCGGCGAGCCTGGCCACTATCCGCGACCACCTGCGCCGCTGGCTGCCCGCCGCGGCTGTCAACGCCGACACCGCTGAGGAGGTTCTGCTGGCTGTGGGAGAAGCCGCGGCGAACGCCACCGAACATGCGGGCCGGGCGGCGGATCATCAGGTTCAGCTGACCGTCACCGCACAGCTGTCAGACGCCCATCTGGCGCTGACCGTCGCCGACGACGGGTACTGGCACGAGCCGCCGCCCGCATCGCAGGGTCACCGCGGACACGGCATCGCGCTGATGAACGCTTTCGTCGACACCGTCGAGATCACGCAGACGGGACACGGCACAACCGTGAGGATGCTCAAGGAGCTGCACTCATGACCAAGGGGCAATTTCGGCTGGCGGTCAGCGCCAACGGACAGCCGCCCGTCGTCGTCGCGACCGGTGACATCGACCTCGCCAACGTCAACCAGTTCGAGGACGTGCTGGCCAAGGCCGCCGCCGACTCCTCTGCGATCACCGTGGACCTGTCCCAGGTGTCCTACTGCGACAGCGCCGCGGTGCGCGCGCTGTTCACCGTCGCGGCCAACACCGAGCTCGGGCTTATCGTCCGTGCGACCGGTCCGATCAAGACCCTGCTGTCGGTATCGGGCCTCGATCGCGTCGCCACCGTCACCACGGCTGCCGAGTAGCCGATGTCCGGCGCCGAATTCCACCCGCGCAAGTACCCCCAGCTGTTCGCGTTGCTGCATCGCATTCTGGACCGGGTGCACCGCGACATCCCCGACGCGATCGGGCTGGCCATCACCGTGCACGGCAGGCGCTACAGCGACGGGCCGGTGGTGGCGGCGGCCTCCGGCGGGGGGTCCGACGTCGTCAGCGCGCAGCTTTCCGGCCTCGGCGGCCCGCTGGCCGATGCGCTTCGGTACGAGGTACCGGTGCTCAGCCTCGATCTGTGGACGGACGACCGCTGGCCGGAGCTGACACTGGAGGCGATGACGATGCGGGCGCCGCAGGACCGCGAGACCTGGGAGCGGGTTCGCGGCGCCGCGGTGGTTCCGGGGTTGTGGGAAGACGGCGGCAACATCGTGATCTCGTGTCTTCTCGACCAGCCGGCGACGGCGGCGACGGTAGCGACGCTGATCAGCTACGAACGCCTGGTCAACGCTGCGTTTGTGACCAACGCCGCCGAGAACGCCGCCGGCATCGAGGACATGCTGGCCATCCTGCAGTCCCGCGGGGTGATCGAACAGGCCAAGGGCGCGATCATGGGCTGCATGGGGTGTGACGCCGACCAGGCCTGGAACGTTCTGCGCCGCGCGAGCCAGGACTTCAACGTGAAGGTCCGCGGGCTGGCGGTCGCGCTCGTCGAGCACATCAGCGGCGCACCCGCCGAGCAGCCCGGGTTCAGTGCGCCGATCGTCCCCGACCGGCGCACGCGCCATGCCGCTGAGATGACGTGGGCGGCGCTCTGCCGCCCGGCCCGGCCGGTGCCGTGAACGCACCGGAGCTCTTGGCGGCGTTGCGGGGACGCCGGATCGCGGTGCTGACGGGTGCGGGGCTCTCCACCGATTCGGGCATCCCCGATTACCGAGGGCCGGACTCGCCGCCCAGAAATCCCATGACAATTCAGCAGTTCAGGTCGGATCCAGAGTTCCGACAACGGTATTGGGCCCGCAATCACGTCGGCTGGCGGCACATGGACCGGACAGCTCCCAATGCCGGTCATCGCGCGCTGGCCACACTGGAGCGCGCCGGCGTCGTCACCGCAGTGATCACTCAAAACGTGGATCTTCTGCACACGAAGGCAGGCAGCCGCACAGTGGTCAACCTCCACGGCACCTACGCGCAAGTGGTGTGTCTGGACTGCGGGCACACGATGACGCGCGCGCATCTCGCCGAGGTGCTGGAGGCGCTGAACCCGGCGTTCGACTCGTCCGCCGACGGGCTGGCGGTGGCACCCGACGCCGATGCAGTCGTGGCCGACACGTCGTCGTTCGTGATCGCCG
This sequence comes from Mycobacterium sp. NGS39, assembly GCF_059812765.1. Taxonomy (NCBI): domain Bacteria; kingdom Bacillati; phylum Actinomycetota; class Actinomycetes; order Mycobacteriales; family Mycobacteriaceae; genus Mycobacterium; species Mycobacterium sp. NGS39. The sequence continues at coordinate 382,126 of NZ_JCALDH010000002.1, read as the reverse complement.
ACTGTCCAGCATGTGGCGGCATGCTCAAACCCGACATCGTCTACTTCGGCGAGAGCGTGCCGAAAGACCGTGTGGCGCAAGCATATTTGTATGTCGACGAAGCCGATGCGCTGCTGGTCGCCGGATCGTCGCTGACCGTGTTCTCCGGATACCGGTTCGTCCGGCATGCCGCCGCGCGAGGCATTCCGATCGCGATCGTCAACCGCGGCTGCACCCGCGGCGACGACCTGGCGACGGTGAAGGTGGACGCCGGATGCTCGCCGCTGTTGACGTTGCTTGCCGACGAGCTGGCCGTGGGCGCAGTCGCGTGACGGAGCAGATCCGCTCGCCGATGGCCGGCACGGTGATTGCCGTCGACGCCGAGATCGGCCAGACCGTGGCCGCCGGAGCAGTACTGGTGGTGGTCGAGGCGATGAAGATGCATCACTCGCTGCGTGCCCAGCACAGCGGACGAGTCGAGGACATCCGCGTCAAGCAAGGCGACATCGTCGCCGCGGACGACGTGGTGGTGGTGCTGGAGCCGGCCGACTCCCCTGCGGCCGCCGGAGCATCGACGCGCCAGGCCGATCCCGACGAAATCCGCCCCGATCTGGCGGAGGTGTATCGGCGCCGCGGCAAGCTGCTCGACGAGAACCGGCCTGAGGCCGTGGCGCGCCGCCACTCCCGCGGCATGCGTACTGCGCGCGAGAACATCGCCGATCTGACCGACGGCGGGCTGCTGGTGGAATACGGCGGCTTGGCCGTCGCGGCGCAGCGGGGACGGCGCCCCGTCGCCGAGCTCGAGGACGCGACGCCGGCCGACGGCGTGATCACCGGGCTCGGTCGCGTGAACGGCGCGATGTTTCCGCCCGAACGGTCCACGTGTGCGATCGTCGCCTACGACTACACCGTGCTGTCGGGCACGCAGGGTCACTTCGGCCACCGCAAGACGGATCGGATTTTGCAGCTGGCCCGCCGGCATCGCTATCCCGTGGTGCTGTTCGCCGAAGGTGCCGGTGGGCGACCGGGCGACACCGACGCTCCGAACGTCGCAGGGCTGCACTACACCACGTTCGCCGAGATGGGTGCGCTGTCCGGGGTGGTGCCGCTGGTCGGGGTGGTGGCCGGCCGCTGTTTCGCCGGCAACGCGGCACTGCTGGGCACCTGCGATGTCATCATCGCCACCGCCGACGCGACCATCGGCATGGCCGGTCCGGTGATGATCGAGGGCGGCGGCCTAGGCAGCTTCACGCCGGAAGAGGTGGGCCCTATCGACGTGCAGACCCGCAACGGCGTGGTGGACATCGCGGTGGCCGACGAGGCGGAGGCGGTGGCCGCCGCGAAACGCTACCTCGCTTATTTTCAAGGCGCAGTTGAGGATTACGAGGTGGCCGACCAGCGGCTGCTTCGCCACCTCGTGCCGGAGAACCGCCAGGCTGCCTATGACGTCCGCGCAGTGGTGAACGGGCTGTTCGACGTTGGGTCGGTGCAAGAGTTGCGGCCTTGGTTCGGAAGCTGCGTCGTCACCGCGCTGGCCCGCATCGAGGGCTGCGCCGTCGGGGTGATTGCCAACGATCCCGCCGTGCTGGGCGGCGCGATCGACGCCGACGGCGCCGACAAGCTGGCCCGGTTCCTGTCACTGTGCGACGGCTTCGGCCTTCCCGTCGTATCTCTTTGCGACACACCGGGATTCATGGTCGGGCCGGAGGCGGAGAAGACGGCCACGGCGCGCCACTTTGCTCGGCTGTTCGTGATCGGTGGCCACCTCAGCGTGCCGATGGTGACGATCGTGCTGCGCAAGGGGTACGGACTGGGTGCGATGGCGATGACAGCCGGAGCCTTCCACAGTCCCTCGGCCACCGTCGCGTGGCCGACGGGCGAGTTCGGCGGCATGAATCTTGAAGGCGCGGTGCGCATCGCAGCGCGCGACACGCTGGCCGCGATCGCCGACGAGGCGCAGCGGCAGAAGACGTACGACGAACTGCTGGTCGCTGCGTACCGTCAGGGCAGTGCGTTGAACACCGCGGCGCACTTGGAGATCGACGACGTGATCGATCCGGCTGACACCCGGGCGGTCATCGCGGCGACCCTACTGTCGGCTCCGGCGCCGACCGCAGATGGTTGGGCCAATCCGAATCGGCGGCCCGGGATCGACACGTGGTGATGCCTCAGGACCTCCGAGCAGGGGACCTCCGGCCCTTCCGCGAAGGGCCGCGCGCGGGGCACGGTTGATGTCATGGAGCACTTGTCGATGCTGGATGCAGGATTTCTACAAGCCGAAGACTCCGACCGTCACGTCAGCCTCGCAATCGGGTCGCTGAGCGTCCTCGAAGGACCGATCCCGGACGACGCAGCCCTGGTCTCCGGACTCACCGGGAAGGTCCAGTCGGTTCCGCGGTTCCGTCAGGTGTTGCGAACGCACCCGTTCGACGTGGAAGCGCCTGAATGGGTCGAGGCGGAAACCTTTGACATCGCTCATCACCTGCACCGCGTCGCGCTGCCGCATCCCGGCGACGATGCGGCGCTGTTTCGGCTCACCGCCGATGTGATGGAGCGCCGACTCAACCGTGACCTGCCGCTGTGGGAGTGCTGGATTGTCGAAGGGCTGGCTCACGACCGGTGGGCGATGATCATGAAGCTGCACCACTGCATCGCCGACGGGATCGCGACCATGCACATGCTGGCCGGGATGAACGACGGCGGCGAGGACGACACTTACGCGACCGAGATCCGCGCAGCTAAGGAGTCAGCGCCCCGGCGGGCGCTGCCTAGGTTGGATCCCCGGGCATGGATTGCGGGTGCCGCCCGGGCGATGGAGGGCACCATCGAAATCCTGGGCGGATTGCTGCGGCCCGCCCCTACGTCGTCACTTGTGGGCCCCGTGTCTACGATGCGCCGCTACGCTGCCGTCGAGGTCTCGCTTCACCAGGTGAAGACCATCGCCGACACGTTCGGGGTCACGCTCAACGACGTCGCGCTGGCGGCGATCACAGACGCGTTCCGCGCAGTTCTGCTCAATCGGGGCGAGCAACCGCAACCGAAGTCGCTGCGCACGTTGGTGCCGGTGTCGGTGCGGTCGAACGACGAAATCGGCAAGGTCGACAACCGGGTGTCGTTGATGCTGCCCTATCTTCCCGTCGAGAAGTGCGACCCGCTGGACCAGCTGCGCACCGTGCACAGCCGGATGCAACGCAGCAAGTCCAGCGGGCAGCGGCAGGCGGGCGCGGCGTTCGTGTCCGCGGCCAAATTGATTCCGTTCCCGTTGACCGCGTGGACCGTACGCGCGATGACGAGACTTCCGCAGCGCGGTGTGGTCACGGTGGCAACGAATGTGCCCGGGCCGCGCCATCAGATGCACGTGATGGGACGCGCGGTGGTGCGGCTCTTCCCGATTCCGCCGATCGCCCTGGGACTGCGCACCGGCATCGCGATCGTGAGTTACGCCGACAAGCTCACCTTCGGCATCACCGGCGATTACGACACCGCCTCAGACGTAGACGACCTCGCCCGCGGTATCGACCGCGCGGTGATCCGTCTTGCGAATATCGTCTTAGACGGCGCTGACGCTGTTCCACTGCATTCGGACGTGCGTTCCGGCGCTTGATGTCTCGATGCTGACGTCGTCCGCCAGCGCTTTCATCAACGGGATTCCGCGGCCGCGCGAGCTGCTGGGGGCTCTGGAAACCGCTGGGCGCCAGACGCCTTGGTCAGCGATCGTCACCGTCAGCGTGTCGGCCTCTGCGTCGTAGTGGGCGCGTAGGTCCATCGTCTTGGGCCGATTGTTGTTGAGGTAGGCGAATTCGGCCGCGTTGGCCAGCGCTTCGTTGATCGCGAGCACGCAATCGCTGGAGCGAATAGGATCGAGGTTGAAATAGCGCTCGAGCCAGCCGGCGAATTCTTCTCGGATGCGACAAGCGCTTCCGGGATCGGCCGTGACGCCGACACGCTCGAAACACTCAGCGTTAGCGACGTCGGCGCGTGACACGGATTCGATCATGGCAGACGCTTGACTACCCGATCATGTCGCTTTCTACGCCGGCTTCCTACGCACTCAAGGCCGACAGCGCTTCGTCGCGGGTGGCGTACAACTTGATCAGGTCGGCGATGCCGACGAGCTTGAGCGGGCGGCTGGTTGCCGGACCGTCTGCGACCACGCAAAACCGGACGTCAGGTGTGACTTCGTCGTGCACAGCGACCAGCACGCCCATGCCGGCGGAGGCCAAGAAATCGATATCAGTGAAATCGATCACCAGCCCGGCCGGCTTCTGCTCGAGAGCCGCGCGAATCGCCCGCTCCAACTGCGGCGCCGTCAGCATGTCCACTACGCCGGAGGCCGACACGACCGCCACGCGGCCGACCCATTCCTCATTGACAATGCAGCTCGTCTTAGTTGCCTGTTGTTCGTCCACAGTCGAATTCTCCTGATGTCCCGGACGCTCGCGCGGCTGCGGTCTGAACCTGCACGTTCATGTGTTTCGGCCTGCACCGATGATGGCGCACCTAGAAACAGGGTAACGCAGAAGTCGGCCGGGACCGGCCCGCGTCCCGTAACCCGAGGTCAACCGGCGGCACGTCTCGGTGGTTGTTACGTAGACTACGACGTCACGCAGCGGCCGCAGCGGCGAGGAGTCCGATTCGGGTCTATCGACCGAGAGTCTTATCGATGCCGATCAAGAAGTTGAGCCAGGCCATGGGTCAAGGCCCGCCTGGTCGCGCAGCAACTCGTCATCGGTGATCTCATCGGCGTCGACTTCGGGGGCGATCTGGGTCAGAACCGCCAGCACTTCGCGGCGAATTTGCCATGAGCCTCACCTCCGGCGTTTGTCGGACTGTTGATGGAGGTCATTGATCGCGGCCGGACCAAACAGCCGAAACCACCAGCCGCTCTGCGCAGTGCTGTTCATAGTCATGACCCCTTCGCTGAGGACCGTCGGAAACCAATCCTCCGCCGCTACGCAAGCATGAGATAGGGTCGAACGTCATCAACACGGACTCGTCGCCGGCACAGCGCCTGAGAGCCTATGCGCCCGCTGGGGGTATCAGCGCGAAGTAGCTCTCCTCCTCCACGGAGAAGTGCAGCGACAGCAAAGCGTACAGTCCGTACAGGCAGGCCAGCAGATCGTCGACTTGGTCCTCACGGATTCCACCGGCCGCGTCGGCCGCTTGTCGATGCGCATGCAGACGTCCGGCCAACCGGTCGATCTCGCCGTGCATCCGGCTCATCGTGGCGGTGGCCCCTACCCCGCCCAACGGCCGGGCCAGTGCCGGATATAGCGTGCGGTCCTCGGCATGCTCGTGGGGAAGCAGCGTGTCGCGCACGAAGTCGTCGGCCCGGTCCAGCAACTTCCACGCCTGCGCCCCCTCGCCACTGGTCAGCAAATGCCCTATGTCACGCAGCACCGACAAGTCCTGTCGCATCGTGTCGTGTTCAGAGGAGAACCGCCGAATCAGGCCCCTGGTGGTCACGTCGATATTCGGCACGGTGGGGTCGCGGCGCCGCAACGCACGCAGCGCATTGAGGATCACGGCCACGTCGATGGCTTCCTGCAACAGCGCGCCCACCGTCGGCGGCAGGTACCCGAACGCCGCGAACCCCATCGCCACCAGCGACAACGCCATCCCCACAACGGCACTCTGCACGGCGATTCGTCGGGACCGGCGAGCGATCATCATCGCGTCGGCGAGCCGGTCGATCCGGTCGGCGGTGAGCACAATGTCCGCGGCTTCGGAACTGGCCGTGGAGCCGTGCGCCCCGATTGCGACCCCGACGTGCGCGGCTGCCAGCGCGGGTGCGTCGTTGACCCCGTCGCCCACCATGACAGTCACGGACTTCTCGCACTCGGCACGCACCCCGGCTACCTTGTCTTCGGGCGTCTGCTGTGCGCGCACCTCATCGAGACCCAGAACCGCGCCGATCTGCTGCGCTGGCGCCGGACGGTCGCCGGTCAGCATGACCACACGTGTGATCCCCGCAGCCCGCAGCCGACGGATGGTCAGCGGGGCGTCCTGTCGCAGTGGATCCACGAAAACTATTGCCCCGACAAGGGTTTCGTCGACTGTTACCCACGCGATCACGGCCCCGTCGAACGAGGCACGGGTTTCGGCTGCGCTCGCCCACTGCGGTGAGTCCGTCGGCAAATGCCGTGTTCCCACGGCGACGCGCCTGCCGTCGACGGTAGCGACAACTCCCCTTCCCGCCTCCTCGGCGACGTCCGAGGGCATGCTCAGCGAGAGACCTTGTCCAGCCGCCTCGTCCACGATGGCTCTCGCTATCACGTGTGGCGAAACCTGATCCGCCGAGGCGGCCAGCCGCAACACCTCAGACGGAGTCCAGCCCGCTGCGGCCACCACGTCGGTGCCGCGTGGCCGCCCTGCGGTGACCGTGCCGGTCTTGTCCAGCACCAATGTCGTTGCCCTGCCGAGCGTTTCCAGAGCCGCTCCGTCCCGCACGACGACACCGATGCGCGATGCCCGTGACAGGCCCGACACGATCGCCACCGGCGCCGCTAGCAGCAGCGGACACGGCGTAGCGACCACAAGCACCGCTACCGCCCGCTCCGCTGATCCACTGATCAGCCAAGCCAACCCCGCTACCGTGACCGCCAACGGCAAGAACCAGGCGGCGACGCGGTCGGCGAGCCGCACCACAGGCGAACTTTCGGCAGCCGCCTGCTGCGCCAGCCGAACGATCCCGGCGTAGGTGCTTTCCGCCGCCCGAGCGGTCGCGCAGATCTCCGCGGCCGCGCCGGCGTTGACCGCTCCGCTGCGCACTGCCTGGCCCTTGCGATACTCGACCTGAACCGATTCGCCGGTCAGTACAGATTCGTCGACAACCACCCATTCCGACACGATGCGTGCATCAACGGGCACCATTTCGCCGGGCCCGACGATCAAGATGTCGCCTGCCGACACGTCGTCGAGCGGTACGGTCTCCAGCCTATCGCCGGTGCGGCGACGCGCCACCCGGGGTGCCCGCTCGAGCAGCGATCGGAGATCTTTGGCAGCCCGCCGCTCGGCGGCAGATTCCAGCGCCTGACCGGTGGCCAGCATGACACCGATCAGCGCACCCGCCAGATACTCCCCTACGAGCAGGGTGCCCACCAACGACAGCACCGCGATCACGTCCGCCCCCAGCCGACCGCGCCGCAGTGCGGCGGCCACCCACCACACGGCAGGCCCCAAGGCCACCAATGCTCCAGCGGCCCAGGATATCTCGGCGACGTCGGCAGTGCCGAGCAGCCACGCGACGCCACCCGCGATCAGCGCCGCGACGGTGACGGCGAGCAGGATGCCGACGGCAATTCGGCGGTTCATCCGATCCTGCCGGCGTGGCTGAACCGAGCGGCACGGCGGTGGATCCGGTGTCCGTAACCACGCGTGCGGTGCGGTGTTCCGGGTAGCCGCATCGGCTCCAGATAGAAGACCGATTTGGTGAGCTCGACCAACACGAGGTAGGCGGCGGTCAGCGCCACCAGCGCCGCGAAGAACTGCCACGGCAGCGGCGTGAACCCCAAGTGGCCGCCCCATGGGGACAGCGTCACGCCCACCCCGGCGGCGACCACCGACAGCGTGCTGATGGTTAGCAGCGCACCGGGGCTGCTGCGCAGGAACGGCACTCTGCGGGTGCGGATGGCGAAAATGATCAACGTTTGCGTGGCCAACGACTCGACGAACCACCCGGTGCGGAATTCGACGGCGCCGGCGTGCAGTACGCCGAGCAACAGTCCGAACGTCATGAAATCGAACAGCGAGCTGATCGGTCCGAACGTCAACATGAACCGCCTGATGAATGCGATGTTCCAGTGCGAGGGCGCGTGCAGCTGTTCCTCGTCGACGCGGTCGCTGGGTATGGCCAGCTGCGACGTGTCATACAACATGTTGTTCAGCAATATTTGACTGGGCAACATCGGCAGAAACGGCAACACCGCGGAAGCGGCCGCCGCGCTGAACATGTTGCCGAAGTTGCTGGATGTGCCCATCAGCACGTACTTGATGGTGTTGGCGAAGATGCGCCGGCCTTCGGCGACACCCGTGGCCAGCACGCCCAGGTCCTTCTGCAGCAGCACCACGTCCGCAGCATCCTTGGCGACGTCTGTGGCGGTGTCGACCGAAATGCCGACGTCGGCGGAATGCAGGGCCAGCGCATCGTTCACCCCGTCGCCGAGGAATCCGACCGATCGGCCTTCACGCCGCGCTGCCGACACCAGCCGGCCCTTCTGCTCGGGGGTGATCCGGGCGAAGATCGTGTTCTCACCCACTGCCTGCGCGAAGTCGTCGTCGGCGAAGCGTTCCATCTCGACGCCGGTGATCGTGCCGTTGGACGTCAATCCGAGCTCGGCACAGACCTTTTCGGCGACTTGGGGATTGTCGCCGGTTGCAATCTTCACATCGATGCCCAGTGAGGCCAATTGTGTTAGCGACTCCCGCGCCGCGGCTTTTGGTTCGTCAGCGAACACCAGGAATCCGTTCAACGACAGTCCGGTCTCGGCCTCCGGCGTGATCGCGGCCAGCCCGGCAGCCGGTTTGCTGGCCACCGCGACCACCCGCCGGCCGTCGGCGAACAACGCCGCCAAAGTGCGCTGCGCAGCCGCCGGGGCGGCGACGCACAAGTCCAGCACCTGCTCAGGCGCACCCTTGACGATCAACCATCGGCGGTCCCCGTCGTCGACGACGCTGGCGGTGGAGCGCCGGACGTGGTCGAACGGTCGCAGCGCGACGCGACGGGTCGATGCGACGGAGAGGTGTTGCGAGACAGACGATTCCCACAATGCCTCATCAAGCGAGTTCGCGGTGGCACCGCCGACGGCCGGGTCGACGTCGCTTGCCAGCAGTCCCAACCGTTGCACCGAGTCGTCGTGGGCGCCGGTCGCATCGACAGCGTCGACCAGCGTTATTCGCCCCTCGGTGAGCGTGCCGGTCTTGTCCGTTATCAATACGTCGATGTCGCCGAGGTCCTCGATGCACACCAGCCGCTTGACGAGCACCTTGTACCGCGCGAGCCGGCGAGAGCCGGTGGCCAGGCTGGTGCTGACGACCGCCGGCAGCAGTTGCGGCGTGATGCCGACCGCAATGGCCAACGAGAACAGCACCGAGTCGATGATCGGCCGCCGCAGCAGCAGATTGGTGATCAGAATGAGCACGGTCAAGGCAAGCGCGACCCTCAGCAAGAGATAGGAGAACCGACGCAAGCCGATCTGGAATTCGGTTTCGGGTTGGCGCTGCCCCAGTCCGACTGCGAGGCGGCCGAATTGGGCCTGGGCACCGGTGGCGTAGACCACCGCACTGCCTTCGCCGGCACTGACTATTGTGCCCATGAATGCCAGATCTGCCATGTCGGTGAGGCTTTGCCCGGCGGGAACCGGTGTGGGCGACTTCTCGCGGGCGATCGACTCCCCCGACAGAATGCTTTCGTCACACTCGAGCCCGATCGCCTCGATCAGGCGCACGTCCGCTGGGACCAGCTCACCCAGCGTCAACTGGATCACGTCGCCGGGCACCAGCTCGGTGACATCGAGCTTGACGAAGCTTCCGTCACGGCGCACCACGGCAATGTGCCGAACGCCCGAATGAAGGGCCGCCGCGGTGCGTTCAGCACGGTATTCGTTGGCGAAACCGAGCCCGATGCTCGCCGCGAGAATCACACCGATGATGACTGCTTGGGTGCTGTCGCCGAGGAAGAACGAGACCGCGGCCGTTGCGGCGAGCAGCCACAAGACCGCGTTGCGCAGTTGGCGGCCCAGCACCGCGACCGCGCTGACCCGGTGTGTCCGTACGGAATTCGGCCCGAATCGATGACGGCGGGCCAGTGCCTGCTCGGTGGACAACCCGTCTTCGGAAGTGCCCAGGCGTGCCAGCACGTCGCCGAGTTGAGCCGACGCCACGTCATCCGGCGACAAAGCGGCGACGGCTGCCAACTCACACCGCGTCTCGCCAGAACGACTCAGCGTCACGGATCGAGTCTGCCAGCGGCTTGTCGGTATTGAGCCGATAAGCGCCACGCCAATCGGCGCCGATGCGGTTGAGCGCCTCCGCGATCGCCGGGGTGGCGTCGGACAAACCGCCCGCCGGCCGGGCCGCGACCCTGGCCGCCGCCGTCTCCGTCGATGCGACGCACAGGATCTCCGACAGTGCGGCATGGGTGTCTGACGCCAGCTGCCGTGCCGCCGCGCGGTGCCGAGAATCACGCCACGTGCCGTCCAGAATCACCGATTGACCGCCGGCGAGCAGCGCCTGCGCATGTCGCAGCACCGCCTGATACACCTCGTCGACGTGCTGGCGGGAGTACAAGCCCTGGTCGAGAACCCCGGCGGTTCCGCTGACCGTACCCGCCGCCTGCAGGCTCCGACGCACCTCGTCGGTGGAGATCACCTTCGCACCGACCCGCTCCGCCAACCCGCGTGCCACCGCCGTCTTGCCGGTGCCTGGGCCGCCGCCGACCAGCACCAGCCGCACCGCCCCGGTTCGCAAGTGCTGGATCGCGATGTCGAGATGACGCACCGCGTCGCGCGCGGCCTCCGGGTGGTTCTGCGCCAGTCGGATGCAGTCCACCTTCGCGCGCACGACCGCGCGATACGCGATATAGAAGTGGGTCAGCGACATCGGTGCCGAATCATTGCTGAGCCGACGGTAGGTGTCGACAAAATAGTCCGCAAGCGCTGCCGCACCGAGGAATTCCAAATCCATTGCCAGAAAAGCGATATCGTCCACGACGTCGACGTAGCGCAGCAGGTCGTCGAACTCCAGGCAGTCAAGGATTTGCACGTCGCCGGCGGGCAGACAGAAGATGTCGTCGGCCAGCAGGTCGCCGTGGCCGTCGACAATGCAACCGTCGTCGACGCGGGCGGTGAACAACTCGGACCGACCGGCAGCGTATCGCCCAGCCAGAGCGTCGACTTCATCCACCTTTTCGGCGGTCACCACCTTCCCGGTGGATCGCTTGAGCTCGGTGATGTTCTCCTGCCACCGAGCGCGGACCGAAGCCACTGTGCCTTGTTCGCTGATCGCGCCGCCCCGCTCGGCCGACCGATGGAACCGCACGAGTTCCGAGGCCACTCGATGTAGCGGCGCCGACACCGAGTCACCGGCACGCATCAGCGTGGAAAGACGCCAGGAGTCGGGGTAGCGGCGCATGACCACAAGAGGTTCGGCCGGACCACCCGAAGGGTCGCTCAGGTGCGCCACACCCAGGTAGCTATCCGGCGCGAGTCGACGATTGAGCTCTACTTCACGCGCACAAGCCTGCTCGCGGGCTTCGTGCGTGGAGAAGTCGAGGAAGTCAGTGGTGACCGGCTTCTTGGCCTTAAACGCCTTGTCGCCGACCAGGATCACCACGCCGGTGTGCGTTTCGTGGAGCTGCGCGAACGGCGTGAAGATGTGCCCCATGCCGCCCATTGTCCGGCCAAGCTCCAGACCCGCCCAGGGACCAAGGACTCTGGCGCGCGAGCCGATTTCCCCTAGGGTCGAAAGCGTGGACACTAAGGTGATCACCAAGGCGATCCTGCTGGCGTGCCGGGCTCCGTCTCTGCACAACACCCAGCCCTGGCGCTGGCTCGTTGGGTCCGACAGGGTCGACCTGTTCGAGGACCCCACGCGCGTCGTCCGGTCGTCTGACAGCTCCGGACGGGAGGCGGTCCTCAGTTGCGGTGCCGCACTCGGACACTTCCGAGTCGCGATGGCCGCTGCCGGATGGAATACGCACGTCGACCGCTTCCCCAACCCGAACGACCTGGATCACCTGGCGGCAATCACCTTCTCGCCCGCGCAGTTCGTCACCGCGGCCCAACGTGACCGCGCCGACGCGATACTGCGTCGCCGCACGGACCGGCTGCCGTTCGCGGCGCCCGAGAGTTGGGACGCGTTCGAGGAACTGTTGCGACCCACGGTCGATCCCACGATGGCCAAACTCGACGTGCTGCCCGACGAGGCCCGGCCCGCACTGGCCGAGGCTTCGCGGCTGACGGATTCGCTGCGCCGCTACGACCAGTACTACCATGACGAATTACACTGGTGGACAGAGTCATTCAGGCTTTTCGAGGGTATCCCGCACAGCGCGTTGGTGTCGGAGGAGGAAAACGCCCGGGTGGAGGTGAACCGGCACTTCCCGGCCACCGGACACGGTGACCGGCGCTCAGACCTGGCCGTGGACCAGGCCAAGATCCTCGTGCTGTCCACCCCCGAGAACACCCGCGCCGACGCGCTCAACTGCGGCGAGGTGCTGTCCACGGTGCTGCTGGAGGCCACCATGGCCGGATTGGCCACCTGCACATTGACCCACATCACCGAAGTACCGGAGAGCCGCGAGATCATCACCGGCCTTATCGGCGGTACCGGCTTTCCACAGGTGTTGATCCGCGTCGGCATGGTGCCGGCGCTCGAAGAGATTCCGGCGCCCACGCCGAGGCGCCCATTGAGCGAAGTCATGCAAATTCGCCGCTGATGTCGGGAGGTACTCATGAAGGCGCGAGTTGGTGACTGGCTGGTGATCAAGGGCACCACTGTCGACAAACCCGACCAACGCGGGCGCATCGAAGAAGTGCACAGCGACGACGGCTCGCCGCCCTATGTGGTGCGCTGGGTCAGCAATGACCATGTGGCGACGGTCTTTCCGGGTTCTGACGCGCTGATCCTGACACCAGAGGAGCAGCAGGCCGCCGACGAGCGGGCGCGGTCGCACCGATGACATTGGTACGCGGCGCAATCCCGGTCTTCAACAAGCAAGCGCTGAACCCGCTGATGCCCCACGTGGCACGGCGGAATCACTGCTATGCCAGCGTGATTCGGCATAGCGACCGGCGTGCCGGCAAGGGTTACACCGCACCGGTGGGTGCCGATCAGGTGGCCGACGGGGTCAGCGTGCCGCTGCCGTACACACCGGGGTCGACTGGCTGCGCAACATCATGGCTCGCGCGATCAGGAGAATGAAATGACACGATCGACGGGCGACGCAACGATTCTTGTCGGTGTCGACGGATCGGCGGATTCGGACGCCGCCATCCGGTGGGCGACCGCGGAGGCGGTGATGCGCCGCGCCGCTTTGACCCTGGTGCATGTACTGGCTCCTACGGTGGCCAGCTGGCCGGTCGGACCCGTCCAAGCCAGCATTACCGAATGGCAGGAAGACACCGCCCAGAGGGTGCTCGTCGACGCTGTCCAAACCGTGCAGTCGTGGGCCGCCCAATCGGAAGCGCCGGAGGTCCGCACGGAGATTCTGCGCTCGGCCATCGTGCCCGCGCTTGCCGAAGCGTCTGTTGGCAAACAGATGGTTGTAGTCGGCAGCCACGGCGCGGGTGCGTTCGGCCGGGTGTTGCTCGGTTCGGTCAGCACTGGCCTGTTGCATCACGCGCGCTGTCCGGTCGCGGTGATCCGCGCCAACCAGAAACCTGACGCGAGCGCGCCGGTGCTGCTCGGCATCGACGGCTCCCCCGCTTCGGAAGCAGCCACCGCGATGGCATTCGACGAGGCGTCACGGCGCGGCGTCGGCCTGATTGCGTTGCACGCTTGGAGCGACGTGGGGGTGTTTCCCATCTTGGGCATGGACTGGCGCGAATACGAGAGCGAGGGCCGCGAAGTGCTCGGTGAGCGGCTGGCGGGCTGGCAGGAGCAGTATCCTGACGTCGCAGTGCAACGCCGCCTGGTCTGCGACCGGCCCGCGCGGTGGCTGATCGACGAATCCGAGCACGCTCAGTTGGTGATACTCGGTAGCCGCGGCCGCGGCGGGTTCCGCGGCCTGCTGCTGGGATCTGTGAGCTCGACGGTGGCACAGGCCGCCGCCGCACCGGTGATCGTGGTGCGAGGCGAATAACGTTGTGTCTCAGCTGCTTCTACGCGCGACGATCACCGGCGTGTGAGCGGCAGTCACCACGGCTGTGCTGACCGAACCTAGCAGCATCCCGGCGAAGCCGCCGCGGCCGCGGCTGCCGAGCACCACAAGTTGCGCCGTCTCCGAGCGCTCGATGAGGTGACGCGCCGGGTGGTCCCAGACCACCACACGCCGGACCGCGACGTCCGGATAGCGTTCCTCCCAGCCGGCCAGGCGCTCAGCGAGGGTCTTGTCGGCGAGTGACTCGAGAGCCGACCATTCGAGGCTCGACAAGTTCGACGCGTCGGCGTCGTTCCATGCATGCAGGGCCACCAGATCCGCGCCGCGCCATGATGCTTCGTCGAAAGCGATGCCTGTGGCGCGTTCTGACGCGGGCGAACCGTCAATCCCAACCAACACCGGCCACTCCGACCGCGCACGGGTTTCGTCGTGAATCACTGCCACCGGGCAGTAGGCATGGTGGATCAAGCCAGTGCTGACGGAGCCGAGAAGTGTTCTGAGCAGACCACCCTGACCACGACAACCGGCGACCACCATGTCGGCGTCCGCAGACAGCTCGACAAGTACGGGGACCGGCGAGGCGAACACAATCCTGGTATTCACCTGCAACCGGTCGCCGCTCTGATGGCTTTCTACGACCTTGACCGCGTCCGCCATGACCTGGCGGGCTTCTTCGGCCTGCCACTGCTCCACTTCCTCAGGGACTGGCGCCGCGGGCCACGCAAGGCCCGCCGGCCCCGCCAGCGGCACGGTTCGGACATGTACGAGCGTCATCGGCGAGTTGCGCATGAGTGCCCGCTGCGTGGCCCACCGCACCGCCGCATTGGAGGGCGCTGATCCGTCGACAGCAACGAGAATTCCCAGGTTTGCCGGGCTCATGTGCCGCTCCTCCCGTGATGGGCGCTCTGCACCGACTCTAAGACCCGGACCGGCTCGCCGGTCAGGGGTCATAGGTCACGCAGGAGACGGTCTGACGGCCTTTCGCTCTCGCAGAGAGAGTGGCCCAGCACGGCCGAGTCCAAAGACCCTGTTATTCGTCAGCGATTTCGAACACAGTGGAATGAGGAATGCGGGAGGCCAAATGCCCAATGTCGACCACGAAATCATCCGTGCCAGCGTCGAACTGGCTTGCCGAGCCCCGTCGATTCATAACAGTCAGCCATGGCGCTGGATCGCCGACGACTCCAGTGTGCAACTGTTCCTCGACCAAACCAGGGTGCTGTGGTCGACCGACCCGTCGAAGCGAGAGGCGGTGATCAGTTGCGGAGCCGCGCTCGATCACCTCCGCGTAGCGATGGCCGCGCAGGGCTGGGCATGCCACATCCAGCGGTTTCCGAACCCAGATGACACCACGCATTTAGGGTCGATCGACCTCACGCCGATGGATCACGTCACTAACCGTCACCGCCGACGCGCGCACGCGATCAGGCTGCGTCGGACTGATCGGCTTCCGTTCGACCCGCCGCGGGACTGGGATTCGTTCGAGCCGGTGTTGCGCACCGCGGTCGAGTGCGACGACGCTCGTCTGGACGTCATTGCCGATGAGATGCGCCATGAGGTGGTCAAGGCGTCGCGTTTCGCCGAATCGCTACGCATGTACAACACTGGATACCAAGCCGAACTGGACTGGTGGGCAGTGCCTTTCACAGTCAGCGACGGCATCCCGGAAAGTGCGCTCACGTCGGAAGAAGAAAGTTCCCGCGTCGACGTCGAAAGGCGGTTTCCCGCGATCGGTCACCAGCACCGGCGCCCCGAGATGTCACGGGACCGCTCCACCATCCTCGTCGTGTCCACTTTCGGATCCACTGCGCGCGACGCCCTGGCAGCCGGTGAGGCCTTGTCCGCCATTCTTCTCGAGTGCACGATGGCCGGGCTGGCGACTTGCCCAGTAACGCACATCACCGAGCTGGAAGCAGGCCGACGGATCATCGCCAATTGCATCGACGGCGACGACGACCTGGTCCCCCAGGTCCTCGTCCGCGTGGGCAACGTCGCGATGGCCGACGTGCTTCCACTGACGCCGCGGCGTCCCGTCAGCGAGGTGCTGCAGTTTGTTTCAACGGTTTGAGTTCAGATCCACCACCGCTGCTTCGCTCGTGACGGTGATTGCCCCGTCAGGGCTGTACAGCTGAGCAATTTCGGTGGCGTACTTCTGCGCTACAGAGCGGCGTTTCACCTTGCCGGTCAACGTCAGTTCGTCACCACCCGGCGCCCACATGGTGGGCAGAACGGCGAATCGTTTCACTTGCTCGGCCGGCGAGAGCTTCTTGTTGCCGGACGCAATACCGGCGCTGATGTCTGCGATCCATCTCGAGTCGGCGGCTGAAGCCTCGCCGCGGTCGACCTTGACGACCTCGCGGTTGGGAACGACCAATGCGGTGTTGTAGGGCCGACCATCACCGATGACCACGATCGTGCCGATGAGCCTACAGGCCGCTTTGATCGTGTTCTCGATCTGCGCAGGAAACATGGTGGTTCCTGCCGTGTTGATGAACACGTCGCTCTTGCGGTCGATGACGTATAGATAGCCATCGGGGTCGCGCCGCACAATGTCGCCGGTGTTCAGCCACCCGTTGCGATCGATGGTATTTGCGGTTCTCGAGGGGTCATTGCGGTAGCCCTTCATGACCAGTGGTCCACGCACAAAGAACTCACCGTCGTCGGCGATTCGGCCTTGCATACCCGGTAGCAATTTGCCGACGCTCCCGAGCCGTGCTTCGTGGGGAGGGCTTACCGCAGCGATGCAGGTCAGCTCCGACATGCCCCACGCCTCGGTGACCGGCACTCCTAACCCGACGAAGAATGCGAGGGTGTCCGGGGGTATCGGTGCGTCGCCTGACACTGCCCAACGCAGCGCGTCTAAGCCGAACTGTGCGCGTAGGTGATGGAGCGCCGATTCTTCGTTGTGCGTGCGGTCCTTCGATTCGCTGGATATCGAGTGCTCGATCTTGGCCTTCAGGCTTTCCCAAACCGCCGACACCGCGCCGAAGATTGTGGGCCGCACCTCTTGCAGTGCGACCGCAATTTCGCTGGCATTGGGCACCACGGTGATCTGCGCACCGAACACCTCTTGGGCGTAGAGCGCCGACATGCGGTCGGCAACGTGGGCCGAAGGAAGAAATGAAACGGTGCGGTCGCCGAAGTCGAAGCCGAGCACCGAATCGAGTGCGAATGCCTCGAACAACAAATTCGCGTGGGTAATTTCGACACACTTGGGCGCACCGGTGGTACCGGACGTGTAGATGAGCGTGACGACGTCGGAGGAGCGCACGGCCCGCCACGCAGAGTCGAAGTGGAAGTCTGCATCGCCGCGTGCCAGCATCTCCGAGACGGTCAGACAGCCCGCTGGCGCGGCGTCGATACACACGATGTGCTCCACGGACGCACTTTGCCTCACCTTGTCGACATGGACCTGTTCGCAGATCACGACGACCGCCTGCGCCGTGTTCAGCAGGTCGACCACCTGCTCACTGCTTAGGTTGTTGTAGAGGGAGAAGGACGTAGCACCGAGGTGTTGGGCGCCGACTTCGAGGGGATAGAACTCCAAGCGGTTCGCCATCATGAACGCGACCGCGTCGCCGCGACGCAGGCCGAGCGCGAAGAGACCTGCCGCAGCGCGGCGTACCTGCGCGGCGTACCCGGCCCACGTCATGCTGCGCGCACTTGCGTGTGTACGGATTGCGACCGCGGAAGGGTCAACCGCCGCCGTACGTTGAAATGCTTCGCACAGTGTTACGGGCCGGCAGCCGGTCGTCACCTAGTCTTCGCCCCAGCACTTTGGTTGATTCGAAATGGCAGCACTGTCTAAAGCTATGGGGTGAGGTGGATCGGCATGAGCGGTTCGCGATAAAGCGCAGCGCCGGCCGTGATTCCGGCGCCTGCAGCGACGATGAGGATCCGCGCGTCGATCGGCACATGATTGAGCGCATGACGCATCGCGTCCGGCAGTGCGGCTGTGTAAGCGCGGTCGTGCTGTCCGACGATGATTCGTTCGACGGGCATGTCCAGCGATGCCGCTAGCGCCGTCCGAAAGCCGCCCCGTGGTGGCGCGACGACGAGCACGTCGATATCTGAGGCGTTCAATCCGGCCGCACTGAGGCATCCGCATGCCGCTCGTGCGACAGCCACCGCGAGCCGGTCGTCGAGCTCCGGCCACTCATGAAACCGTAGAACATTGCGGGAGTCGCGCAAACCGACTGTCGCAGAATACAATTCGGCGCCATCCGGATCACTCACCCAGTGAACCTCACCGAGACCGTAATCGTCGTCGAGCCAACCGCACAAGACCGCCGCCCCAACGGGGGAATACGGGAAGCGCTCGCTCATTCCTCTGCCGGGATTGGCGTCACTGGCAGTGATCAAGGCACAGTCGATCGTGTGCGATCGGAGGAATCCGTCCGCGATCTGCATGGCGGTCAGAACACCGCATGCGCCGTTGGTGATGTCGAACGAGAAGGTACCGTGCGCACCGCGGTGCGGATCCTCGGGATTGGCGCCGATGTCCTCTTGGATCAGCGCGGCCAGGGCCGGTTCGCCGAGGTTGCGGTCACGGTAGATTCCGGCGTTGATCAGCAGGTCGACGTCGTCGGGATCGCGACGCGCAGCCGTCAGACATGACTTCGCGGCGGTGACGGCGAGGTGAAGGGCGCTGTGCCGCCCCCGCCAACCCGCTGCACTGATCTCCACGTGGTCAATCACAGTGCCCATAGCGCTTCACCAGATCCTCGTCGACGGTCATCAGAACCACACCGATCTCCAGCCCGGAGGCCAGAGCGATCAGCGCAACCGTCTCGCCGGGCTGGATGCGGCCGGCTTCTAGTTCCTCCACGAGCGCGACGGTGTGGGTCGTGGACGCCGTGTTGCCGTACCGGTCAACCGTGATGACCGCGTCGTGCCGAGGCGAATCACCGAAAACCTCGGTCATCCGCTCCATGCCCTTGCGGATGGCGCGGGCAGAGGTCTGGTGAGTGATCACGTGGTCGATGTCGTGAACCGCGATACCGGCGGCGTCGAGCGCTTCTTGCAGCACCACGGGAGTGTCCGAAATCGCCGCACGCTGAATCGCTCTGGAGTCGGTGAACATCCGCGCCCCAGGATCACGGCCCTTCGGAAAGGCCAGGCACAACCGGCTGTGATCGGCGATCGTGGTGAATCCGGCGATGCTGATGCCGCCGAGCCCAGCGCCGGCCCGCTCGAGCAGCAATGCCGCACCGGCATCGCCGAGGGTCAAGCAGGCCAGTTCCTTGCTCATGATGGTCCGGATATGGCGCGCAGCGTTGGTGCTGAGTTGCGAAATGTATTCGCCGCTGACAACCAGACCCCGCTCGACGGTGCCCTGCCGGATCCAATTGTTGAGAATCGTGAGGCCGGTCAGCATCCCGGCGCAGGCGTTGGACACGTCGAAAGTGATCGCGCGCTGCGCGCCGATCGCTCTGGCCACAGCGCTGGACATCGTCGGCTCCAGCCACTGGGTCAGGCCATGGTTGAACTTGGTGATGCTGCAGTTGATCACGACGTCCAGCGACGACGGGTCGGCGTGCGCCCGACTCAGACAGTCCTGGGCCGCGGCGGTCGCCAGACTGTAGGAATCTTCGTCTCCCGTCGACACTCTGCGTTCGTGGATTCCGGTCAACCGTTCCAGATCAATGTGTGTGTGGTGGCGAGTGGTTCGCATCAGCTCATCGGTGGTGAGGCGGGTAGCGGGCAGATGCCGCCCCGCAGCGGCGAGCCGGGCCCGGTATGGCTCATGAGTGCAGCTGTTCGGGTCGTCCATCACGAGCCAGCCGTCACGCATCAGCGGCACCTTTCTTCACGACCAACTATCATCGGGTGCACCGGCAGGCAGGACCTCTGATTCCCCGGCGATCTGCTTACATACTTGAGCCGTTACTGCCGACGGGCGTCGGTGCGTCGCCGGGTCCTGCGCTGTGCGCTTTCAAGACCCGCTCGATCTCCGCCTCCAGGCTCGTGACCGTCGACTTGTCCATGCGCAGAATCGACTTGGTTTCGGCACCGGTCAGGTCACGCTCGGCAAACACCAAGCTACTCGGCGGCACCAGCGCTACAACAGCGCCCGTTCCAGCCTCCAACACTCGAGCGACTTCATGGCGCAGGCCGATTTTGATTTCGTGGTTGGCGAATAGCGCCAAGAGAGCGCCCGCGGCCGCCCCGAGAAGCAGCGAGCCGATCAGCGGAGGCGCCAACAGCCCGACCAGGATGCCAACGCTGGCGCCGAAGCCGGCCCCCTTGAAGCCGAGGTGGTTTGTCAGTTCGACGACGGTGGGATGTCCCTGATCGTCCCGGGTTAGAAGCGCCGCCCCTTTGACCAGGAACCGTTTGTGTTCCGCATCTTCGCTGAGTCTGCTGAAATCGCGGCGCGCGGTATCCAGATGGTGATAGCCGGCCAGCAAGACAAGCTCGTGATCCTGGTGAACAGCCTGCGCCTGGTCCATGGCACCATCCTGCTCACCCACGGTGGCCGGGACAGAGGCGGAAGGCCTCAACATGTAGAGCAATCCGTCGCTCGCCACATTCGTGGCCTTCAGATCTCAAACTCGGGCCGAAAGCGCCTGCATTGCGCCCGGGTTGGCGGCACGATGAGAGCATGGATAGCGCGGTGATCGACGCCGCGGGCTTAGCGCAACTGGTGTCGACGCTGATTGACCGGGGATACCGAGTGATCGGCCCGACGCTGTCGAACAATGCGATCGAGCTTGGCGAGTTGGGCTCTGCCGACGACCTGGCGCGCGGTTGGGGTGTCGACGTTTCTCCAGGCCGCTATCAGCTTCGCCGGCGAGACGACGATGCGCTGTTCGGCCATTCGGCAGGACCTCAGTCTTGGAAGCAATTCCTGCATCCACCCCGGCAAAAGCTCTGGGTGTCCGACGGTGATGAGCCGCAGCGGATTCCGCGCTATGCCTTCATTGGGGTCAGAGCTTGCGACCTGGCGGCGATCAGGGTCCTCAACGGTGTGCTCGGCGAGGCGCCCCATCCCGACGAGGGCTTCGTAGCTCGTCGGCGGCAGGTCTTCGTGGTCGCCGTCAACTGCACCGAGCCGGGCGGCCTGTGTTTCTGCGCCTCGATGGGCACCGGACCCGAAGTGGGTCCCGGATACGACCTCGCGCTCACCGAACGCATCGACGATCACGGCCGCCGCTACCTTGTGGACATCGGCAGCGACGACGGGGCAGCCATTCTCAATTCACTCCCGCACCGCGACGCCGAAGTAGATGAAGTCGGTTCGGCACGAACAGATGTCGCCGACGCGGCGAATCGCATGGGCCGTCAGATGCCCCCGGTCGACCACCGCGAATTATTGATGCACTCGCGGGAGTCACCGCGGTGGGACGAGGTGTCCAGCCGGTGCCTGACCTGTGGCAACTGCACGATGGTATGTCCGACATGTTTCTGTACAAGCGTCGAGGATGTCAGCGACCTCACCGGCGAGCACGCCGAACGGTGGATGCACTGGGCGTCCTGCTTCGAATTCGATTTCACGTTCATCCACGAAGGAAGCGTGCGGCGGTCGGGACAGGCGCGCTATCGGCACTGGCTCACCCACAAGCTCGGGACTTGGCATGATCAGTTCGGCAGCTCGGGGTGTGTGGGATGCGGCAGGTGCATTGCGTGGTGTCCCACTGGCATCGACATCACCGAGGAGATGCAGGCGCTGAACTCGCTCGCTGCCGAAGACGACATCGATGACTGAGACCGCGACGTGGCCCTCGGCATCCTCGGCGATGGCTCCGGTACCGTACCGCGTGCTGCGCCGGGTCACCGAGAACCGTGATTCGGTGACGCTGCAGCTGGCGCCGGTAAGGGATGCGCTGCCGGCGGCGAAGCCGGGACAGTTCATGATGATGTACGCGTTCGGGATCGGGGAGATCGCGATCTCGGTCAGCGGGGTGCCGACGCTCGCCGACCCCACCATCACTCACACGATTCGCGCTGTCGGGGCGGTGAGCCGGGCGCTGAGTGACGCGCAGCCGGGCACGGTGATCGGGATGCGTGGCCCGTTCGGAACCGAGTGGGCGCTTCCGCACCCGGTCGGTCGCGACATCGTGATCGTGGCCGGCGGGGTGGGACTGGCTCCGCTTCGTCCCGTGGTGCTCGCCGTCATGGCCGAGCGGGATCGGTTCGCAAGCGTCGCTCTGATTGCCGGAGCCCGCGCGCGCGACGACTTCCTGTTCGCCGGGGAGCTCGACGACTGGCTGCATAGCGGGATCATCGATGTGCACATGACTGTTGATGTGCCGGTGCAGGGCTGGCCCGGCGAGGTCGGCTTTGTCACCGAACCACTGCGCCGCATGCGGGTGCGGCCGGACCGAACGGCCGCGTTCTTGTGCGGCCCGGAACCGATGATGCGCAACGGCGCCAATGAACTGCTCAAAAAGGGCATGCACCCCAACGACATACGCGTCTCCCTCGAACGCAACATGCAGTGCGGCATCGGATGGTGCGGGCATTGTCAGCTCGGCCCGCTGCTGTTGTGCCGGGACGGCCCGGTTGTTGGCTACGACGTCGCCGAACCCGTGCTGGCAGTCAGGGAGTTGTAGATGAGCGCACCAACGTTAGGCGTCTGGAAATTCGCATCGTGCGACGGCTGCCAGTTGACCTTGCTGGACTGCGAGGACGAATTGCTCACACTCGCCCAACAAGTACGTATCGCGACCTTCCTCGAGGCCTCGAGCGCGGTGGTCGGCGGCCCCTACGACGTGTCGCTGGTCGAGGGCTCGATCACCACCGCCGCCGACGAACGGCGCATCAGAGAGATCCGGGAGCAGTCGCACGTACTGGTGACAATCGGCGCCTGCGCGACGGCCGGCGGCGTGCAGGCGCTGCGCAACTTCGCCGACGTCGACGAGTTCGCGTCGGTGGTGTACGCGCGACCTGACTACATCGACACCCTGGCGACCTCGACCCCCGCCGCCGCGCATGTGAAGGTCGATTACCAATTGCAAGGATGCCCGATCGACCGCGGTCAGCTGCTCGACACCCTGACCGCACTGCTGGTTGGACGTCAACCACGGCTGCCCGCCAAGACTGTTTGTACCGAGTGCAAGTTGCGCGGGGTGACGTGTGTGCTTGTGGCAGAAGGCATTCCATGTTTGGGACCGGTGACCCACGCCGGATGCGGCGCGCTGTGCCCGTCGTATCACCGAGGCTGCTACGGGTGTTTCGGTCCCGCCGCGACGCCGAATACCGCTGCGCTGCTACCCGTGTTGCGCCGCGACGGATTGTCAGACGAGGACGTCGACCGGGTCTTTTCGACGTTCAATGTCGCAAACTTCGCAGCCGAACGGAATGACCGGTGACCCCCGAGGTCCGCACGCTGTCCGTTGGTGCCCTCACCCGCGTCGAAGGCGAAGGCGCGCTATATGTCACGGCGACAGACGGAGCGGTCGACCGCGTCCAGCTGAACATCTATGAACCGCCCCGGTTCTTCGAGGCGTTCCTGCGCGGGCGTGCGTACACCGAACCGCCCGACATCACGGCACGCGTCTGCGGTATCTGCCCGGTGGCGTATCAGGTGAGCGCATGCAACGCGCTCGAGGATGCCTGCGGGGTGACGGTCGATCCACCACTGATAGCGCTGAGACGGTTGCTGTACTGCGGGGAATGGATCCACAGCCACGCATTGCACATCTACCTCCTGCACGCACCGGACTTTTTGGGCTATCCCGACGCCATCGCCTTCGCCAGGGACCACTCAGAGTTCTTCGAGCGCGGACTCTCCCTCAAGAAGGCCGGCAACCGGCTGATGGATTTAATCGGCGGCCGTTCCGTTCACCCCATCAATGTTCGGCTGGGCGGCTTCTACTCGGTGCCGTCCGGCAACGATTTCAAACCGGTTGCCGAAAGCCTCCGCCGTGCGCTGGACGACGCGCTGTTCACAGTCCGATCGGTGGCCGAATTCGACTTCCCGGAAATCGAATTTGATCACGAGTTCTTGGCGCTCACCACACCGGACCGGTACCCGATCGAAAACGGCACAATCCGACGCAGCGGCGGGGCCGCCTTTGCCATACGCGACTTCAGCGAGCACGTCGCTGAGTCGCAGGTCCGTCATTCCACGGCCCTGCATGCCACCCTCGACGGCGCGCGTTACCTGACCGGCCCCTTGGCAAGGTACTCGCTGAATTCCGGTCTGCTCGGGCCGATCGCCCGTCAGGCGGCGACCGAGGCCGGGCTCGGTTTAGAATGCCGGAATCCGTTCCGCAGCATCGTGGTGCGAGCCGTCGAAGTGGTGTACGCGATCGAGGAGGCGCTGGCCATCATCGCCGATTATGAGCAGCCGCTGCGGCCGTTCGTTGAGGTGCCGGCGCGGGCCGGTGTCGGGCACGGTGTCAGTGAGGCGCCGCGTGGACTGCTCTATCACCGCTACCAGATCGACGCCGAGGGGTTGATCCGGGAAGCGGAGATCGTGCCGCCTACTGCGCAAAACCAAGCGGCCATCGAATACGAGATGGCAGAACTTGTCGGTGCCAACCTTTCGCTCGACGATACCTCGTTGACTCACTTGTGTGAGAAGGGGATTCGCAACCACGACCCGTGCATTTCCTGTTCGGCGCACTTCCTCCAGCTGACTGTCGACAGGCAGTGAGCACCGATATCGCGGTCGTAGGCATCGGCAATAGATTTCGTCGCGACGACGCCATGGGCATCGTGGTGGCCGACGAAATCGCCGGCAGATGCGCGGGGTGGGCGCGGGTGCTGACCGCGACAGGAGAACCCGGCGCCATTCTGGAGGCGTGGACCGGCGCAGAACTGGCGGTGGTCGTGGATACGTCGTTCGGCGCCGGCGCGGTGGCCGGCCGCATCCGCCGCTGGGAGCCCGGGAATGCGCCGCAGCAATCGTTGGTCAGCTCGCATGCGTGGGGGCTGGACCAAACTTACGCGCTCGGCGTGGTGTTGGGGCGCACACCGAAGAGGCTGGTGGTTTTCACCGTGGACGCCGCTGACGTCGGCCAAGGGATCGGGTTGACTCCCGCAGTGGCCGCCGCGGTACCCGTACTCATCGAGGCGGTACTCGCCGAGCTGCGCAGCCCATCTCGGCCGTAGCCGCCTGCTATTGCCCATCGGCCGTTTCGGAGAAGCGGATGGTACGTCCGGGCTCGAGCATCTCGACACGGCCGTGGCATTCGATGGCGACCGGCGGCAACTCGCGCGGGTCCACGCTGACTTCCGCGCCCCGGCCACTGATTCGCACATAGAGGTGGTGGCCGCGGTAGTGAAGCGGGAAGCCCAGTGCGCCAAGCGGTTCCGGCCAGTGCGGAGCAAGGACCATACGGTTGCCACGAATCTCCATGCCGGCGAAGCAGCGCTGCACGAGGTCGACGCTGCCTGCCATCGCGGCTAAATGGATGCCTTCTGACGTGGTGCCGCCCTGGATGTCGGCGACGTCTGACTTGAGCACTTGCTGGAAGAAAGCCAAGGCACGATCGCGATTGGCGCGTGCCAGCACCCATGAGTGCACAACTGCGCTGAGAGTCGAACCGTGCGAAGTGCGCGCCAGGTAGTAGTCCACCATCTTCGGGATCCGGTCGGGCGGAAAGCGGTAGCCGAGCCGTTGGAGCAGTTCCCGCAGTTCGTCTGCGGAGAGCAGATACAGAAGCATCAGCGCGTCGGCTTGTTTGGATGCCTTGTACCGGTTGACGTCGTCATTCTCGGCCTCGAGGATGCGATCGAGCCGCTGGATGTTGCCATATCGGCGCCGGTAGCCGTCCCAGTCGAACTCTGCGAGGTCCCCGTACCCGTCGAACTGGCTGATGACCCCGTCGTGAAACGGCACGACCATGCGTCGGCTGACGTGGTCCCACTGCGCCAGTTCAGCGTCCGTGAGTCCCAGCTTCTCGCGGATGTCGAGCCGATTCGGCAGCGGCATCAACCCGAGCGCGTCGATCGCGCGCAGGATCACCCAGACTGCCATCACGTTGGTGTAGGCGTTGTTGTCAACGCCCTCGTAGGGGCGATCCGGATAGCCGGAGTGGAACTCGTCGGGTCCGATCACGCCGTGGATAAGGTAGCGATCGCGCTGCTGGTCATATGTCGTTCGGCTGACCCAGAATCTGGCGATCTCGATCAGCATCTCGGCGCCGTAGTCGATCAGATACGCGAGATCACCGGTCGCTTCGTAGAAGTGCCACACGTTGTAGGCGACCGCAATACCGATGTGGTGGGCCAGATGGCTGGGGTCGGGATTCCACCGGCCCGAACGGGGATTCAAATGCAGCCGTGGGCTTTCCTCGCGGCCGTCGCTGCCTGACTGCCAGGGAAACATCGCACCGGCGTATCCGGCCAACCTCGCTGCGCGGCGCGCTTCGAGCAGCCGCCGATACCGGTACCGCAGCAGTGACCGGGTGATGGCGGGCAGCCGCAGATTCAACACAGGGAATATGAACAGCTCATCCCAGAACACATGGCCGCGATAAGCCTCACCGTGTAGACCGCGAGCCGGCACGCCGACGTCGAGATCGTCACTGTTATACACCGTCTGGAGCAGGTGCAGGAGGTGCAAGCGCAGAATCCGCAACTCCTCCGTGTGGTCTTCGAAGTCAATGGACAGCCGCTCCCACAAATGCGACCAGGTGAGCGCGTGCGCACGGCGGATCTCCTCGAATCTGCCCTGGCGGGCCAATCCGCGCTCGGCGCCAGCCGCCGGTTCCGAGGTAGCGACATCGCGGCCGGTTACCACCGTGACCACCTTTTCCACAGTCAGCGATTGACCTTCTGACAGCTGGGTGAAGATCAGATGGCCGATTTCGAACTCGTCGGCGATGAGGCGACGTGTTCCTGCGATCGGAATGTCGCCGCGCCACAGCGTCGTTCGCGCTGCCATGGCAATCGGGATCAGAGACTGCCGCGCCTGTACGGTCAGCAGGACCGAATTCTCGGATACTTCAAACGTTTTCAGCGCGGTCAAGTGGTTGCTCGCCAAGAGCCGGTAGCGCTCTACACCTCCGTTGCGCACATTGCCGTCCAAAGTTGAACGAACTTCGACTGTGCCAGACCAGTTTTCGGCATTAATCGTGGTTTCCAGCGCGGCGACATGAGCCATATGCATCACCACAAATCGACGCTGGGCAATGCTGGTGATTCGGCCCGCGTCGTCACAGAACCGAAGCTCACGGCTCAACACGGCGCTGCGCAGATCCAGCGTTTGGCGGTAAGACAAGAGTTCGACGGCGTCGACGTCGAACCAGACTCCGCCGTCGATGCGGAAGGTCAACGGGAGCCAGTTCGGTAGGTTGACCAAGCTTTCATGGTCGATTGTGGTGCCTCCCATGACGTCCTCGAGCCGGTTGTAGATGCCGCCCGCGTACGTTCCGGGGTAATGAACCTGGCCTGCCTTGGCTTCTGGTGCTGCTCCCCTGGTGGCGAAATAGCCGTTGCCGACGGTGCACAAGGCCTCGCGCAACTTCTCGTTGGGCGGATCGTAGCCGTCAAACGTCAGGCTCCAGGCCAGTTCAGACGTCTGCTGCCGATAGGCGAGCCAGTTGCCGCCACGCCGCAGAAATTCGCAAACCGCACTGGGATCGTTCAGGGCGAACTGCGCGGCCGTCCGACGACCGCTGTCCTCATCGTGGCGCACCACCACGCCCACACCGCTGGATCGGACCGCGTCGAACGCGTCTTCGTCGGTGAGGTCGTCACCGATGTAGATAGGCAGCACCCGACCGCTTTGCTGCGTGCGGTGCTGGATCCAGGCCAGCGCGGTGCCCTTGTCCCAGTCGATGTCGGGCCGCAGTTCGACGACTTTGCGGCCGCTGGTCACGCGCAATCCGTATTGGCGCCCGTGCCAGTGCGTGGCTGAAATGATCTCGCCGACGTGATCGGGGGCAGCGTTGCGGTAGTGCACCGCCACGGCGAAGCGTTTTTGCTCGACGAACGCACCGGGGATGTCGTCGAGATTCTTGCGGAGTCCTTCTGCCGCGGACTCGAGCGCGGAAACCGCTGCCAAAGCAGCGTCGTTGTGATGGCTGCTTCCGTCTGGACCGATGAGTTCGAAGCCGTGGCTGCCGGCGTACCAGAGCCCCGCTATGCCGACGCGTTCCCGGATGTCCGCTAGGTCGCGCCCGCTCAGTATCGCGACAGGGCATTGTTCAGAGAGTCGCTGTAGCGCGTCGGCTGCTCCCTCGACGAGCGTGGCGGCGCTTAGATCGGTGACGATCTCGGCAAGCGTCCCGTCGAAGTCGATGCACATGAACGGTTTTCGGCCGGCGATAACTCCTGCCAGCTGACCGTAGGAGTCCAGCGCATCGGGAAGCGCCGAAATGAGTCGGTCACCGGTGCGCACTGTGATGTCGGCTATGTCGGTGACCACGACGTCCGCTCCGCTGCTGAGCAGTCTGTCAGTGCATTCGCCCGGATCGACTCCGATGACGAGCGAGAAGCCGCTGTTGCGGCCGGCCTCGATACCCTCTTCCGAGTCGGTTACCAGAACGCACCGCTCGGCGGCAGCCCCTACTTCGCGGACACCTTCTGAAACCGCTTCGCCCACAGGGCTGCCGGTCGAACGGTCGACGCTCCCACTTGTTATGGGCGCGGCGGCGGCTACTCCCGCATCGGCCAGCTTGCGCATCAGCGCGAGCATGGAGTCGGGCGGCGGCATTGCGGCACCTGATGACTGCACGCAGAAGACAACGGCATCGTGCAGGCGCGGGTCGATCGTCGCCGCATTTGTCATCACGCAGTTCCTTGCTTCGGATTTGGTTCTATCAGTCGGCCACCCAATCTGAGCGCTTGGCGTGTGGCGGGCGATAGGGGACGAAGTCCTTGCCCCGCCATCGAAGCAAATGACTCGATGCCTGACGCGACGTCGACAGACGAGCGGGAAGATCACACCCTGCGGGCGCGACAGCCAATTCCTGACGTCACAAGTGGGACTTATTACCCTCCCGAGCAGTGACCTTCAGCAGAAGTGAAGTGGTATTCGGACGCTACGTCCCTACCCCAGAGGGAGCGCAGGATGAAGCCGTGACCACAGCGCAGGCACGGCTGCGGCTCGGGTCCCCGAAGGAACCACCATGACTGACAGCACCTATGTCCTGTTCTTCGACGAGTTCGGCATCGAGGACGTCGCAATCGTCGGCGGCAAGAATGCCTCGTTGGGCGAGATGCATCGCAAATTGTCTTCAGCAGGTGTGCTGATACCCAACGGCTTCGCCACCACCGCTGACGCTTACCGCCACACCCTCGACGTCGCCGGGGCGTGGCAGGAACTTCGCGAGACCCTTGCTGGCCTCATTCCGGACAACGTCACCGACCTAGAACACCGTGGCAGGCGAGCCCGTGAAATCGTCTACGGCGCTGGATTGCCCGACGACGTAGCCGCCCAGATCTTGGCCGGCTACCGCATACTGCAACATCAGTACGGCGAAGACGTGAGTTTGGCGGTACGCAGCTCCGCTACGGCCGAGGATCTGCCGACCGCCAGCTTCGCCGGCCAACAAGACACCTTCCTCAACATCCACGGCGCGCAAAGTCTGCTCGACGCTTGCCGCCGCTGCTACGCCAGTCTGTTCACCGACCGAGCCATTCATTACCGGATCGACCAGGGCTTCGACCACTTCAAGGTGGCGCTGTCAGTGTGCGTGATGAAGATGGTGCGATCCGATCTGGCGGCGTCGGGTGTGATGTTCTCCCTCGATACCGAATCCGGCTTCCGCGACGTCGTATTCATCACTGGCGCCTACGGGCTCGGCGAGAACGTCGTCCAGGGTGCGGTCGATCCGGACGAATTCTATGTCCACAAACCGACTTTCGCTCGTGGGTACCGCGCGGTGCTGCGTCGGATGCTCGGAGACAAGGCCGTGAAGATGGTGTACGTCGAGGGCTCGACCAGGCACACCACCCGAAACATCCCGACGCCGAAGGCCGATCGCGAGCACTTCTGCATTGCAGATGATGACGTGCTGCAGCTGGCTGATTACGCGATGAAAATCGAAGACCATTACGGCAGGCCCATGGACATGGAATGGGCGAAGGACGGCATTGACGGCCAGCTTTACATTGTCCAGGCCCGTCCGGAAACCGTTGCCTCCCAACGGGAAATGACCACGGTGCAGAGCTATCATCTCCGCGGTTCCGGGCGGCTGCTGGTCGAAGGCCGCTCGGTAGGCGAGAAAATCGCTTGCGGCAGGGCCCGTCTCATCGAGAATTTGAGCCACCTGCACGAGTTTCAGCCGGGTGAGGTGCTGGTTGCCGACATCACTACACCGGACTGGGAACCGGTGATGAAGACCGCGGCCGCGCTGGTGACCAATCGCGGCGGACGGACCTGCCATGCCGCGATCATCGCCCGCGAACTCGGGATTCCCGCAGTGGTAGGTGCCGGTGAGGCGACCATCTCGGTGCCCAGCGGTCAAGTAGTCACCGTGTCGTGCGCTGAGGGCGACACCGGCCGGGTCTACGAAGGCGAGATTGCGTTCGATGTCGAATTTGAAACGGCAATCGAATTATCCCGACCGAGCACCGAGGTGATGATCAACCTCGGCAACCCCGACCTGGCCTTCAAAACCTCATTCCTGCCCAACGACGGCGTAGGCCTTGCTCGCATGGAGTTCATCATCAGCGAGTCCATCAAGGGCCATCCGCTTGCGCTGCTGCACCCGGAGAAGGTGGCCGATCACTCGGTACGTGCGCAGCTGGCGCGCCTGACCCGGGGCTACCCCGACGGAGCGAGCTTTTTCGTGGAGCGGCTGTCTGAGGGCATCGCCACGATCGCCGCTGCATTCTGGCCAAAACCGGTGGTGGTGCGGATGTCGGACTTCAAGACCAATGAATATGCCAGCCTGCTCGGCGGAGCCGACTTCGAGCCACTGGAGAACAATCCGATGCTCGGTTTTCGCGGGGCGTCCCGATACGCCCACCCAGCCTATGCTGAGGGATTTTCGCTCGAGTGCAAGGCGATGCGACGGGTTCGCGAGCAGATTGGTCTGTCCAACGTCATCCTCATGCTGCCGTTTGTCCGCCGCGTCGCCGAAGCACAGCAGGTCCTCGACCGCATGGCCGAGCTGGGCCTGCGGCGCGGCGAGAATGGGTTGAAGATCTATGCGATGTGCGAGATCCCGAACAATGTGGTGCTCATCGACCAATTCGCCAAGCTGTTCGACGGGTTTTCGATCGGATCCAATGACTTGACTCAACTCACCTTGGGTGTGGACCGTGACAGCGAGATCGTCGCGTTCGATTACGACGAGCGCGATGACGGTGTCAAAGAAATCATCCGGATGGCAGTGCAGGGTTGCCGTCGAAATGGCGTGCACTCCGGGCTTTGCGGACAGGCGCCGTCGGACTACCCAGAGATGGCCGAGTTCCTCGTCCAGATTGGAATCGACTCGGTCAGCCTCAATCCCGACACGGTCGTCAAGACCACCAAGCAGATCCTCGAACTCGAGCAGCGTTTAGGCCGAGGCCCTCGAAGTGGCGAACGGCCGAACAGCTGGGTGTCGGAGCCGGCGTTCAGCCAGCAGCAGTGACGACCGCCGTCGCGCAGCAGTTCAATACCGGAACTGGGCTGTAAGGCTGCCTGGACTCCTGAAAGGCTGAATGTGGTTGGCGCCGACATCGTTAGCATGCAGAAAATCGGCGCCGTCGTGGTGCTCAAGCGCCAGCTACGCGAAGAGACACCGAAGACATAGCAGACGGAGCTGTAGCTGGAGCTGTAGCTGGATGGGAGCCGAAGTGGGAGCCACGATCGTCACGCTCACGATGAACCCGGCGCTCGACATCACGACGAGCGCCGACGACGTTCGCCCGACGAGCAAAATCAGGTGCAGTGGGATGCGATACGACGCCGGCGGTGGCGGCATCAATGTCGCCAGGGTGGCCAACGTGCTCGGCGGATCGGTGTCGGCGGTATTCCCCGCGGGCGGCTACACCGGCGACATGGTGACGAGGTTGCTTCGCCAAGAGCAGGTCGCGTACCACCGCGTCGACATCCGGGGCTCGACGCGGGAGAGCTTCACGATCGACGAACAAAGCAGCGGCCAACAGTACCGGTTCGTGTTGCCGGGGCCGCGGCTGTCGTTCGTCGAACAAGCGAAATGTCTTGAGGCGCTTGCTGATAGGGCTCGCTCAGCCGAGATCGTGGTGGCTAGCGGCTCTCTTCCACCGGGCGTGCCGGACGACTTCTATCAGCGGGTCGCCGACATGTGCCGAGACCTTGGCGCGCTGCTGGTGCTCGATACGTCCGGTGGTGGACTACGACACATCACATCGGGCGTTTTTCTGGTCAAGCCCAGTGTCCGCGAACTTCGGGAGCACTGCGGCCGCGAGCTGGCCACCGAGGCCGACCAGGTGGCTGCCGCTCATGAACTCATCACCTCTGGTGTCACCCAGGCCGTGGTGGTGTCTCTAGGCGCCGCCGGCGCACTGCTGGCCACACCGCAAGGCAGCCAACGGTTTTCGCCGGTGCCGGTCAAGGCGGTAAGCGGCGTGGGCGCCGGGGATGCGATGGTGGCGGCCATCACGGTCGGCGTCGCGAGAGGTTGGCCACTGAGCAAGGCCGTGCGGTTCGGCATCGCGACCGGGAGCGCAATGCTGATGACTCCCGGCACGGCGCCGTGCCACCGCGACGACGCCGAGCGGCTTTTCGAGAAGGCCGCCGAACCGGTGGACGTTACCTAGCCGGTCGGCGCGGCGACGGCCCTCCGAAGGGTTATGCCCGTGAGCGAAACAGCTATATTCCACTACGGTAGAGACGATGCCGGAGCGGTCTGCACCTCGGTCGGTAGTCGTCGGAGTCGACGGCTCAAGGTCTGCTGTGCACGCGGCGCTGTGGGCTGTCGACGAAGCCCTCGCCCGTGGCGTCCCGCTTCGTCTGGTCTACGCCGTCGACCCTGCGGAACCCGCCCAATTCCCCGAACAGTCCGCGCACGATCTCGCCATCGCCGAAATCGCCACGCGCGAAGCCGTCATGGCGATCGAAGCGACCGGCAAGCCTGTCAAGATCGAGGTCGAGATCGACCAGGACCGCCCCGTCAGCGCGCTGGTGCGCGCGTCGCGCCCCGCGGTGATGCTGTGCGTCGGGGCCTTCGGCTACAGGCATTTCCAGCCAGGCCGCGTCGGCTCCACTGCCGCGGCGGTCGCCACCGCGGCGCACTGCCCCGTTGCGATCATTCACTCCGTCGACCGCGCCCAGCCACGCCATGAGCCGGGGTGGATAGTGGTCCAAGCCGACAACGCACCGCACACCGGCGTGCTGCTCGAAGCGGCCGTCGAGGAAGCGCAGCTGCGCGCCGCGCCGCTGCGAATCGTGACGTGCTGGCGGTCCAATGCCGCCGGCGCTCATGGCGCCCGCAGCGTCGCCGAGGCCAACCGGCAACTGCAAGGCGATCTCGACCGCCAGCTGGCCCGATGGACCCGCCGTCACCCCGATCTGGACGTGCAATCGGTAGCCATGCACGGCAGTCTCCTCGATTATCTGCGCCACAACGCCGCATCCGTTCAGCTGGTGGTTGTCGGCGCGCGCGACCGGCACAACGTCGCGCAACTCCTCAGCCCGTCGGGGAATGCGACGCTGCGCCACACGAACTGCTCCGTGCTCGTCGTCGATCATCAACACTTGTGACGTGGGACCACCAGGAAGGGATTGGCCGTGGTGAGGGTTTTTCTGGTCGACGACCATGAAGTCGTGCGGCGCGGGCTGTTCGACCTGCTCGACGCCGACCCTGAACTGGAAGTGGTCGGTGAAGCCGCGTCCGTGGGCGAGGCGCTGGCCAAGATCCCGGCCGTCGCGCCGGACGTTGCGGTGCTCGACGTCCGGCTACCCGACGGCAATGGCATCGAGCTGTGCCGGGAGTTGCTGTCGGACATGCCGGACCTGCACTGCCTGATGCTCACGTCGTACACCTCTGACGAAGCGATGCTCGACGCGATCCTGGCCGGCGCCAGCGGATATGTGGTCAAAGACATCAAGGGCATGGAACTCGCTAAGGCGATCAAGGACGTCGGCGCAGGTAAGTCCCTGCTCGACAACCGCGCCGCGGCCGCACTTATGGCCAAGCTGCGGGGTGCGGCCGAACGCGCTGACCCGTTGTCGGGGCTGACCGTACAAGAGCGCACGCTGCTCGGACTACTGGGCGAGGGCCTGACCAACAAGCAGATCGCGGCGCGGATGTTTCTGGCCGAAAAGACCGTCAAGAATTATGTGTCACGGTTACTGGCCAAGCTGGGAATGGAACGGCGCACACAGGCGGCAGTGTTCGCCAGCAAGCTCGGCCCTAGCCAGCGGATCACCGAATAACCAAAAGCCATCCCGAACTCAGCAAGATCGATGCCAACATAAGTGTGTGCCCGACGGCATACAGCGCGGTATGACTCCGTTGCGTGACACGCTTTCTCAGCTGCGGCTGCGGGAGTTGCTCAAAGAAGTTCAAGACCGCGTCGAGCAGATCGTGGACGGCCGGGATCGCCTCGACGGTTTGCTCGAGGCCATGCTTGTGGTGACGTCCAACCTCGAGCTCGACGACACGCTCCGCAGGATCGTGCACACCGCGATCAACCTGGTTGACGCCCACTACGGGGCGCTGGGTGTGCGAGGCCACGACCACGAACTCGTCGAGTTCGTCTACGAAGGCATCGACGAAGCGACCCGCAGGCGGATCGGGCCGCTGCCGGAGGGACGCGGCGTACTCGGCGTGTTGATCGACGACCCCAAACCCATTCGACTGGACGACATCACGCACCATCCGGCCTCAGTCGGGTTTCCGCCGAACCATCCGCCGATGCGCACCTTCCTTGGTGTGCCAGTACGGATCCGCGACGAGGTCTACGGGAATTTGTACCTCACCGAGAAGGCCGACGGGCAGCCGTTCAGCGAAGACGACGAGGTGCTGGCGCAGGCACTGGCAGCCGCGGCTGGCATCGCGATCGACAATGCACGCCTCTACGAACAGTCGCGAGCGCGGCAGGCGTGGATCGAGGCAACTCGAGATATCGCCACTGAGCTGCTTTCCGGAACCGACCCTGCGCGGGTGTTCCGGCTCATCGCCGATGAGGCGCTGACACTGTCCGAAGCCACAGCCACGCTGGTCGCGGTTCCGGCCGATCCCGAATCTTCGGTCACCGAGGTGTCCGAGCTGTTGGTGGTGGAGACGGCCGGAGAAGCGGAATTCAATGTGTGGCAGACGATTCCAGTCGCCAGCACTCAGATCGGCAGCGTTTTCACGCAGCGCGTCCCCTCCCGGCTGGACAACCTGAAGATCAACGGCACCGAAGGTCCGGCGCTGGTGCTGCCGCTGCGCACCACGGACACCGTGGCCGGCGTGCTGGTGGCCTTGCGGGGCAAGGCCGGGCGTCGGTTCGACAGCCGGCAACTCGACATGCTCGCCGCGTTCGCCGACCAAGCCGCATTGGCGTGGCAGCTCGCCACCACCCAACGCCATCTGCGAGAACTTGACATAGTGACTGACCGTGACCGCATCGCCCGCGATTTGCACGACCATGTGATCCAGCGGCTCTTTGCCGTCGGGCTGTCGCTGCAGGGCACCATTCCGCGGGCACGCTCAGCCGAGGTGCAGCAGCGGCTGACCAATTGCGTCGACGATCTGCAAGCAGTGATCCAAGAGATCAGGACCGCGATCTTCGACCTGCACGGTGCGTCGGCGGGAATCACCCGGCTGCGACAGCGGCTCGAAGAGGCTGTCGCACAGTTCTCAACAACACAGGTGCGCACCTCGATAAAGATCGCGGGCCCACTGTCTGTCATCACACCTACTCTCGCCGAACACACCGAAGCGGTTGTTCGCGAAGCTGTTTCCAATGCCGTGCGGCATGCTGACGCGTCCGCGGTGACGGTGTGCGTCACCGTAGACGACGACTTGGCCATTGAAGTCGTCGACGACGGCTGCGGGATTTCGGACGATATCACCGGTAGCGGTGTCACCAACATGGCTAGACGCGCCGCCGATGTCGGCGGTAGCTTCTCGCTGGCGCCGAATTCAAACGGCGGCACGGTCGTGCGGTGGACGGCGCCGCTCGAGTGAGCGGTGCTAACGGTGGCGGGCGACAATCACGGGCATCCGGACCCCGTGCACCACAGCGGTACTGACCGACCCCAGCGCCATGCCGGCGAAACCACCACGGCCATGGCTGCCGACGACCACCAGCTGTACCGATTCCGAGCGCTCGATGAGTTGGCGCGCCGGCTCATCACAAACCACGACCCGGTTCACGGTGACATCGGGGTAGCGCTCCTGCCAGCCGGCCAGCCGCTCAGCCAGGATCTGCTCCTCCTGGACCTTTAACACCGACCAATCCAGGCCTGGTAGTTCGACCACTGCGGTATCGCTCCACGCGTGCAGCGCTACCAACTCCACCCCGCGGCGCGACGCTTCATCGAACGCAATCGCCGTCGCCGCCTCCGCGGCAGGCGAGCCGTCGATGCCGACAAGAACCGGCGCCCGGTCGGGATGCGGGATCAACGGGTCCTCGTCACGAATCACCGCGACTGGGCAGTGCGCATGATGCACCACCCCCGTGCTCACCGATCCCAGAAGCACTCGGGCCAGCGCGCCCCGGCCCCGGCTGCCGACGACGATCATGTCGGCCTCTTTAGAAAGGTTCACCAGCGCCGGGACAATGGAAGCGAACACCACCTTGGTGTTGACCCGTACCTGCCGGTTGGTGTTCAGCTCGACGACCTTGGCGGCCTCGTCGAGATAACCGCGAACCTCCTCCTCCTGCCAGTGTCCGATGTCGACCGGCACCGGAACCGGCTGCCAGCCGGCCACCACCGGGGGCACGACGCTCACCAGCGTCAGCGCGACCTTTCGCATCGCCGCTGACTGGGCCGCCCAATACACGGCGACTCTTGCGGCGTCTGACCCGTCGACTCCGACCACGATCCCGTTTAGGTTCACGCCGGTCACGTCATACCGCCGGCGCCTCGCTGTCCAGCCACTCGACCACCTCAGACAGCGGGCGGCGCGGCGTCGCGGGCAGCGGTTCGGCGTTGACCGCCGCCCAGCCGACGCGAAGCAACATCTGGGGATAGCCGCTGTCGCCGAAGACGTCCTCCTGCACCGCAGCCCGGGTCTCCGGAATCTCCAGCGGTTCGGTGACCGGGCAACTCGCCAGGCCCTGTGCAGTGGCCGTCAGCAGCACCAAGCTGGTGGCCTCGCCCGCACGCAGGCGCGACAGCTGGCTGTCGTCCCTGGTGCCCAGCGCCAGCACCACGGCGTTGTCCTCGGCGGGCGCCACGCCGTCGGGCTGAGCCAGCCCCGGCCCGGCGAAGAAGCGGCCCGGGATCACGGCAGCCGGATCCGACGGCGGCGTACTGCGGGCCGGCACACCGGCCACCGACCCGTAACGCCCGCTCCAGGCCGTCAATTCGGTCAGGTACTCACGGTCGGTGGCGTGCTCGCTAACCGCTTGGGCCACAACGCTTTGCAGCTTCGGCAGTGATTCCACCTGACGCAGCATCACGCCCACCCGCGCGGCTCGCGCACCCATCAGACCGATGTCGGCGATCGGCACGGGCCAAGAACTGTAGTGGCGCCGGTCGGTCCGGCGCCGCGGGATGGCGGCAGCCAGCATGATGTCCAGCTCGTTAGCGGGCTGCCGCCAGACATGGATCGCGGCGAGGTGGTTCGGGTCAGCCGGGTTCGGCAGCCGCTGCACCTTGGCTTGCCAGCCCAGAGCCCCCAGAGCGACCACGCAGTGATGCAGCGATGCGCCGCAGGACAGCATCAAATCGCGGCGGTCCGGGTCCGTCTTCGGCAGATGCCGACTCGGGTCGGCGTACAGGTGCAGACTGCGGTGCCCCACCTGCCAGCGCCACGGCTGCGAGTTGTGCACCGAAGGCGCGCGGGTGGCAAGCTCCATCACCGAACGGATCGCCCCGGTGTCGGGGAACTGCGCGCTCATCGACTCCCTGCTCTCGCCCTTGGACCTGCTCATAGGCTGCCGTCCGGCGGTCGCGGCGGGTAGGGAAAAAAGACCCTTATTAGGCTCTTCGTGAACGAGAGTGCATCGGTGGTGAGCCGAACAACAGGGAAGTTGTCGTGTCGGTGAACTGAGGCGGGCCCTCGGTGGGTGACGATGCGGGTTCCTACACCTGCACTACCACCGCACCGAGGGGACCCGTGCCTGAGGTTACTGCCTGCCCGCCTGCTGTTGTTGCCGACACGATCATGCGCACCATCGAGTTGGGGGTGACGATCACCGACGCCGCGGTCGATGAGAAGCACACGACGATCTTCTGCACACCGGTGGCTCGGAATCCGCGTTGTCCGGACTGCGGGCGCGACGGCAAGTATCGCGACACCGTGACCCGGCCGTTGACCGATCTTCCGGTGGCTGGGTACCCGTTGGTGCTGCAGGTCGCTGTGCCCCGCTACTGCTGCACTACAGCCGAGTGTGGACGGACGGTGTTCAACCAGGACCTCGGCAAGCTGGCCGCGCCGAGATCATCGACCACCCGGCGCTGCGCCCGGTATGTGTTGCGGCGGTTGATGATTGACCGCACCACCATCTCGGCCATCGCGGGCGAACTCGGCCTGTCCTGGCACACCGTGAGCACGATCGCCATGCGCACCGTCGCCAGTCTGATCACCGCGACCGGCCCTGATCGGCTCGACGGCGTGCGGGTCATCGGAGTCGACGAACACCGCTGGGCACCACGCCGCCGCGGCACCGAAGGCTTCGTCACGCTGATCATCGACCTCACACCCGTCCACGACGGCACCGGGCCCGCGCGGCTGCTCGACCTCGTGGCGGGCCGCTCGGCGGCCGCGTTGTCGACCTGGCTGGCCGATCAGCCACCGACGTTGCGCGAGCAGGTCGAGGTGATCGCCATGGACGGCTTCGGCGGCTACAAGACCGCCGCGGCCGACGAGCTGCCCGAGGCCACTGCGGTGATGGACCCCTTCCATGTCGTCGCGTTGGCCGGCGCCAAGCTGGATCTGATCCGCCAACGCATCCAACAAGCCACGTGTGGTCGCCGCGGCCGTACCGGGGATCCGCTCTACGGCGTGCGACGCACCCTGCGCACCCGCTTTCCGCTGCTGACCAGCCGACAACAGGCGCGGCTGGAAGCGGTGTTCGCCGACGACAACCATCTCGCCGTCCAGGTGACCTGGGGCGTCTACCAGCGCATCATCGCCGCCTACGGCCACCCCGACCGGCGCCGCGGCAAGACCATGATGACCGCGATCATCGACTCCCTACGCCGCGGTGTACTGCGGTCCTCGAAGAACTCGCTCAGCTGGGTCGCACCCTGCAACGGCGCCGCGCCGACGTGCTGGCCTTCTTCGACCACCACACCTCCAACGGCCCCACCGAGGCCATCAACGGCCGCCTGGAAGCGCTACGCCGCAACGCGCTGGGATTCCGCAACCTCGCCCACTACCGCTGGCGCTCACTCCTGCACAGCGGCGCCCTCCACGCACTGGTCAATGCACTGTGAATTACGAAGAGCCCCTTATTAACGAGGCTGAAGGGCGACCAAGTCGTCGGCGTGCACCACCGGGCGGCGCAGCTCAGGCGCCAGCTCCGAGGTGGAGCGCCCGATCATCGTGGCCAGCTCGGTGGCGTCGTAGGCCACGACGCCGCGCCCCACCACCGTTCCGTCAGGGTCCTGCAGCTCCACCACGTCGCCACCGAAGAACCGGCCCGCCACCGCGGTGATGCCCGCCGGCAGCAATGAGCGGCGCTGTTGGACCACGGCCCGCACCGCCCCGTGGTCCAGGGTGAGCGCGCCCGTGGTCTCGGCGGCGTAGCGCACCCAGAACCGGCGGGCTGACATCCGCGACCCGCGCGGCGCGAACACCGTGCCCACCGACGCGTCGGTGAGCGCCGTGCTGGCGTCCTCGGCGGCGGCCAGCAGCACCGGCACCCCGGCGTCCGACGCCAACAGCGCCGAGGACAGTTTGGACGCCATGCCACCGGTGCCGAAGTGGTGGCCGCGGCCGGCCACCACGCCGTGGAGGTCGCCCGGCCCGGTGACTTCCGGGATGAACCGCGCGTTGCCTTTGCGGGGGTCCGAGTCGTACAAGCCGTCGACATCGGACAGCAGCACCAGCGCGTCGGCCCCCACCAGGTGCGCGACGAGCGCTGACAGCCGGTCGTTGTCGCCGAAGCGGATCTCGTTCGTGGCGACGGTGTCGTTCTCGTTGACGATCGCCACCGCGTGCAACGCCCGCAGCCTGTCCAGCGTGCGCTGGGCGTTGGTGTGTTGTACCCGCTGTGCGATGTCGTGCGCGGTGAGCAGCACTTGGCCCACGGTGCGGTTGTAGCGGGCGAACGCAGCGCTCCACGAGTTCACCAGCGCCACCTGACCGACACTGGCCGCCGCCTGCTTGGTCGCCAAATCCGTTGGCCGCCTGGTCAATCCGAGCGGCTCCAGGCCGGCGGCGATGGCGCCCGAGGACACGATGACGACGTCGGAGCCGGCCTTCATCCGCGTTTCGATCGCGTCGGCGAGCCGGTCCAACCGCGCCACGTCGAACATCCCGGTGGGCGTGGTCAGTGCCGTGGTGCCGACCTTGACGACGACGCGGCGTGCCGTGCGCACCGCCTCGCGGGCACTCACGACGGCTCGCCCTGCCGGCGCTCACGCCGCGCGGCTTTGCGTTCGGCGGCCGAGATGCGCTCGGGCCTGTCCAGTCGGGCGTCGGTGCCGCGTCCGGAGGGCGTCACGTCGACGCCGGCCGGGGTCTGCGGTTCCCAGTCGAACGTCACGTCGCCGATTGTCACCTCGCAACCCGGGGTGGCGCCCAGCCGCAGCAGCTCGTCCTCGACGCCGAGCCGGGCCAGCCGGTCACCGAGGTAGCCGACGGCCTCGTCGTTGTCGAAGTCGGTCTGGTTCACCCAGCGCTCGGGCCGGGCGCCGCGGACGACGAACGCACCAGGGTGTTCGGGATCTTGTTCGACGGTGAAGCCGCTGTCGTCGACCGGCACCGGCCTGATCACCGGCCGCCGGGCAGGCGCGGCGGGATGGGCGGCACGATACGCCGAGATCATGTCCCACAACGCAAACACCAACGGCCGCAGGCCTTCTCGAGTAAGCGTGGACACTTCGAACACCGGCCACCCAAAGCGGCGCTTGACTTCGTCGCGGACGAAGTCGGCCAGCTCACGGGCCTCCGGCACGTCGATCTTGTTCAGCACCACCGCACGCGGCCGCTCGGACAAGTCCACGAGTGTCG
Source organism: Mycobacterium sp. NGS39 (assembly GCF_059812765.1). Lineage (NCBI taxonomy): Bacteria > Bacillati > Actinomycetota > Actinomycetes > Mycobacteriales > Mycobacteriaceae > Mycobacterium > Mycobacterium sp. NGS39. The sequence goes on along the minus strand of NZ_JCALDH010000002.1, from coordinate 341,176 downwards.
AATCCACTTGCAATGTAGGCGAATACGCGGCCAGCTCGGCTTCCAGTGCCTCGATGTCGGACACCGGGTCACGGCCGGGTTCTAAAGTGGCGCAGTCGACCACGTGAACCAGCACCGCGCAGCGCTCGATGTGCCGCAGGAATTCCAGGCCGAGTCCTCGGCCTTGCGACGCGCCGGGGATCAGCCCGGGCACGTCGGCCACGGTGAAGGAATGCTCACCAGCCGACAACACGCCGAGGTTGGGAGTCAGCGTGGTGAACGGGTAGTCGGCGATCTTGGGTTTGGCCGCCGACAGCACCGATACCAGCGACGACTTGCCAGCAGACGGGAAGCCGATCAGCCCGACGTCGGCGACGGTCTTGAGTTCCAGCGTCAGGTCGCGGGCCTGACCCTTCTCGCCGAGCAACGCGAAGCCGGGCGCCTTGCGGGCGCGGGACGCCAGTGCCGCGTTGCCCAGCCCGCCGCGGCCACCCTTGGCCGCCTCGAACGTGGTGCCCGCGCCCACGAGGTCGGCCAACAGGCGGCCGCGCTCGTCGAGCACCACGGTGCCGTCGGGCACCTTGAGGTAGAGGTCGTCGCCGTGCGCGCCGTCGCGGTTGCCGCCTTGACCCTGCTTGCCGTTCTGGGCGGTGACGTGGGGGTGGAAATGGAAGTCCAGCAGCGTGTGCACTTGCGGATCAACCCGCAGGTAGACACTGCCGCCGCGGCCGCCGTTGCCGCCGTCAGGTCCGCCGAGGGGCTTGAACTTCTCCCGGTGCACCGACGCACAGCCGTTGCCGCCGTTGCCGGCCCGCACATGGATCACGACGCGGTCGACGAACCTGGGCATCGGTGGTTCCTTTCACCGAAAGTGACGTTCTGGAGAGCAAGCGCGAGGGCAGACCTGCAAAACGTCGCTCTCGGCGCGCGTCACTCCCCCGCGGGGACGATGCTGACCGTCTTGCGGCCGCGCTTCTCGCCGAACTGGACCGCACCGGCGGCCTTGGCGAACAGCGTGTCGTCGCCGCCGCGTCCGACGTTGACGCCGGGATGGAAGTGGGTGCCGCGCTGGCGGACCAGAATCTCGCCGGCCTTGACGATCTGGCCGCCGAACCGCTTGACACCAAGCCGCTGTGCGGCTGAGTCGCGACCGTTGCGTGAGCTGGAAGCGCCCTTCTTGTGTGCCATTGTCGTCGCCTCCTGCTACTTGATCCCGATGACCTTGACCACGGTCAGCTGCTGGCGATGACCCTGCCGCTTGTGGTAGCCGGTCTTGTTCTTGAACTTATGGATGCGGATCTTGGGGCCTTTGGTGTGCTCGAGCACCTCGCCGGTGACGGCAACGTTCGCGAGCTTGGCCGCGTCGGTGGTGACGTCTGAGCCGTCGACCACCAGCGCGACGGGCAGGCTCACCGTGGCGCCCGGCTCGGCGTCCAGCTTTTCGACCTTGACCACGTCACCGGCCGACACCTTGTACTGCTTGCCACCGGTCTTCACGATCGCGTACGTCATCGGTCCTCTTTCTGGGCGCGCGCTACCCGTAGGGCGCGCGAGTCTGGGTTTCTGCCACCGCCCCGTGTGCTCACAGGGCCCGGCGACAACCCGTCAAGGGTACGTGACCAGCGAGTAAGGGGTCAAACCGCGTCGTCACGTCCGCTGAGCTTGTGGCTAAGAGCCGGGCGCGACGGGTCTTGCCTGCGTCGTAGCGACAGAACCGGCGCCTACTTAGAACTCAGCTGTCGTGGCTCGGCGGACCGGCCGGACGCGCCGCGGCCCGACGGGGCCTGCGGGCCAGCGCACCTGACACCGGGGTGACGACCTGGGAGTCGTCGCTGCCCTCCGGGTCCAAGTCCGAATCCGCCCGCGAGACCTCGATCTCCAGATCGTCGTCGAGGTCTTCGTCGTCCTCGTCCAGATCGACGTCGATATCGTCGTCCTCGTCCTCGTCCTCGTCGTCGTCCTCGTCGTCGTCCGACGCGTCCAGGTCCTCGTCTTCGAGGTCTTCGTCGACGAGTTCCACCACTGCTTCTTCCAGCTCAGCGGCCGACTCCGCGCTCTGCGACCCCTCGTCGCCCTCGTCGTCGCCGTCTTCGCTGCGCGCCGCCGCCATCGCCTTGAACAGCGGGTGCTCGCCGGGCGCATGCGCGGGCACCTTCGCGATCGCGGGCTCGTCGACGCGGGCCTTGCGGGAACGCTTGCCGCGCCGGCCGCCGCCTTCCTTGCGCGCCGGACTGGACTCCACCGGGTCTGTGTGCAGCAGGATCCCGCGACCGCCGCAGTGCGGACAGGCCGTCGAGAACGCCTCGATCAGCCCGGTGCCCAACCGCTTGCGGGTCAGCTGCACCAGCCCCAGCGACGTCACCTCCGACACCTGGTGTCGGGTGCGGTCGCGGGCCAGCGCCTCGGTGAGCCGGCGCAGCACCAGGTCGCGGTTGGACTCCAGCACCATGTCGATGAAGTCGATCACCACGATGCCGCCGATGTCTCGCAGCCGCAGCTGTCGCACGATCTCCTCGGCCGCCTCCAGGTTGTTGCGGGTGACGGTCTCCTCCAGGTTGCCGCCCGAGCCGGTGAACTTGCCGGTGTTGACGTCGACGACCGTCATCGCCTCTGTCCGGTCGATCACCAGAGTGCCGCCCGAGGGCAGCCACACCTTGCGGTCCATCGCCTTGGTCAGCTGCTCGTCGATGCGGTGCACGGCGAACACGTCAGGCCCGTCCGGCGACGCGGGCTCGTATTTGGTCAGCCGCGGAAGTAGGTCTGGCGCAACGGAATTGACGTAGGAATTGATGGTGTTCCAGGCCTCGTCACCGGATACGACCAGCCTCGAGAAGTCTTCGTTGAACAGGTCGCGGATCACCTTGACCAGCACGTCGGGCTCTTCATACAGCGCCACCGCGGCGCCGGCGGCCTTGGCTTTGATTTCCTCGGCCTGGGCCTCGATCTGCTTCCAGCGCTCCTGCAGCCGGTTCACGTCGGCGCGGATGTCCTCTTCCTTGACGCCCTCCGACGCGGTACGGATGATCACGCCCGCATCCGAGGGCACGACCTCGCGCAGGATCTCCTTGAGCCGCTGCCGTTCGGTGTCGGGCAGCTTGCGGCTGATCCCCGTCGACGACGCGCCCGGCACGTAGACCAGATAGCGGCCGGCCAACGACACCTGCGTGGTCAGCCGCGCGCCCTTGTGCCCCACCGGATCCTTGCTGACCTGGACGACGACGTAGTCGCCGGGCCGCAGCGCCTGCTCGATCTTGCGGTTGGTGCCACCCAAACCCGCTGCGTCCCAATTGACTTCGCCGGCATACAGCACCCCGTTGCGGCCGCGGCCGATGTCGACGAACGCGGCCTCCATCGACGGCAGCACGTTCTGCACGATGCCGAGGTAGATGTTGCCGACCAACGAGACCGACGCCGCGGACGTGACGAAGTGCTCGACGAGCACGCCGTCCTCGAGTACAGCGATCTGCGTGTAGCGGGCGCCTTCGTGCGGCGGCTCGGTGCGCACCTTGTCGCGCACCACCATCACCCGTTCGACGGCTTCGCGGCGGGCCAGGAACTCGGCCTCGGAAAGGATCGGCGGGCGACGGCGGCCCGCGTCGCGGCCGTCGCGGCGGCGCTGCCGCTTGGCCTCGAGCCGAGTGGATCCGGTGATGCCCTGGATTTCGTTGTCGTCTTGGTCCGACTTGCCGGAGCTGCGGGGAACACGTTCGTGCACAACGGTATTGGGCGGGTCGTCGGACGAGCCGTTGCCGTCGGAATCGGCGCCTGAGGCGGACCCGGCCTTGCGGCGGCGGCGACGGCGGCGCCGCCGGGTCGTCCCCTCGGCCGCGGTCGACTCGTCGTCGCCGTTCTCGTCGCCCTCGTCGGATTCCTCGCCGTCGGCCTCGGCCTCGCCGGCATCGCCGTCGTCGTCGGAATCGTCACCGCTGCCCTGCTCGCCACGCCCACGCCCACGTCCGCGGCGGCCACGGCGGCGGCGTTTGCCGGACGGCCGCTCGGACGGCTCGCCGTCGGACGAGTCGAGGTCGTCGGACTCGTCGTCGTCCTCGTCGTCGTCCTGGTCGTCGGTGTCCTCGCGCTCGATCGGCTGCGGAGCGACGAACAGCGGCATGTAATCCGGCGGATCGTGCTGCCCGTCGTCGGGTACCGGGGTCAGCGCATTGACGCTGGACGGGTCGGGTGACACCTCCGGCGGTGCGATGCTGTCGGGCTGATCAAGGATTTGGTCATCGTCGGCCACGTAATCTCCTAGAAGCCCCCGGGCGCGTCCAAAGACGCGGCCACGCGAGGGCTATCGCTATGAACCCGGGCGCTGGTCCCGAGTGTTGTAGGTCTTCGCGCCGAGTGGCCCGGAGGCTCTCGGCACCTGGTGCGAATGACGGCTGTGACGGTCCGCGCCGCATCGCAGAGGTCGCGATCGTCGCGCTCGTCTAAGTCTTCATTCGGGTCGTCAGCACCGTGTGGCGCCGGCTACCCGCGCCTAGTATCCCATACGACCGCCAGAAGACGGCCAACTGCTATCGATCCGGGAACCACAACGCGATTTCGCGGGCCGCGGACTCCGCGGAATCGGACCCGTGGACCAGGTTGTACTGCGTCTCCAGCGCGAAGTCGGCGCGGATACTGCCCGGTGCCGCCTTCTCGACCGGATCCGTGCCGCCGGCGATTTGCCGGAACGCCGCCACCGCCCGCGGGCCTTCGACGACCGCGGCCACCACGGGCCCGGAGGTGATGAACTCCAGCAGCGAATCGAAGAACGGTTTGCCCTCGTGTTCGGCGTAGTGCTGGCGGGCCAGCTCGTCGCTCACAGACCTCAGCTCCAGCGCCGCCAGCGACAGACCCTTGCGCTCGATGCGGCCGATGATCTCCCCTACCAACCCGCGCTGGACACCGTCGGGCTTGATCAACACAAGGGTGCGCTCCACGGCGGCCAGATTAGTCGAGCCCGTCGGGCGGGGGCTGCTGGCCGGGCAGCAGCCCCCGCTGCTGGCGGCGCAACACCTCGGTGCGCAGGTAAGCCAGCAGCAGCCACACCCCGGTGAACAGGACGCCGATGAACCCGATTGCCGGATCAACGAAGAACCCGGCCAGCAGCACCAGCTGCACCCCCAGGTTCAGCCAAATCGCCCAGCTGTGGCGCTGCAGCGCGGGCAACACCACGAGCACGGCCGCTACCGCGATCAAATACGTGCCGGTGCTTTCCGGCACCGAATGGCCCACCACCAGCACCACGGGAAGCGCGAGCAGCACCACCACCGCCTCCAGCAGCAGCACACCGGCCATTACGCCGCGAAAGCTCTTCCACGGATCGGGCTGCGTCACGCCGGGTCCTTTCCGAACAGCGTCCTGGCGGCACCCGCGGTGACCACCGATCCGGTGATCACGATGCCCGCCCCGGCGAAGCCGTCGTCGGCGCCGGCCTCCTCCACCAGCGCAGTGGCCGTCTCGATCGCGTCGACCAGTGTTGCCGCCCGCAGCACGCGGTCGGGCCCGAAGCGCTCGACGGCCGCGTCGGTGAGCACGTCGACGTCAAGACCGCGCGGGGAGCCGTTGTGGGTGACGACGATCTGCTCCAACACCGGTTCCAGCGCCTCGAGAATCCCGCCGACGTCCTTGTCGGCCATAGTTGCGACCACCCCGACCAGGTAGCGGAAGTCGAACTCGCTTTGCAGCGTGTGCGCCAGCGCCGCTGCGCCGGCCGGGTTGTGCGCGGCATCCAGCAATACAGTCGGCGCCGAGCGGACACGTTCCAGCCGTCCGGGGCTCTTGACCGCGGCGAACCCGGCGCGCACGGCGTCGACGTCGAGTTGGCGCTGCGCTCCGGCACCGAAGAACGCCTCAACCGCGGCCAGCGCGATCGCCGCGTTGTGGGCCTGGTGCTCGCCGTGCAGCGGTAAGAAAATGTCTGAGTACACCCCACCCAAGCCCTGCAGCGTCAGCAGCTGGCCCCCGACGGCGATCTGGCGCTCCAGCACCGCGAACTCCGAATCCTCCCGCGCCACAGCGGCATCCGCGCGCACGGTCTGCGCCAGCAGCACCTCCATAGCCGCAGGAAGTTGACGGCCGATCACGGCGACGGTGTCGGTGGGATCCAGCGATTCCGGCTGACGGGTGATGATGCCGGCCTTCTCGCTGGCGATCTCGGCGATCGAGTGACCCAGATAATCGGTGTGGTCGACGCTGATCGGGGTGATGACGGCGACCGGCGCGTTGACCACATTGGTGGCGTCCCAGCGTCCGCCCATCCCCACTTCGATGACAGCGACGTCGACGGGCGCGTCGGCGAATGCGGCGAACGCCATCGCGGTGACCACCTCGAACTTGCTCATCGCCGGACCGCCCGCCGCTTGCGACTGCGCGTCCACCATCTGCACGAACGGCTCGATCTCGCGGTACACCTCCACGTAGCGCGCCGGGGTGATCGGCTGGCCGTCGATCGCGATGCGTTCCACCGCCGACTGCAGATGCGGACTGGTGGTGCGTCCGGTGCGCCGGTTCAGCGCAGTGAGCAACGCGTCGACGATCCTGGCCACCGACGTCTTGCCGTTGGTGCCGGCGATGTGGATCGACGGATAGCTGCGTTGCGGCGAGCCCAGCAGATCCATCAGCGCACTGATCCGGCTGAGGCTGGGTTCGATCTTGGTCTCCGGCCAGCGCTGATCCAGCAGATGCTCGACTTGAAGCAGTGCGGCAGCCTCGTCGGGGGTGGGATCGAGACTCATCCGAGCGATGCGAGCCGGTTCGTGATGCGCTCGACCTCTTCCCGCGCGAACTGCTGACGGTTGCGGATCTTCTCGACGATGTCAGCCGGCGCCTTTGCCAGGAACTGCTTGTTGTCGAGCTTGGCCGAGGTCTGCGTCAGCTCCTTTTGCGCTGCGGCCAAGTCCTTTTCGAGCCTGCGCCGCTCGGCCTCGACGTCGACGGTCCCCGAGGTGTCCACCTCGACGGTCACGGTGCCGCCCGCCAGTCGCACCTCGACCGACGCCGACGGCGTGAAGTCGCCCTTCGCCTCGGTCAGCCATGCCAGCGACGCCACCGCCGACACCTGACCGGTCAGGTCGGCGGCGTCCACGCCCACCAGCCGGGCGGGCACCTTCTGACGGTCGGCCAGCCCCTGGTCGCTGCGGAACCGGCGCACCTCCGTCACAAGCTTCTGCATGTCCGAAATCCGGCTTGCCGCAAGGGCGTCCAGCACCCGGCCGGACGGCTTCGGCCACTCCGCAATCACCAGCGATTCACCGCCGGTGAGCGCCTTCCACAATGCCTCGGTAACGAACGGCATCACCGGATGCAACAACCGCAGCAGCGTGTCGAGCACTTCGGCCAGCACCGCGGTGGTGTGGTAGATGCCGTCGGCCAGTTGGACTTTGGCCAATTCGACATACCAGTCGCAGAACTCGTCCCAGGCAAAGTGGTACAGCGCTTCGCAGGCGCGGTTGAACTCGTAGCCGTCGAGCGCCGAATCGACCTCGGCGCGAACCTCTTCCATGCGGCCGAGAATCCAGCGGTCGGCGTCGGTGAGCCAGCCGTCGTCGGGCAGAGCAGCCGGGGCAGCACCGTTGATCAACGCGAACCGGGTTGCGTTGAACAACTTGGTGACGAAGTTGCGCGACGCCCGGGCATGGTCCTCGCCGATGGACAGGTCACCGCCCGGACTGGCACCGCGCGCCAGCGTGAACCGCAGCGCGTCGGCGCCGAACATCTCCACCCAGTCCAGCGGGTCGATGCCGTTGCCGCGCGACTTGCTCATCTTGCGGCCGTACTCGTCGCGAATCAGGCCGTGCAGGAACACATTTTCGAACGGAACCTGCGGACCGCGTTCGCCGCCGAGCGTGATCGCGTCGTCGTCGGCGACGAACATTCCGAACATCACCATCCGCGCGACCCAGAAGAACAGGATGTCGTAGCCGGTGACCAGCACGTCGGTGGGATAGAACGTGCGCAATTCGGGGGTGTGGTCGGGCCAGCCCATCGTCGAGAACGGCCACAGCGCAGAGCTGAACCAGGTATCGAGCACGTCGGGGTCCTGGTCCCAGCCCTCAGGCGGAGTCTCGTCGGGCCCCACGCACACCATTTGCCCCTCGGGCCCGTGCCAGATCGGGATGCGGTGACCCCACCACAGCTGGCGTGAGATGCACCAGTCGTGCATGTTGTCGATCCACGCGAACCAGCGGGACTCGAGGCTGGCCGGGTGAATCACGATGTCGCCGTTGCGAACTGCGTCACCGGCGGCTTTGGCCAGCGACTCGACCTTCACCCACCATTGCATCGACAGCCGCGGCTCGATCGGTTCGCCGCTGCGCTCGGAATGCCCGACACTGTGTATGTAGGGCCGCTTCTCCTCGACGATGCGGCCCTGCTCGGCCAGCGCCTCGCGCACCTTGACCCTGGCCTCGAACCGGTCCATACCGTCGAAAACCGTTCCGGTGTCGGCAATTCGGCCACGCGCGTCCATGATCGTCGGCATCGGCAGCTTGTGCCGCAGCCCGATCTCGAAGTCGTTGGGGTCGTGAGCCGGGGTGACTTTGACTGCGCCCGTGCCGAATTCGGGGTCGACGTGCTCGTCGGCGACGATCACCAGCTTGCGGTCGAGGAACGGGTGCGGCAGCGTGGTGCCCACCAGATCGCGGTAGCGCTCGTCGTCGGGATGCACTGCAATTGCGGTGTCGCCCAGCATCGTCTCGACCCGAGTGGTGGCAACGACGATGTGCGGCTCGTCGTCGCGAAGCGAGCCGTACCGGAACGAAACCAGCTCGCCCGGAATGTCTTCGTACTTGACCTCCAAATCCGAGATCGCGGTCTGCAGCACCGGTGACCAGTTGACCAGCCGCTCGGCCCGGTAGATCAGGCCTGCGTCGTAGAGCCGCTTGAAAATCGTGCGCACCGCCCGCGACAGGCCCTCGTCCATGGTGAACCGGTCACGGGTCCAGTCGACGCCGTCACCGAGCCGCCGCATCTGCGCGCCGATGGTCCCGCCCGAGTCGTGCTTCCAGTCCCACACTTTCTGGATGAACAGCTCGCGGCCGAAGTCCTCTTTGGTCTTGCCGTCCGCCGCGAGCTGCTTTTCGACCACGCTCTGCGTGGCGATCCCCGCGTGGTCCATTCCGGGTAGCCACAGGACCTCGTAGCCCTGCATGCGCTTGCGCCGGGTGAGCGCGTCCATCAGCGTGTGATCCAGCGCGTGGCCCATGTGCAGGCTGCCCGTGACGTTAGGTGGCGGCAGCACGATCGAGTACGGGGGCTTTTTGCTGTGGGGGTCGGCGGTGAAGTACCCGGCGTCGACCCAGCTCTGGTACAGCTCGCTTTCAGCAGCGGCCGGGTCCCATGCCTTGGGCAGGGCGTCGGCAGCCGGCGAAGTGGGTCGGGGGGTCACCGGTCAATTCTAGGAATGCCCGGTGACCCGGCGCGAAAGCGGCTACTCGGCGCGGAGGTGAAACCGCTGTCAGGCCAGGCGGACGGTCTCCAGCGACACACCCGCACCCGGGAAGCGCGCCAGCAGGGCGTCACCCATCGCGGCGGCCGGCGTCAGCACACCGCGCAGCTCCGACATCTTGTCGCGGTCGAATGCGAGCGCCAGAGCGCTCTCACCCAGCAGCACCGAGGTGGCCTTGTAGCCGGGGTCGCCCTGCTGCGTCATCCTCGCCACGTACCGGGCACCCGTCGTCGTGGTGCTGTAGGTCTCGACCTTGTAGTAGCCACGTTCCCGGGCGGCCTCACTGGGCCCGGTGCCCGGCTTGGGCACCACTCGCTCGACGAGCCGCTGCGGAAGGAATCGGAAGAAGCGGCTGCCGAGGCCGGTTGCGACCGCCGTACCGCCCGTCGCAACCGCTGCCAGAACCGGCGCGACCGGCGACGTCCCGACGCTCATCACCTCGGAGTAGCGGAACCGTCGGCCGTACGGCCAGCCCATCAGCGCATTGCTGCGCCGCACAGTTCGCGTGTTGGGCAGCGCCATCACGAAGCCGGTGGTCCACAGGCCGGCGAGTTCAGGAGCGATGTCGCGGCCTCGGCGCAAAGTGTTGTCCGGTTGTGCACCCAGATCTGGTTCTGCAGGCCGGTCGGGCGAGAGCAGGTACGGGTCGGCGAGCATGCGCCGCACTTCGGGATTGGTCGACGAGTCGCGCATCACCTCGAGCATCGAGGCGATCGTTCCCCCCGACAGTCCCCCGGACATCCCGCGCAGCACGAACGTGGTGTCAGTCAGTTCGCCGGTGCCGTCCTCGGCCGCTTTGCGGTAGAGAGCGTAAACGGTGAGATCGGACGGTATCGAGTCGAAACCGCACGCGTGCACGATGCGCGCGCCGGTGTCGATAGCCTGCTTGTGGAACAGGTCGATGCTCTTGCGGATGAACTGCGGCTCACCGGTGAGGTCGGCGTAGTCGGTGCCGGCTTCGGCGCACGCTTCGACCAGAGGAAGGCCGTACTTCGCGTAAGGCCCGACGGTGGTGACGACGACGCGCGTGCGCGCAGCCATGGCTTTCAGTGTGGACGGCTGCGACGCGTCGGCAGTCACCAGCGGCCAGTCCTTCGCCGCGTCGCCGAGCGAGTCTCGGACCGCACGCAGCTTGTCCGTGGAGCGGCCCGCCAGCCCGATGCGAGCCCCCGAACCGGCGCTGGCCAGATACTGCGCGGTCAGCTTTCCGACGAACCCGGTGGCGCCGTACACGACGATGTCTAGTTCACGCTCCGCTGCGGTCATGTGTTGAAACTACAGTCGTGCCCATGCCGAGACGGGTCGTGGTGGTGGGAGCGGGCATCGCAGGGTTGGGGACCGCGGTGGCGCTGCAGCGGCGCGGGTTTGACGTCACGGTGATCGAGGAACGGACTGACACCTCCAGCGGCGCGGGCATCAGCATCTGGCCCAACGCCCTTGCGGCACTCGACCAGATAGGCCTCGGCGACGCGGTCCGTGCGGCCGGCGGCCGCGTCACCGCCGGCGCGATGCGCTGGCGCGACGGCACGTGGGTGCGCCGCCCACATCGGGATCGGATGATCAAGGCGCTCGGCGAGCCGCTCGTGGTGATCCAGCGCGCTGCCCTCACGCACATCCTGGAGAACGCGCTGATCGAGGGCACTGTGCGCCGCGGCGTAGCGCTCACCGGCATCGAAGAAAGCGGAGGTGGTGTCCGGCTGGCGCTGTCCGGCGGGACGGAGGAGGCCGATGCGCTCGTGGGCGCCGACGGCACCCGCTTGCTGACCGCGCGCCACCTCAACGGTCCGCTTGCCGACACCTACACCGGTTACACCGCCTGGCGCGGGGTGGCCGACTGCTCGATCGACCCGGAGCTGGCAGGCGAGACCATGGGCCCCGGCGTCGAATTCGGGCATGTCCCGATGGGGTCCACGCACACGTACTGGTTCGCCACCGAACGCGCCACCGAGGGCGCGGCCGCCGCCGAGGGCGAGCTGAGCTATCTGCGCCGCCGATATTCGTCATGGGCGGAGCCCGTCCCGGACATCCTCGCCACCACGGATCCCGCGGTGCTGCTGCGCCACGACCTCTACGACCGCACTCCCGCCAAAGTGTGGGCGAAAGGTCCGATCGTGCTCGTCGGCGACGCTGCGCATGCGATGCGCCCGCATCTGGGCCAGGGCGGCTGCCAAGGACTGGAGGACGCCGCGATCCTTGCCGCATTCGCCGACAACGCCGACGATCTGACCGTCGCGTTCGCCCGATTCGCCGCGTTCCGCAAGCCGCGCGTCACGCCGCTGATACGGGAATCGGCGATGATCGGGCGGATTGTCAACCTGCGTCCGCCCCTGCTCTCGGCCATCGCGACGCGGGCCAGCGTGCTGGTGCCCGAGGCCCTGGTGACCCGCCATCTCGCGGCGATCGCCTCCCGGGGCGCGTTCGCCATGCCCACCGACCGCGACGCGCAGCCAGCGTGAGGCTGGACGAAATGGGCACCCGTATGGTCGCGGCGGTGAACCTCGGCGTCAGCGAACGGGGCCGCCCAAGACCTGCAATGGAGCGGTGAGCGTGGTGCACAGCAGGTCGAGCCTGATCCCGGCCAGGCTGCCGACGTTCTGGCAGCCGGTGGTCGCAGACACCGTGCGCACGGCCGGCGCCTGGGTGGTGCGGTTCACGGCGGGCATGGGGCTCCCGGCGTAGGCGCCGCACTTCGGCCACGCACCGAGCCCCTGCGTGCGCAGCACGTTCTCGGCGACCCGGATCTGCTCTTCGCGGCTGGCGCCGGCCGGCGAGCCGACACCGCCGTTGGCCGTCCAGGTCGCCTGCTTGAACTGGAGACCGCCGAAGTGGCCGTTGCCGGAGTTGGTGGCCCAGTTGCCGCCCGACTCGCACTGTGCGATCGCGTCCCAGTTGACGGTGTCGGCGTGAGCGGTGGCGGTGGACAGTGCCAGCGGCGCGCCCAGCAGTGCACCGGCGAAGGCGGCCATTGTGATCGTCTTGCGGATCCCCATCATCGCGGTCCCTTTCCCAAAGCCCCCGAAACATTGGTCGATGGGGTGATCGGGACCACACGGACAGGTGTTACTCAGGAGGCCGCTGATAAGGAATGTTTTTAAAGTTAAGAGATTTGCAAAAGAGGCGGGCGGTGTCGAAATTGTTCGACACCGCCCGCCTCTACAGCAGCTATTTGTCAGCCGCGCTTGCCGCACACCGGCCACGCGCCGAGCCCCTGCGAGCGCAGAACGTTCTCCGCGACCCGGATCTGCTCCTCGCGCGAGGCCTGCGCCGGCGAACCGGTGCCGCCGTTAGCCCGCCAGGTGCTCGGCGTGAACTGCAGGCCGCCGGCATAGCCATTGCCGGTGTTGATCGACCAGTTGCCGCCCGACTCACAAGCCGCGATGGCGTCCCAGTTCACGCTGTCCGCCTGCGCGGTCGCCGTCGACATCGCCAACGGTGCAGCGACGAGCCCGCCGGTGACGGCGGCCCCTGTAATCACCTTCGTGATCACCTTGCGGAGGTTGTTCACATCATTCCTTTCGCCAAGCGCGCGCCGAGGACGCCCGCCGAAGCGGACGTAAGCGCCCCCAGGAGGGGCGGGGTGCTTCCTCGAATCGCGCCGTCTCGGTCAGGCGCGACAGGGAGACAAGATTCGTCTCACCGGGCCACGGTGTCCCGGTGGCCGACGGAGGCGACGCAATCAGTCGCAAGCCTCCCAGTGGCCCCACACACGCAGGTTCTGGTTTGAAATTGTTTTGCTCCGGTTACGAAGACAAATGGAAGTTACAAACGATCCGACGAAAAGTCACATCGCCAAATCGCCAATCTCGAACCGATAACGACGCGGTCACGAGAAGTGGCTCTCAGCGTCCTGCCAGGTCAGCACGGCGTGTCTCAGAGATTCTCAGTCTCGTGTCCGCCCGAGGATTGGTGATCCGAATCACCGGTATTTTGTGAACTGGCTCACCGAAAACAGCTTGTCAATGTGCATCGAAATGCCGCCCGACGTGCTGTGATCTAAACCTGCGCAGCCGCGTCACGTGAGATCGGTAACACTATTACCTGGCGACAGAAGACTGACGATTGACGAAATTGTCAATATACGGAGTGCCCGAAACCGGCTCGTATTGGTCAGTGCGTATCAGCGCAACAGACGCAAATCCGCAGAGGAATTAACGTTGGTCAGCGGCCGGCCGTCGGCGACCACAATTCGCTGAGCGTCAACGGAATTCACCAATGCCGCCATGCTGCGCTCGCCCGCGGCTACCAACTCGTTGATCCGCTCGACCAGCGACGTCCGGTACAGAGCCGCGAGAAAGTGGTCGCGGCCGTCCCACGGCAACACCACCTCGGCGGGAATGTTCTTCGACGACTCGATCAGCACGTCGATGAGCACCGCGTCCAAAAAAGGCATGTCCACGGCGCAGACGAACGCCCACGGCACCCCGGCTTCGGCTGCCGCACGCAGTCCCCGGCCGGTGGCGAGGAGCGGGCCCACCCCGCGTACGTCGTCGCGTAGCACGTCGGCGTCCACCTCCGGGATGCGCTGCCCCGGAGCGGCGATCACGAACACCGGCGAGCAGCGCTGCTTGACCACACTCACCACATGCTGCACCAGCGTGGTGCCCATGTACGGCAGTGTGGCCTTGTCGCGGCCCATCCGGCGGGAAGCGCCACCGGCCAGCACCACCGCGGCCAGCGGCGAACCGAGATCAGTCAACAGTCCAGGTGTCGCGGCCCCGCAGCAGCGACTGCAGTGCCGCGGTGTCGTGCGGGGTGGCCGCCTTCGCGTCGCGTACCTGCGTGCGGACGCCGTCGTCGTAGGTGGGTCGCTGCACCTGCCGGAAGACACCCATCACGGTGTGTTCCAGGTTCTGGTCGCTCAGGCGCGACAGCGCGAAGGCGTAGCTCGGATCTTCGATGGACGGGTCGTGCACGACGATCCGGTCGACGGCCACATCGGCGGTCTTGGCCACCTCGAGACCGAAGCCTGATCGCACGACACAGTATTCGCCGTTGTTGCCGAAGGTGATCGGCTGGCCTGCCGTGAGGTTGATCAGCCGCTCCTCGGCGCCCTCTTTACGCAGCAGGTCGAATGAGCCGTCGTTGAAGATCGGGCAGTCCTGCAGAATCTCGACGAATGCAGCGCCTCGATGCTGGGCCGCAGCCCGCAGCACCGCGGAGAGGCCCTTGCGGTCGGAATCCAACGCGCGGCCGACGAACGTGGCCTCTGCACCCAGTGCCACCGAGACGGGGTTGAACGGCTGATCAAGCGACCCCATCGGCGTGGACTTGGTGATCTTGCCGACTTCTGACGTGGGTGAATACTGCCCCTTGGTCAGCCCGTAGATCCGGTTGTTGAACAGCAGGATCGTGATGTTGACGTTGCGGCGCAGCGCGTGGATCAGGTGGTTCCCGCCGATCGACAGGGCGTCGCCGTCACCGGTGACCACCCACACCGACAGGTCGTCACGAGCCAGAGCCAGCCCGGTGGCCAGCGTCGGCGCCCGGCCGTGAATCGAGTGCAGACCGTACGTTTCGAGGTAATACGGGAAGCGGCTTGAGCAGCCGATGCCGCTGATGAACACCATGTTCTCGCGGCGCAGCCCCAGCTCCGGCAAGAAGTTGCGGATCGTGTTGAGGATGACGTAGTCGCCGCACCCCGGGCACCAGCGCACTTCTTGGTCGCTGGTGAAGTCCTTGGCCTTCTGCGGAACGTCGGTGGTGGGCACACCGCTGGTCGCGGTCAGCCCCAGGTCTAAGCCGATCAGATCAGTCATGCACTAGCTCCCGCTTGCTCACCGACACGCTACCGTCAAACTTCGCGAATCTGGCCTTGTCTCTTTCTTTCTCAGCCAGTGACCCGTCGAGGGCGGAGTCGATGACGTCCTCGATTTCGTCGGCCAGGAACGCCATGCCCTGCACCTTGGTGACCGATTGCACGTCGACCAGGTACTTGCCCCGCAGCAGCAGCGCCAACTGCCCGAGGTTCATCTCCGGGCAGACCACGGTGCGATACCGGCGCAGCACATCACCGAGGTTGGCCGGGAACGGGTTGAGGTGGCGGAGGTGGGCCTGGGCGACCTTGATGCCGTCACGACGAGCGCGCCTGCACGCCTCACCGATGGGCCCGTAGCTGCTGCCCCAGCCGATCAGGAGCAACTCGGCGTCGCCAGTCGGGTCGTCCACCTCGACGTCGGGCACCGCAATGCCGTCGATCTTCGCCTGGCGCAGCCGCACCATCAGGTCGTGGTTGGCCGGGTCGTAGGAGATGTTGCCCGACCCGCTCGCCGACTCCAGACCGCCGATACGGTGCTCGAGCCCAGGAGTGCCCGGAATCGCGAACTGGCGCGCCAACGTCTCGGGGTCGCGAGCGTAGGGCTGGAAGTCCTCGCCCGGCTGCGCCAGGTTGCGCTCGATCGGCGCGAAAGTGCTGACGTCTGGAATGCGCCACGGTTCAGAGCCGTTCGCGATCGCGCCGTCCGAGAGCAACAGCACCGGCGTGCGGTACGTCAGCGCGATCCGCGCGGCCTCGATCGCGACGTCGAAGCAATCCGACGGGGAGCGCGCGGCCAGCACTGCAACCGGCGACTCGCCGTTGCGCCCGAACAGCGCCTGCAGCAGATCGGCCTGCTCCGTCTTGGTGGGCAGGCCCGTGGACGGGCCGCCGCGCTGCACGTCGATGACCAGCAGCGGCAGCTCGGTCATCACCGCCAACCCGATCGCCTCGGACTTCAGCGAGATGCCGGGGCCCGAGGTGCTGGTGACGCCCAAGGCGCCGCCGTACGACGCGCCGATTGCGGCACCGATCCCGGCGATCTCGTCCTCGGCCTGGAACGTGATGACGTCGAAGTTCTTGTGCTTGGACAGTTCGTGCAGGATGTCCGACGCGGGGGTGATCGGGTAGCTGCCCAGCACCACTTTGGTGCCGGCCAGCTGGCCGGCGACGATGATCCCGTAGGCCAGCGCGGTGTTGCCCGAAATCTGGCGATACTCCCCCGGCTGGAGTTTGGCGGGCGCCACCTCGAACGTGGTGCCGAAGGCTTCGGTGGTTTCGCCGTAGTTCCAGCCGGCGCGCAGCGCCAGCACGTTGGCCTCTGCAACGTCGGGCTTGCGGGCGAACTTCTCGCGGATGAAGGTTTCTTGGGGCTCGATCTCGCGGCCATACATCCACGACAACAGGCCCAGCGCGAACATGTTCTTTGCCCGCTGGCCGTCCTTCTTCGACGCGCCGATCTGCTCGACGGCACCCAGCGTCAGCGTGGTCATCGGGACGGCGTGCACGACGTAATCGGCCAGCTCCCCGGACTCCAGCGGATTCGCCTCGTAGCCGACCTTGGCGA
The DNA here is from genome assembly GCF_059812765.1 of Mycobacterium sp. NGS39. NCBI lineage: Bacteria > Bacillati > Actinomycetota > Actinomycetes > Mycobacteriales > Mycobacteriaceae > Mycobacterium > Mycobacterium sp. NGS39. Next base: position 324,445 of record NZ_JCALDH010000002.1, on the reverse strand, counting down.
GGTTGCGTTTGGTGAACTCGTCGGAGTTGGCTATCACCAGCCCGCCGCGCGGGAGGTCGCCGATGTTGGCCTTCAGCGCCGCCGGGTTCATCGCGACGAGGACGTCGGGCCGGTCACCGGCGGTCAGGATGTCGTAATCGGCGATCTGGATCTGGAAAGACGAAACGCCGGGAAGCGTGCCTTGGGGGGCACGGATCTCGGCGGGGTAATTGGGTTGGGTGGCAAGGTCGTTGCCGAAGAGTGCGGCCTCGGAGGTGAACCGGTCACCCGTGAGCTGCATGCCGTCGCCGGAATCACCAGCAAATCGGATGACGACCCTCTCGAGTTTTTGTCGCCCGTGAGGGCTGGCGCCGTTGCCGGTCGGCGTCACGACAGACCACCTTTCGCCCCAAGCCGCAAGGTTGATGTCACTACTAGTACCGATTATTGCACTTTCTTAGTGAAGCCTTTACCTACGAGGCACATGCAATCGCCCATTGTGCCCGCAAAAAAGCAGCTCAGAGGATGCGACACTCGCGGAGCGGCGAGAAAGTGTGGTTTTCGTCACGTCGCGTTTGAAAGGTTTCTAAGAGATGCGCTTACTTGCGCAAGCACCCGAGCCGGGTCGGCGATAACGCCTTCCTAGCGGCGCCGCCAAACCTATGCTCATCGGTGATGAACCGGAACCTCCCGCTGTGGCGGGTCAGCATCGCTGGCCTGGTTCCGATGGCAACAGCCTCCGCCGCATCGCCGGGTATCCCGGGGACACTGTTGGGCTCCGTCCGAGCGGCGCTGCGGCGACCCCGCGCCCGCGTCCCGGCGCTCGTCGACGTGCCCCACACCGCCTACGACATCCCGCTGAACACCCCGGCGCCGCCGCTCGAGACGGGGCCGAAGCAGGCACTGGGCAGCGCCCCGGTGGGTACGTTCCCCACCGGGGTCGCGGTCAGTCCGGACGGCAACCGCGTCTACGTGGTCAACACCGGTGACGACTCCGTGTCGGTGATCGACGCCGAGAGCGGAACGGCGGCCCTGACGATCGCCGTCGGGCGCGCACCCTACGGGATCGCGCTGAGCGCCGACGGCCGAAACGCCTACGTGGCCAACGCCGCAAGCGATTCCGTGTCGGTCATCGACACGCAGATCCAGGCTGTGACGGCGACGATCGCGGTGGGCTCGAACCCCTACGGCGTCGCGGTGTCCCCCGACGCCGAACGGGTGTTCGTGACGAACCAGGGTGACGGCACGCTGACGGTCGTCGATGTTGCCAGCTCGACGATTCGTCTGGGCGGCGCACCGACCGGCATGGCCGTCAGCCCGGACGGCCGCAAGCTCTATGTGGTCGACAACGCCCGTGACCGGCTGTTGGTCGTGGATGCGGACGTGGGGACCGTGGGGGGAACCATTCCGGTCGGCAAGCATCCCGCGCAGGTCGCCGTCACTCCTGACGGCGGCCAGGCTTTCGTCACCAACGCCGGCGGCGCTTCAGTGTCGGTGATCGACCTGAGAAGGCCGGCGGTGACAGAGACCATTCCAGTAAAGGAGCACCCGATCGGTGTGGCGGTGGACGCCTACGGGCGGTTCGCCTACGTGACCGCGCTCGACGCTTCCCGGCTCACAGGCACGGTGACGATCGTCGACATCGCGACCGGCGCGACGAAGGTCGTGAATACGAGCGCGCCCTACGGCGTCGCGCCAGATCCGTCCGGCGACTACGCGTACGTCACCGACTTCCGTTGCCACACCGTGTCTTTGATCGACGTCGCCGAATCCGGCGATCCCGGCACTACGCGGGCCGGGCGCACCGCGCCGTCACGGCGCGCCAGCAAGGTTCGCGTGATCGAGTTCGACCGCGGCACGTGCGGCGTGACCACAGACCCAGATGCCGGGCGCGCCTTCGTGATTCGCAGCGACGACGACCTCGTCGAGGTGGTGGGGGCCTGCGGAACCACCGCGGCGGTGCCGGTGGGCCGCTACCCGTCGGCGCTCGTGCTGAGCCGCGACGGCAGCCGCGCGTACGTCACCAACCACCAGGACGGCACGCTGTCGGTCGTCGACACCGACCGCGACAGCGACCGGTGCCACACGGTCGTGGCCACGCTCGACGTCGGCCGGTGCTGGTCCACGGGCGTTGTGCTCAGCGATGACGGCAGCTGCGCCCACTCGGTCGACGAAGTGAACGGCCGCCTGTCGGTGATCGACACCGACGCCCAAAGCCCCACCCGCGACTCAGTGATCGGGCACATCGAGCTCGGCTGTCCGCCCACCGCACTTCAGGTCGCGCCGAACCAGCGATGGGTATATGCGATCAACCAGTTCGACCGTGCGGTGTGGGCCCTGCATATCGCCACCGGCAGAGTCGCCGTTATCCCGCTGCCGTCGCAACCGTATCGAATCCTAATGGCGCCCAACGGGTTACGCCTGTATCTGAGCCTGCGCGACGACGGTTCGGCCTGTGTTGTCGACACCGACCCGACAAGCGCCGGCTACCACCAGGTGATCGCCCGCCTGCGGCTGGGCGGCCATCTGCCCGACCCGGTGTTCACCCCGGCGGGTTCGCGTGCGTACGTCGTGAGGTCCGACGCAAATGCGGTAGCGGTCATCGACACCGCAACCAATTCAGTCAAAGACGTCGCGGTGGGCCAGTATCCATGGGACGTGGCGGCCAGCCCCGACGGCCGTCGCGCGTACGTCGCCAACTATCTCGACGACTCGTTGGCGGTCATCGACTCGGCAACCGATGCCGTCGCCCGAACCTTGTCCGTCGGTGCGCGCCCGTGCCGGGTTGCGGTCGACGCCGACGGGACCCGGGCGTTCGTCGTCAACAACCGGGACAACTCGCTGTCGGTGATCGACACGGGCAGAACCACGGTCACCACCACAATCGCGGTGGGCCGCAGACCATTCGACGTCGACGTGAGCGCTGACGGCACCCGTGCGTTCGTGCATCACCGCGACGGCGTGTCACTGCTGTCGCTCTGAGGGCTCAGCCCAGCTGCACGCCCCAGCCGAACACCCGCGACGTCAGCAGCACCAGTCCCAGCGACACCGACGCGACCACCACCAGCCCGATCACCGCCACCACCAGTGGCCGCCAGCCGGTGCGGGCCAGTTCCCGCAAGTTCGTGTTGAGCCCGACGCCGGCGAACGTCAGCAGGAAGGCCCACTTCGACACGTTCGCCAGGTTGGTAGTCTGCCCTTTGGTCAACCAGCCCGCGGTGGCGATCGCCGACACCACCAAGAAGCCGAGCACGAACTTCGGGAACTTCTTCCACACGAACAGCGCCTTGGCCTTCACGCCCGGAGCAAGTTCGTCGGCCTCGCCGCGCGACGCCCAGTAGAGAGCGAATCCCAGGACCACGAACCCGATCAGCGCGTTGCGAGTGGATTTCACCAGCACCGCGATCTTGCCGGCCTCGTCGGAGAACAGGTATCCGGTGGCGGTGGTTTCGGCGGTGTTGTCGACCGCTAAGCCCGCCCAGAGCCCGAACTCGTGATCGGTCAGTCCGAGCGCATGCCCCAGCGGCGGCAGCGTGAACAATGCGACGGCGCCCAGAGCCAAAATCGCCGCGATCGCATACCCGGCTTCAGTGTCGCGGGCCCGGATAGCGCCTTTGGACGCGATGATCGCTGACACCCCGCAGATCGAGGTGCCGACGGCAAGCAGCGACCCCACCTTGCCGGACAGTCCGAATAGCCGGGCCGCGGCCAGGATGATGCCGCCGGCGACGGCCATGTCCACGAGGATCTGGATCAAGCTGAGACCGCCGAGTTTGACGACATCGCCGAGGACGAAACGCGCGCCCAGCGCGACGATGCCGATCTTGAGCCAGAACTCATAGGTCGTCACACCGGGCCGGAAGATGCGGTGCAGGCCGACAGTGTTCGTGATCAACAGCCCGAAAATGATGGCCCACAACACATATTCGATGTCAGGCACAGTCCAGTGTTCGTGGCGCGCGAGCGCGTTCCACCCCACCTGGGCGTACTTGCCCAGCAGGCCGATCGCGATCAGCAGCAGCACCCCGGGCACGTAGTCGAGCACATTGCGAGCCGGGAAGGTCGGCTCCGGTGTCTCGGTGTCGGGGTCGGTGTGGACGGCACTCATCCCGCTCACCACGGAATCTTCGGCAGCACGTCGGCGACCGCCAGGATCACGATCACGCCGGCAACGATCGTCGCCCACCAGTCGACGCCGACTTTCTTCACCCTATGCTCACTCATGGCCGACATGCTGACCCCGGTCAGCGCTGGTTGCCTAGAGATTCGATCCGCCTGAGCGCAGCATCGGCGCGTTTGCCCGCGAAATAAGCCACCGAAGGGCATGCTGAGCGCCGATGTTCGTTTCAGGCGAAGGAAGGCCCGCTCCGATGAGTCGATTCACCGCGACGATGTACCGGAATGCTCGGCTCAGCTCGCACGGGCTGGTCACCGGGGAGCCGCACGCACCGCTGCGGCAAAGCTGGTGGCAGGTGCACGAACGCGCCCGCCGAATAGCCGACGGCCTCGCCGCCGCCGGGGTGAGCCGCGGCGACGCCGTGGGCGCGCTCGCCGGCGCTCCGGTCGAGATCGCGCCGACGGCTCAGGGCGTCTGGATGCGCGGTGCCAGTTTGACGATGCTGCACCAGCCGACGCCGCGCACCGATCTCGCACTGTGGGCACAGGACACCACCCGGGTCATCGACATGATCGCCGCCAAGGCCGTAGTGATCTCCGAGCCGTTTTTGGCCGCGGCACCGGTGCTGGCGGCTCACGGCGTCACCGTGCTGACCATCGAGGAGCTGCTCGCTGCCGATCCGATCGACCCCGTCGACACCGACGAAGACGATGTCGCGCTGATGCAACTGACGTCCGGGTCGACGGGCCATCCGAAGGCCGTTCAGATCAGCCACCGCAACATTTACTCCAACGCCGAGGCCATGTTCGTCGCCGCCGAATACGACCTCGACCACGACGTGATCGTCAGCTGGCTGCCGTTGTTCCACGACATGGGCATGACCGGGTTCCTCGCAGTGCCGATGTATTTCGGCGCCGAACTGGTCGTGGTCACCCCCATGGACTTCCTGCGCGACATCTTGTTGTGGGCACGGCTCATCGACAAGTACAAGGGCACGATGACGGCTGCGCCGAACTTCGCCTACGTATTGCTGGCCAAGCGGCTGCGCAAACAGGCCAAGCCCGGCGACTTCGACCTGTCCTCGCTGCGGTGGGCGCTGTCGGGCTCCGAGCCGGTCGAACCTGCCGACGTCGAAGACCTGATCGACGCGGGCAGACCGTTCGGCCTGCGCCCGGAGGCAATCCTGCCCGCGTATGGGATGGCCGAGTCGACGGTCGCGGTGTCGTTCTCCGAGTGCGGCGGCGGTCTGGTGGTCGACGAGATCGATGCTGATCTGCTCGCCGTGCTGCGTCGCGCCGTTCCCGCCAGCGGCGGCCGCACCGTCCGGTTGGCCACGCTCGGCCCGCTGCTGAAGGGATTGGAGGCCCGGGTCGTCGACGAAGACGCCAATCTGCTGCCGCCGCGAGCGGTCGGCGTCATCGAGTTGCGCGGCGAGCCGCTGACCACCGGCTACCTCACGACGGCGGGATTCGTGTCGGCCCAGGACGATCAGGGCTGGTACAACACCGGCGACCTCGGTTACCTGACGGAAAACGGCCACATCGTCGTCTGCGGGCGGGTCAAGGACGTCATCATCATGGCGGGCCGCAGCGTCTACCCCGCGGACGTGGAGCGTGCAGCCTGCCGCGTCGACGGGGTCCGTCCGGGCTGCGCGGTGGCGGTGCGGCTGGACGCCGGCCGCTCCCGGGAGACATTCGCGGTGGCCGTCGAGTCGAACGCCTGGGACGATGCCGCGGAGGTTCGCCGCATCAAGCATGCGGTGGCCCATGCCGTGGTAGCCGAGATCGGCGTGCGTCCCCGCAACGTCGTCGTGCTCGCACCCGGCATGATCCCGAAGACGCCGTCGGGCAAGCTGCGCCGTGCGCACGCGCTCGCGCTGGTGAATTGAGCCGTTCGTTAGATTGAGACGATGGGCCGGGTGACCGCGCGTCGGCGCGTTCGGCATCTGAAGGGCGACCGGACTGTCGACCGGCCCGAGACGCTGGCGGTCGAGGAGCCGCTGGAGATCCGGGTGAACGGCGAGCCGGTGAGCGTGACGATGCGTACGCCTGGCTCGGATATCGAACTGGCGCAGGGGTTTTTGCTCACCGAGGGGATGATCACGCGCCGCGACGACGTGCTCACCGTGCGCTACTGCCGCGGCGGCGACGACGGACCCAACACCTACAACGTGCTCGACGTGACGCTGGCCGACGGCGTCGCAGTCCCCGCTTTCAGCGTAACCCGCAACTTCTACACGACCTCGTCGTGCGGTGTGTGCGGCAAGGCGTCCCTGGACGCGGTGCGACTGATCAGTCGCTACTGCCCGGGCGACGACCCCGCCACTGTCACCACCGACGTTCTGACCGCGATGCCCGGCCAATTGCAAAGAGCCCAGCGGGTTTTCGCGAGCACCGGCGGACTGCATGGGGCCGCGCTGTTCGCGGTGGACGGCACCATGCTGGCGGTGCGCGAGGACATCGGCCGCCACAACGCCGTGGACAAGGTGATCGGCTGGGCAACCGAACAGCAGCGAATTCCGCTGAGCGGCACGGTGTTGCTGGTCAGCGGCCGCGCCTCCTTCGAGCTCATGCAGAAGGCGGTGATGGCTGGGGTGCCGGTGCTGGCGGCGGTGTCGGCGCCGTCGTCGCTGGCGGTCGACCTGGCCAGCCAGTCCGGGGTGACGCTGGTCGCGTTCCTGCGCGGCGACTCGATGAATGTCTACACCCGTCCCGACCGGGTGGTGAGCCCGCGGTGAGGCTTTCGCCGGAGATGCAGCAGACCGTCCTCGAGCAGCGGTTGGGCTTCGTCGCAACCGTCACCGCCGATGGGCGGCCCAACGTGTCCCCCAAAGGCACCACCACGGTGTGGGACGACGAGCGGTTGATGTTCGCCGACGTGGCGTCGCCGGGAACCGTCGCCAACCTGGAAACGAATCCCTATGTCGAGGTCAACGTCGTCGACCCGATCTTGCGAAAAGGCTTCCGGTTCAAGGGAACAGCCGCGGTGTACACCTCGGGGGAGATGTTCGAGCGGGGTATCCGCATACTGCGCGGCCGCGGTTCCGCGCTGTCGCTGGACCGAATCCGCTCGATCGTCGTGATCGACGTGACGTCAGCGGCGCCGCTGATCTCACCGGTGTACGACGGCGGAACCACCGAAGAAGTCATCGTCCAGCGCTGGCTGGACTACTACGGGGATCTGTACCCGCGGTAGCTACGCGGTCTTGTCGCGACGTTCTTGGCGCGACGGCTTGCGCGGCACGATCGTGGGCAGCACGTTGTCCTGCACGGTTTCCTTGGTGACGACCACCTTCGCGACGTCGTCGCGGCTGGGAATGTCGTACATCACCGGCAGCAGCACTTCTTCCATGATCGCGCGCAGCCCGCGAGCACCGGTGCCGCGGTGGATGGCCTGATCCGCGATGGCCTCGAGCGCGTCCTGAGTGAACTCCAGCTCGACGCCGTCCATCTCGAAGAGCTTGGTGTACTGCTTCACCAGTGCGTTCTTCGGCTTGGACAGGATCTGCACCAGCGAGTCCTTGTCCAGGTTGGTCACCGACGCCACCACCGGAAGCCGGCCGATGAACTCCGGGATCAGCCCGTACTTGATCAGGTCCTCGGGCATGACCGCGGCGAAGTGATCCTGGGTGTCGATCTCGGCCTTGGACTTGACCTCGGCGCCGAATCCGAGCCCGCGTTTGCCCACCCGGTCGGAGACGATCTTCTCCAGCCCCGCGAATGCGCCGGCCACGATGAACAACACATTGGTCGTGTCGATTTGGATGAACTCCTGGTGCGGATGCTTGCGTCCGCCCTGGGGCGGCACCGATGCCTGGGTACCTTCCAGGATCTTGAGCAGCGCCTGCTGTACGCCCTCACCGGAGACGTCGCGCGTGATCGACGGGTTCTCGCTCTTGCGGGCGATCTTGTCGACCTCGTCGATGTAGATGATCCCGGTCTCGGCGCGCTTGACGTCGTAGTCGGCGGCTTGGATGAGCTTGAGCAGAATGTTCTCGACGTCCTCGCCGACATAGCCGGCCTCTGTCAGCGCGGTGGCGTCGGCGATCGCGAACGGCACGTTGAGCATCTTGGCCAGCGTCTGCGCCAGATACGTCTTGCCACAGCCGGTGGGACCCAGCATCAGAATGTTGGACTTGGCCAGTTCGACGGGCTCGGAGCGGGAGTCGCGGGTCTTCTCGCCGGCCTGGATGCGCTTGTAGTGGTTGTATACAGCGACGGCCAGCGTCCGTTTGGCGTTGTCCTGGCCGATGACGTAGCCCTCGAGGAACTCGCGAATCTCGGCCGGTTTGGGCAGCTCGTCGAGCTTGACGTCGTCGGCGTCGGCCAGTTCCTCTTCGATGATCTCGTTACACAGGTCAATGCACTCGTCGCAGATGTACACGCCAGGGCCAGCGATCAGCTTCTTGACCTGTTTTTGGCTCTTGCCACAGAACGAGCACTTCAGCAGGTCACCGCCGTCTCCAATGCGCGCCATGGTGGTCGGGTCCTACTTCCTGTCGGCGTCGTCAGTTCTCTAGGTTCCGTGTCGTTTCGACGTTGTATCGGACGTCTGCTCCGACGCTACCCGCTTGATCGGCCGGGGTGCGACCCATCGGGCGAATCGCGTCGGTGGTATTTGTTACGCGGGCGGGCGCCTGCGCTGCTCTGAAACATATCCTCTGTCCGGGCGGACGGCGCGCTGTAGCGCAGACCGTGTCCTGGGCGTGTCGTGGCCGCAACCCGCGCGCGACGTCACAACGAAGAAAATCAGGCCGTCTGCGCCGACAGTTTGCGGTATTCCAGCACCGTGTCGATGATCCCGTAGTCCTTCGCATCTTCAGCAGTCAGGATCTTGTCGCGGTCGGTGTCCTTGCGAATCACTTCCGGGTCTTTGCCGGTGTGACGCGCCAGCGTGTGCTCCATCAGCTTGCGCATCCGCTCGATCTCCGCAGCTTGGATCTCCAGGTCGGAGAACTGACCCTGGATTACACCGGCCAGCGCCGGCTGGTGGATCAGCACCCGCGCGTTGGGCAGAGCCATCCGCTTGCCGGGCGTGCCGGCGGCCAATAGCACTGCGGCCGCCGACGCGGCCTGGCCCAAGCACACCGTCTGGATGTCGGCACGCACGTACTGCATCGTGTCGTAGATCGCCATCAGTGACGTGAACGAGCCGCCTGGCGAGTTGATGTACATGGTGATGTCGCGGTCGGGATCCAGCGATTCCAGCACCAACAGCTGGGCCATGATGTCGTTGGCCGACGCATCGTCAACCTGCACACCGAGGAAGATGATGCGTTCCTCGAACAGCTTGTTGTACGGATTGGATTCCTTGATGCCGAAGCTCGAGTGCTCGATGAACGACGGGAGGATGTAGCGAGCTTGAGGCTGATTGGCGGCTCCGCCGTAGGCCGGCTGCATGTGCGATGTCATTTGTCTAGTCCTGCTCCCGGTCCTGACCCGTTGACTTCGGCGCGGGTGATGATGTGGTCGACGAAGCCGTACTCCAGCGCCTCCTGGGCGGTGAACCAGCGGTCGCGGTCGGAGTCGGCGTAGATGCGCTCGATCGGCTGGCCGGTGAACTCGGCGTTGAGGCGGAACATCTCCTTTTTGATCACCGCGAACTGCTCGGCCTGGATCGCGATGTCCGCGGCGCTGCCGGTGACCCCGCCGAGTGGCTGGTGCATCAGGATCCGGGCGTGCGGCAGCGCGTAGCGCTTGCCCTTGGTGCCCGCGGCGAGCAGGAACTGTCCCATCGAGGCAGCCATGCCCATCGCGTAGGTGGCGACGTCGCAAGGTGCGAGCACCATGGTGTCGTAGATCGCCATGCCCGCGCTGATCGAGCCGCCCGGTGAATTGATGTAGAGGTGGATGTCCTTGGTCGGATCCTCGGCGGCGAGCAGCAGAATCTGCGCGCACAACCGGTTGGCGATGTCGTCGTCGACCTGCGAGCCGAGGAAAATGATGCGCTCGGTCAGCAATCGCTCGTAGACCGAGTCCACCAGGTTGAGCCCCGGCGCGCTCGAACGCATGTCCGTCACAGCTGGTACCTGCTTTCTCGCTGCTCTGCTTGTTTCCTCGACACTAACCAACTCGCCGCGTCGCGCACTCCCGGCAAGGCACCGGTTCGCTCTCAGCGTGACTGGTCGTCGTCGGCCGCGTCGTCTACGTCGTCGTCTGCTGTATCGGCGCCGGCCTCGTCCGCTTCCGATTCTGCCTGCTGGCGCGGCCCGAAGAACTCGTCGGTGTCGATGACATTGCCGTCGCTGTCTTTGACAGTCGCGCCGTGCACAATCGCGGCGAGCGCCTTGCCCCGCCGCACGTCGGCGTACATCGCCGGCAGCTGGTTGTTCTGCTGCAGGAATTGCAGCAGCTGCTGTGGCTCGAGGCCGTACTGACGGGCCTGCAGCACCAGCCGCTCGGTCAGGTCCTCCTGACCGACCTCGATGTCGAGTTGGTCGGCGATCGCGTCGATGAGCAGCTGGGTCTTGATGCCTTTTTCGGCGTTCTGGCGTGCGTCGGCTTCGAACTGCTCGCGGCTGCTGCCCTGCTCGGCCAGCGCCTCGGCCAGCCGGTCCTCGTCGTGGTCCAGGCCGTGTAGCGCATTGTGCACGGCCTCGTCGACCTGAGCTTGGACGATGTTCTCCGGCAGGGGCACCTCCACCTGCTCAAGCAGCGTCTCGATCGCGGCGTCGCGGATCTTCTCCGCCTGCTGAATCCGCTTCACCCGCGCCACTTGCTCGCGCAGGCTGGCCTTCAGCTCATCGATCGTGTCGAATTCGCTTGCCAGCTGGGCGAATTCGTCGTCCGGCTCGGGTAGCTCGCGTTCCTTGACCGACTTCACGGTCACGGTCACCTGTGCTTCCTTGCCGGCGTGCTCACCCGCGGCCAGCGTGGTGGTGAACACGCGCGACTCACCGGCCTTCAACCCGACGATCGCCTCGTCCAGGCCCTCGATCAGCTGTCCGGAGCCGACCTCATGCGACAGCCCCTCGGTGGCGGCTTCGGGAACCTCCTCGCCGTCGACGGTGGCGGCCAGGTCGATGGAGACGAAGTCGCCGTTCTGCGCCGGGCGGTCGACACCGGTGAGCGTGCCGAAGCGGGTCCGCAGCGACTGCAACTCGGCGTCGACGTCCTCGTCGGTCACTTCGAACGGGTCGACGGTGATGGTCAGCGTGCTCAGGTCGGGCAACTCGATCTTGGGCCGCACGTCCACCTCTGCGGTGAACACCAGCTCGTCGCCGTCTTCGATCTTGGTGATCTCGATTTCAGGCTGGCCGATCGGCTGCACGTCCGAGGACGTGACGGCCTCGCTGTAGCGGCTGGGCAGCACGTCGTTGACCACCTGCTCGAGGATCGCGCCCCGGCCGATGCGGGCCTCCAGCAACTTCGCGGGCGCCTTGCCAGGTCGGAAGCCGGGCAACCGAACTTGCTGCGCCAGCTGCTTGTAGGCACGGTCGAAGTCGGGCTGCAGCTCGGTGAACGGCACCTCCACATTGATCTTGACCCTGGTGGGGCTCAGCTGCTCGACGGTGCTCTTCACGTGCTCATGGCTCCTTGATTGGTAGTCAGCTCCAGTCGGGGTGACAGGATTTGAACCTGCGGCCTTCCGCTCCCAAAGCGGATGCGCTACCAAGCTGCGCTACACCCCGAATCCAGTAACCAGGCGATCCTACGGCCCGCTTGGCGTGGTGCGCGAAGGCACCGTACAGTGCCATCGTTGCTGCACTGCGGGTGTAGCTCAGTGGTAGAGCCCTAGCCTTCCAAGCTAGTTACGCGGGTTCGATTCCCGTCACCCGCTCTCAACGCCGGGCCCGGCGATCGCGAGAGCGACGTTTCGCAGAAGAAGTGCGAGAAGAGCCCTGCAAAACGTCGCTTTCGGCGCGGCCTTGCGCTGGCGCATCGTCGGTACTGTGGACGCCATGAACGCCGCGCTACTCGTGATCCTCGTCTTGGTGATCGCGGCGATCGCCTGGGCGGTCATCGGCTCCTCGCGAGCGTCGCGCCGTCGCACCGAAGCCACGCTGGCCGACGCCAAAGCAGACGCGCGCCGGCTCATCGAGCGGCTCGGCGGCCAGGTGCTCAATCTGACCGCCACCGATGATGCGTCCAAGCAGGCCCTGGCTGACGCGTCGGAGCGCTACACCGCAGCCTCGTCGCAGATCGAGCAGGCCACCACCGTGCGGCAGGCCCAGCTGGCCAAGGAGAGTGCCCTCGAAGGGCTCTACTATGTGCGCGCCGCACGGCAAGCGATGGGCATGGACCCGGGCCCCGAACTCGAGTCGCTGAACGGCCAGCGCACCGCCGGCGCGGTCACCGAAGACCGTCGGGTGCAGGTGGAAGGCCGCGAGATCGAAGCATCGCCCACGCCGTCTCCGCGCACGCCGAACTACTACCCCGGCGGCACCGTCGCCGGCCGTCCGGTGCCAGCTGGCTGGTACTCCGAGCCGTGGTGGAAGACGGCACTGGTGGCCGGCGCGTGGGGCGTCGGCTCGATGCTGGTGTTCGACGCGCTGTTCTCCGGGATGCACGGCGTCGGCTACGACAACGCGTACGACAGCGGGTATGACGCCGGCTTCGACGCCGCTGAGGCCCAAGACGCCGGCAACTGGGACAACAGCGTCTGGGACAGCGGGGTCGGTGACAGCAGCGGCTGGGGTGACTTCGGCGGCGGCGATTTCGGCGGCGGTGACTTCGGCGACTTCTGAGCCGGTTTCACTTCATGTCGTCGGTTTCCGGGTCGGCGATTGTCAGCACCGCGTCGACGATGTGCGGATCGGATTCCAGTTGGCGCTCCAGGCCTCGAAGAGTATGGGCGACGCTGGATTCCACGTCGTCGCCGACGAGATCCACACTGGCGACGACGAACAGGCGCTTCGGTCCGACGAACACCAGACGGATGAACCGGACGTCGACGACCTGCGGCAGATCCTTGATACGCGCCACGACGGCGTCGCGCAGTTGCTCAGATGCCGGCTCACCGGTGATGAATCGGCGATTGCGGTCGATCAGCACCACGGCGATGACCCAAGCAGCACACCGACGAGGATCGAGCCGATCGCGTCCCACATTGCGTTACCGGTCAACTGATGCAACCCGATGCCGGCGAAGGCGATCACGATCCCGATCACCGCAGCGCTGTCCTCGGCGAACACCGCCCGCGTCGTCGGATCGGATGTCGCGAGCGCATGCTGCAGGAGGTCGCGGTTGTACAGCCGCGCCTCACCCCGCAGCTGCCGCACGGCTTGAAGAAACGAAATGCCCTCCAGCACAAGCGCAATCGCCAACACGACGTAGGCAAGAAGGTAGTCACCCCGCTCGGATTCGCCGCGGAGAAGTTCGGTGATCCCGTGCCAGATCGACACCGAGGCTCCTACCACGAACAGGCCGACGGCCGCTAGCAGCGACCAGACATAGGCTTCGCGGCCGAAGCCCAGCGGATGGCGGGCGTCGGGAGGCCGCCTGCTGCGGCGGTCGGCGACCAACAAAAACACCTGGTTTCCGGTGTCAGCCCAGGAATGCGCCGCCTCGGCCATCATCGAGGCCGAACCGGAAAGTGCGGTGGCGATCGTCTTGGCCGCCGCAATCAAGCCGTTGGCCAGAAGTGCGATGATCACGGTGCGGGTGCTCTCGCTGGAGTCCGCCGCAGAGGCGATCTGATCGTTAGTCATCGGCGCCGAATTCCCAATTGCCCGTCCTTCCAATCCACGTGCGGCATGGTCGTCGCTGCCGCATTTCACCGAAAAGCGGTACTGAAGTGCGATACCGTCTGCCTACCTTTCGCGCGGCCCTGAGGGGACCAATGGACTATCCCTGGGAATTGGTGCTCGACCACAGCTATAAGGGCGTGCCCGGCGTGATATTCGACCAGTCTCCCGCGCGCGCTGGCCATGGCACAGCACACCGCATCGCCGACACGGATTTCCTTGTCGACGGCAGTGCGCCGCGTTCAGGCGCGGTTCGCATGCGTGGCGCGGACAGCGCGATCGCCGTCCACCTGCCATTCCAGTGGAGAGTCGTCGGTGGTGTGGCGGTCGACATCGTCTGCTCGCGAGATGTTCTCGACCAGCCCGGCACGCTGATCGAAAGCGAGTCGTTCAATCTGGCGGTAAGGGCTCCGCGAAAATTCGACGGGTTTGTCCAAACCCAAGACCGCAGCGTCGGTTTCGGTGGGGATGAGCCGGTCAGCGTCGACGTCGGCGACTGGGTCACTGTCAGCCTGTTCTACGACGGCTGGCAGTTCCTCGACGTCTCGATCGACGGCCAGCTGGTCCTCAGTTTTCCGGACCGGGGCGGATATACCCCACTGATCGCCGGCCAACGGATCGCGATTGGCAACCGGCTCAACGGATCCGACGGCGTCCGCACGGTGATCGACGACGTCAAGATCTGGCGGCTGAATCCACGGGCAATCGACGAGAACGTGCGACGTCGGCCGGTGTTTGGGACGGTCAGCCACTGTTGGGCGGACTGGGGCCGGCAACTTGTGCTGGCGCTCAAAGACGACCGGGAGTGTGCTCTGGAACTGCGTCGCCTGATGGAGTCAGCCATGAATGCGCTTCGCGGTGCGGTACACACGGACGAGGCCTTCGACCGTTGGGAGTCAGGCGCTCGTGATTACGCGACGGCATGGAACACCAACAAGCTGCACAACATTCCGCCGATAGCCACCGCCATGTTGGGTTGGCTGCGCGAGCAGGGAGTCGAGCCGATGGACCTGCCGGAAGTCCAAGCGCTGCTCGGAAGCAAGTGCTTGAAGAAGGTGATCGACCGCACGTTTTCGCCGCTCGCTTGTGACCCGGCATTTGGCAACATGATCGTCGGAATCGCGCAGGGCTATTGACATGCCGATCATCAGTATCACCTCGGGCAGCGGCACCGGGGACGCCGCGATCTTCCTTACCGAGACCGCCCATGTCGACGCCGACACCGTAGTGTTCGTCTTCGTCACCAGCGCCCGCGCGGCCATCCTGCCGACCGTTCCCGCGAAGCCGACCGTGACATTCGCTGGAGTGACACTCAAAGAGATTCAGACCGCGAATACCGACGACCGTCGGCTGACGTGCTACCAGCTAGTCCCCGTGCAGGCCGAAACATCGCAGTTCACATTTGATTTCGGCGGCGAGAAGCAAGATTACTGCGTCTGGTCGGCCTTCGCCTGTGTCAACGCCGCTCTCGCGGATCCTGTCGCGCAGGCAATTGCCGCGACCGATCAGGCCGCCAATGCCCTTACCGTCGTGCTGCCTTCGTCGACACCGGCCGACCACCACCTTTGCGCCGCCGCGATCGCGTTGTCGTCGAACCAAACTGTCACTGTCGCAGGGACTTTGACTCAAGTCCACCAGATACCCCTAACGCAGGGGGTGCTCACCAAATCGGCAGTCCTGCAATCGGCCGCCGCCGACGCCGTACCGCCGAGTGTCGGCTGGACATGGCCCACCCCGGCCGACGTTGCCGCCATCGCGCTCGAAATCAAAGTTCGCATTGCTGATCCCGGCACGACGCATGCCGACGAGCCGCTGATCCGCCGCTTCGAGCCGATCCTGGTGCTGCATGCCAGGGAGAAGTACGTGCCGGTCAACGTCAAGCGCTTCGTGGAAAGTGCGGCTCTGTGGTCAGCTGGATCTCCGGCCGACGACAAGTCGAGGTGGGGTGGTGCCGCCGGTGCTGCGTTCCCTCGCCAACCCAAAGTCGTTGCGGGTCAGCTCACCGCCGTGCCCGAAGCGAGCGGCACGTTCCTGGGCAACGCGCTTGCCGGCGAGAACCAGGAGCACTTTCTGGAACTCGGCGGGTGGAAAGACGTGGCGGGGTCGCACGAAAGTGGCGTGACGAGCACCAGTGTCAACGTCTACTCCGATCGCGACGCGATCAAGACCGCCTACGACGACGCGCTGAAGGACTCTCAGTTCTGGTACCACGCCGAGGTTTTCGACCAGAATCGACTGACCAGGCTCGCCTCGCGCAGCGCCGCCCCGAATCTCAAACCGATCGTGGACAAGCTGCACAACCCGAAGCTGTTGTGCTATTACCTGTTCTTCCCCGCCCACGAGCAGTCCGTCGCATGCAGTGAGACATCCGGCGCCGAGGTGTCCAGCCACGCCGGGGACTGGCAGTGCATCGCGATCATGCTCGAGGGCGACGGCACCGGCGACCTCGACGGTTACACGCCGAAATACCTGGGGCTTACCGGATCCCGGCCGGCCGCAGGCGACGGCGGCTACCCCGCTCATCAGTTCGACGACGAGAACCGGACCGCCATGACGGTGCGCACATGGAGCGGAGCCGACACCCCTGATACCGTTCGCGGCCACCCGAGATTCTTTGTTGCGCTTGGTTCGCACAGCCTCAACCTGCAACCGGGCAACCACGACGTCGACCCGTATCCGGCATCGGAAGAACCTCAGGGCTGCGGTGTTTTCGACGGGCCGGGCCTGGTGCCACCGCCACCACCACCAGCGCCGGATCCAGCCGGAGACGACGGCAGTCCGGGTCGGGTCCTCGAGGGACTGGCCGCCTGGCTCGCCAAAATTGTGGCCGGCGCGAAGGCCGGTGCGGCGGTGGGCGGGATCCCCGGTTCCGCTGCGGGCGGCTGGGCCGGATACGCCTCGGGGATCTACGAATTCATCGACGCCGCCAGCGGCTCGTTCGCCGGTCCGGACAACCCACGCCCCTCGGCGGACACACCGACGCCGGACAACGGCCCTGACGAGCCGACGTCGGGACGGACGATCCGCCCGAAAGACCTGCCGATACCAGGCATCACCGACGTAGTGGACTGGAACTCGGCGCAAGCAGCGACCTTCGTGTCCCAGCCCGGCCGCACCTACGACTACATCGTCGACCGCTCCACCCAGACCTGGTGGCCTAGCGACGACGGGGAGGTCGGTTTCCGCGGCCGGTGGGGCCAGCGCGTCACCAACGACAGTCTTGGCCGCCGTGCGGGTCCACGCTTCCCCGATTACGTTCGGATGATGCTGCTGGCCCTGGCCGATGGCGCGAACCGCGACATCTTCCCGGAGCTGCACACCGCTGACGGCTAGCTCTGACAGGCGGGGCACCAGAACACGTTGCGGCCCTCGACCACGGCCGTGAGCACCTTTTCACCACACACCCGGCACGCCTCGCCGGCGCGGCGATACACGTACGTCCGCGGCCGGCCCGGCCGATATGACGGCGCACCATGGTCATGTTCGGGGCGCACGACGTGGATCTTGCCGCGCCGGAATCCGACTTTCATCAGCTCCACCAGGTCGGCCCACATCGACTCGAACTCACTCGCGTCGATGGTCCGGCCTGGACGATAAGGATCGATGCCGTGCCGATACAGCAGCTCGTTGCGGTACACGTTGCCCACGCCGGCGATCACCGATTGATCCATCAGCAACGCACCAATTGACCGGTGCGACTTGCTGATTCGGCTCCACGCATGGGCGGGGTCGGCGTCGCGCTGCAACGGGTCGGGCCCGAGCCGAGCGATCACCGCGTCCATCTGTGCCTCGTCGATGACCTCACATGCCGTCGGCCCGCGAAGATCGGTACCGAAGTCGGCGCCGACCATGCGCATTCGCACTTCGCCCACCGGCAGCGGCATCGGCACCTCCGACTCGGAAAACGACCCGTAGAGCCCGAGGTGCACATGCACGATCGGTCCGCCGGCGTAGTGGTGGAACAGGTGCTTGCCATATGCGGTGGCCCGCTTGAGCACGCGGCCGTCGACAATCGCTGCGCCGTCGGCGAATCGGCCCTGCGGGCTGGATACCGCGACGGGGCGGCCGCCGAACTTGCGGTGGTGCAACCGGGCCAGCCGGTGCAGCGTGTGGCCTTCGGGCACTAGGCCCCCGGCACGGGCGGCGCCTCGTGGGTGCGCTCGTACTCGGCCAGGATGTCGATACGGCGTTGGTGCCGTTGGGCTTTCGACCACGGGGTGGACAGGAACGCGTCGACGATTGCCAGCGCCTGCTCGACGGTGTGCATGCGCGCGCCGATCCCGATCAGCTGGGCGTCGTTGTGCTCCCGGGCCAGCGACGCCGTCTCGGTGCTCCAGGCCAGCGCGCAGCGCACACCGGGCACCTTGTTGGCGGCGATCTGCTCGCCGTTGCCTGAGCCGCCGATCACGATACCGAGGCTGCCGGGGTCGTCGATGGTGCGTTGGGCCGCCGCGATGCAAAACGCCGGGTAGTCGTCGTCGGCGTCGTAGGTGTAGGCGCCGCAGTCGATCGGCTCGTGGCCGCTGCGTTTCAAGTGGTCGACGATCGCCTGCTTGAGTTCGAATCCGGCATGGTCACAGCCGAGGTAGACGCGCATGGCGCCGAGCCTATCGGTCAGTCGAACTGCGGCGGCTCGGTGCGGGTGCGCTTCAGTTCCCAGAAGTGAGGGTAAGAGGCGAACGTCACCGACGCGTCCCATAGCTTGCCCGCGTCCTCGCCGCGAGGAATGCGCGACAGCACCGGGCCGAAGAACGCGACGCCGTTGACGTGGATGGTCGGGGTGCCGACGTCTTCCCCGACCGCGTCCATGCCGGCGTGGTGGCTCTTGCGCAGCGCCTCGTCGTAGCGGTCGGTGGTGGCGGCTTCGGCGAGTTCGGCCGGCAGGCCGACTTCGGCGAGCGACTCGGCGATCACGGCGTCGAGGTACTTGTTGCCCTGATAGTGAATGCGAGTGCCCATCGCGGTGTACAACGGCGCGAGCACCTCGGAGCCCTTGGCCTGCTCGGCGGCGATCAGCACGCGCACCGGTTTGAACGCATCCTTGAGCTTCTCCCGATACTCGGCCGGCACGTCCTTCTTCTCGTTGAGCACCGCGAGGCTCATCACGTGGAAGTTGGCCTCGATGTCGCGGACCTTCTCGACTTCGAGGATCCAGCGCGAGGTGATCCAACACCACGGGCACAGCGGGTCGAACCAGAAATCGGCAACAGACTTCTCGGGCATAACGGTCCTCTCGAGCGGATGCGTTCAGTGTTGCACTCAGGCACAACCCACGAACGCGAGGACCTGTTCCGGACCGCGTCGGTTCCCTACAGGGTGCCGGAAGGTGAGGACGTCCCGGTCTCGATGACGGTCACGCTGCTGTCTGAATGATTCGTCACGTAGAGGCGGCTGCCGCCCACGGCAATGTTTCTGGGGTTTTGCCCCGCCTGCAGGGTATCGACATCAGAGGTCGTCGGATTGACATCAATGACCTTGTTCGTCGCCGTGTCGATGACCGTCACCTCGTCGCCCAGGTGGCTCGTCACGTAGAGCCGATCACCCACAACCGCCAAACCGGCCGCGCTCGAGACAGCGATGGCGTCGACTTCCGGTGTGCCGGGATCGATATCGATCACGGTGTTGCGCCCCGGACTTGTCGGGTCGATGTCGATCACCGTCACACGGTCGTGACTCGGATCGCTGACATACAAGCGGTCGGCGGTGGCGGCGATGTCTGAAGCCGCACTATAGGTGGGCCCTGCGGCGGCTCCGGTATCGATGTAGGCGATCACCGTGTGGTAGTCATCGCTCTCCGGGTTGAGGTCGATCACGCTCACCACCCGGTCGAACGGGTCGTTCACATAGAGCCGATCTCCACTGGCAACCATGGCTCCTGCGTAGTGATGATTACTGGGCGAACCGAGGAAGATGGTGTCGACCGCGGTGTGATAGTCGGCGCTCGCCGGATTGACGTCGACGACGTCGACCGCGCCGTTCTCTCCTACATAGAGGTACTTTCCGGCCGCCGCCATGTCGCCGGTGAAAGCGAACGATCCGCTCGTCGAGGGATCGAAGACAGTGTCGGCCTGGAGATAGTCCGGGCTGCCGGGATCGGTGTGAACCATCCAAATGTCGCCCCCGGCAACCACATACAACCGGTCGTCGACGACAGCCATACCGTCAGGGAAGCCTGAGTTCGGGTCGTCGACGGTGAGGGTCGCGACCACTTTGCCGTACGTCGGACTGGCCGGATCGATGTCGACCACCGCCACGTTGTCCAAGCCGTCGGAGACATACAGTCGATTGCCGACGACCACCGCGTCTTCTGCGAAATGTTGCTCATCGGACAGCGGCAAGGTCCCCACGACAACTGCGGCACGTGGGCTGATGGTGACCGTGCCGTCGCGTGTCACTTGGTTCTTGCCATCGCTCACGGTGACAGTGAATGTGTCGACGTCAGGCCCCGTGCCGTACGCCGCGACGCGGGCTTCCGGCGTGGGCGTGTACGTAGCGGTGTACACGCCGTTGCTCAGGTAGTCCGGATTCGAGATTGTCCCGGTTGTCGGTTGGTGTGTGATCGAGACGGTAATGGGGTCGCCGTTTGGCGGCTCCACGCCATTGCGGTCGCTGACACTGATGAAGATCGTGACAGCGCCGTCCTGGTTCGGCGCGGCCGAGTCGACCGACACCTCCGGTGCGACGTTCAGCGCACTGATCGGCACAGTCACCGGGACCTCGGCGACGCGGTAGCCGTCGTTGACCAAGACCGTGAAGCTGTCCTGCGTCGGCCCGGTGTGATAGTCGAGGCGGCTCTGCTCGTCCGGCGTATAGGTGACGGTGTAGGTGCCATCGCCGTTCGCGACCACCGCCACGTCGCCATGTTGTGCTTTGCTGGTCGTGACGATCGCCGAATTGCCCTCGGGATCTCCCACTGTCACCGTCACGGGGACGGCGCCCGTCGCATCGCTGATATGTGCTTGGTCAACGACCGCTGTGGGTTGCGGCGCCTTCGCGTTCTCCCCCGCTACGAGAGAGACGACCGTGACTTTGTTGTCGGCCGCATCGTCGACGAACAGACGCTTGCCGTCGGCGCTGATCGCGGCGAAGTTGAGCGCCGACAGTGAGGGATCAGGCGTCGCTTCGAAATGTATTGTCGTGATTACCTGATTGGACGCGGTGTCCATTACTGACACGGTGTCGTCCTGCGAATTCGTCACGTAGGCCACCGCGCCATCGGGACTGATGACGATGGAGGTAGGGGTGCCGCCGACGCTCACCGTGTCGACGACGCGGTAGTTGGTGCTGTCGATGACGGTCACCGAGGCGCCGCTGCTGTTGGAAACGTAGATGCGGTTGCCGCTTGCGGTTACCGCGAACGGAGCGTTTCCAACGGAGATCCCTTGGACTCCCGCTGTATTCGTGTCAGTGTCGACGACTTGGTGCGTCTGGAGATCGATCACGCTCACAGTGTTGTCGCCGGAGTTCGCCACGAAGAGATTGCCGCCGGTGACAGCCAGCCCAACAGGTCCGGCGCCCACCGGAATCGGGGGGATGCCGGTGGCCGGGCTGTCGACGGAGGTGTCGATCACCGTCACCGTATTATCGCTGAAGTTGCTGATGTAGGCCTTATTGCCGGCGGTAGCGATTTGTAGGGCGTCGTCGGCTATAGGAATACGCGCAACTTCTTTGTTCACCGATGTGTCGATGACTGCGACATATCCCCTTGGCGTGGTGACGTAAAGCTTCGTGCCGTTGGCTGCGATGAATAACGGGGATGGGGCGACAAAGATGGGAGTAGCGCCAGGAACGGAATCGTCCGTGTCGACCGGCTCCAGAGTGTCGGCATTGAACACAGACACTGTGTCGCTCAACTGGTTCGCGACATAGAGCCGGTCACCAACCGTGACAATTCCTACCGGCTGGTTTCCAGTCGACGCCGTCGCAGTTCCAATCTCAAAATGCGTTGGCGTCACAGCGATCTGGTCGACGACGACGGGCACCGGATTGTGCTGCGGGTCGGCGACGGAGAAGGCGAAGCTGTCGGTCTCATCCGCTTCGGTGAGACCTGCCTTGATGCTTCCCGCTTGGGTCGGCGTGTACGTGTAGTTGACCTGTCGGGTCGTTGGGTCCACTTGCGAGACGGTGTAGTCGAGCTTGCCGTAGTCCGGCTGGTCTGCCACGGCGATCGTCACGTCGTTCATGTGGGGATCTGTGACGCGGAACGATCCGCTGAACGACCCGTCTGCATTCTGGGTGCCTCGGACAGGTTGGCCCACAGCGGGAGCTGTGTCGGCGGCCGGCAGCGTCACTGTCACGGTCTTCGTGGAAACGTGGCCGCCGTTGGGCTTGAGGAAGCCGAGCAGCCCGTGCAGATGAAAGTTGGTGTTGTCGTTGGCCGTAACGGTGAAGGTGTCCTGACCGGTGGCACCGGAATTGGGCTTGTAGGTCAAGCTGTGCCCGTCCGGATTGACCGTGACCGTGCCTTTGGCGCCGTTCGTGGCGGTGTAGACCAAGCGGTCGCCGTCGGTGTCGGTTTGGTTGAGCGTGATTTTGATGTTGCCCAAGGCATCTGGGGCGCCGACTGTCGGTGTGATATTCGGCGATTGATTGACCAACGAGCGGCGCACCCAACCAAGAACCGCCCACAACAGCGGATGCTGGGGTGCCGGAGCGGCCGGTGACGGCGCGAGCAGCGGCGACAGCACCGCGCTCATCAGCGTCCCCATGACTCCAGTGGCTCCCGGGGTCGCCAGCGTCGGTTGCGTTGTCTGCGCTTGTGTCACAGGCGTTGCGGCCGTCGCGAAGGCCGTTGGCACAACGGATGAAGTGGCCGTCGCCGAGGAGGACAGCGATTGTAGTGCGGTGAACTTGAGAACCCCCGGGTCGGCACTTTGGTCGTGGCCGGCCAGGGTCGTCTGCGTCGTGGGAGCGTCGACGTCGGCTGCGGGCTTCGACGGGTCTGATGACCCGGTGAGCGCAACAGCAGGGCCGCGGTTGAATTGCCTCTGCCTCGTTGGCTGTTCGTGGGTTCTGTTCAGCTTGGGAAGCGCCGTCGTCGGGAGCACTGGCTCGTGAAGCGAATCATCCGTCGAAACAGGCGGTTTCGGCAAGGACACCGCCGACGGCAGTGTGGAAGGAGGTTGTGCGCCGACGTCGAACGCCACGACGGGCTGCTTGTCCTTTTCGGTGGCGGTGGCGTCGGGACCTGTTGGGGCGCTGGCGGCAGGAGCGCCTGCTTTTCCGTCGGTGCCGTGGTCGTCGACTGAGGTGTTCAGACCACCCGGGCTGCTGACCGCCGCCCCGGAGTCCGGTGCATTGGTCGAGCCCGAGGGCGATTGCTTCGGGGGCGTCTTGTGCGGGTTCCACTTGCCGGGCTTCTGCAGCGGGGGAAGCGACCGGTGCTTCTGGCTCGGCGGCGTGTTGGCAGCCGGGCCGGGTGAGGTGCCCGGGCTGGAGTCCTCGCCACCCGGCGACGCCGGCGAGGTCGAGTTCTCGGGGCCGGCCCACGCCACGCCAGGTGTGCTGGCAATCGCCGCCCCCACGCCGAGCGCGACGGCCAATGCGCCGACTCGACCGACGTACCGCGCATAAGTTGTGCCGCCCGCGCTGCGGTGAGCTTTGCTAGAGACGGCCCGGTGCGACCCCTTTGTCGATGCCATGCTGAACTCCCGAGATTCTGCGACGCGACCTGCCAACCACTGTTTGGGCACGCGCACAGGCAATCAGCAGCGTATGTCCAGGTAAGACAGAGGTCAGGGAAATTGACGAATACGGAATGATGTACTTTCTCATGCAAATAGTTGCTTGGTCTTCCGGCCCGCGGAATCGGCCAAACCCGCTGCTCAACCATCGACAGACGTTTGCTGGTCACATCGCTCGTGGCGCAAAATGATCATGGCAGTCTCGTTTGCTGGATGAATCAGCTGTTGATGCCAGCCCGCCTGAGCCGCCCGGCGCCC
This sequence comes from Mycobacterium sp. NGS39, assembly GCF_059812765.1. NCBI lineage: Bacteria > Bacillati > Actinomycetota > Actinomycetes > Mycobacteriales > Mycobacteriaceae > Mycobacterium > Mycobacterium sp. NGS39. The sequence goes on along the minus strand of NZ_JCALDH010000002.1, from coordinate 300,723 downwards.
CGTGCACTGCGGCGATATGTTGGACGGCGTGGCACTTCCGAACCTGACTCGCGACCAGGCCATCGAGCGCGCAGCGCTGGTGACCGTCGACAACTGCAAGATCGAGCTGGACCTCACCGATGGTGACGGCGCACCGGGCGAACGGACGTTCCGGTCGGTGACCACGGTGACGTTCAATGCGCTGCCGGGTGCCGATACGTTCATCGACATTGCGGCTGAGAGCGTGCGCAGCGCCACCCTCAACGGCGTCGACATCGACGTGTCCGGCTACGACGAGTCCACCGGCATTCCGCTCAACATCGTCGACGAACACAACGTATTGGTCGTCGACGCCGACTGCCTCTACTCCCACACCGGCGAGGGGCTGCACCGATTCGTCGACCCCGTCGACGACGAGGTATATCTGTACTCGCAGTTCGAAACTGCCGATGCCAAGCGGATGTTCGCGTGTTTCGACCAGCCCGACCTCAAGGCCACGTTCGACGTCGTCGTCACCGCTCCCGCGCACTGGCAGGTGGTGTCCAACGGCGCGACGGTCAGCGTCGACAACGGTGTGCACACGTTCGCGACCACGCCTCGGATGAGCACCTACCTCGTCGCGCTGATCGCCGGACCCTATGCCCGCTGGGACGACGAATACACCGACGAACACGGCTCGATTCCGCTGGGACTGTTCTGCCGGGCCTCGTTGGCCGAATTCATGGACGCGGAAAGGCTTTTCACGCAAACCAAGCAAGGCTTCGGTTTCTACCACCAGAACTTCAGCGTGCCGTATGCGTTCGGCAAGTATGACCAGTTGTTCGTACCCGAATTCAACGCCGGCGCCATGGAAAACGCCGGTGCCGTAACGTTTTTGGAGGATTACGTCTTCCGGAGCAAGGTCACCCGGGCGTCCTACGAGCGGCGCTGTGAAACGGTGCTGCACGAGATGGCGCACATGTGGTTCGGCGACTTGGTGACGATGCGATGGTGGGACGATCTGTGGCTCAACGAGTCGTTCGCGACGTTCGCGTCGGTGTTGTGCCAAAGCCGCGCGACCGAGTTCACCGAGGCGTGGACGACGTTCGCCAACGCCGAAAAATCATGGGCGTATCGGCAGGACCAGCTGCCATCGACACATCCCGTGGCCGCTGACATCCCGGATCTGGCCGCGGTGGAGGTGAACTTCGACGGCATCACCTACGCCAAGGGCGCCAGTGTGCTCAAGCAACTGGTCGCTTACGTCGGGCTGGAGAACTTCCTGGCGGGCCTGCGTGACTACTTCCGGGGCCACGCCTTCGACAACGCGACGTTCGACGACCTCCTGTCGGCGCTGGAGAAGGCGTCCGGCCGCGACCTGTCGGACTGGGGCAACCAATGGCTGAAGACCACGGGCCTCAACACATTGCGCGCTGACTTCGAGGTGGATGCCGACGGCCGGTTCACGCGCTTCGCGATCCGGCAGGGCGGGGCGGCTCCCGGCGCCGGTGAGACTCGTGTGCACCGGCTCGCAGTCGGCATCTATGACGATGACGGCGCGGGAAAGCTGGTGCGGGCGCATCGCGAAGAGCTTGACGTCTCCGGCGAGGTCACGGAAGTTCCCGCGCTGCAGGGTGTTTCACGCGGCAAGCTGATTCTGGTCAATGACGACGACTTGACGTACTGCTCGCTGCGGCTCGATGACGAGTCGCTGTCGACCGCGTTGAGCCGCATCGCCGACATCGCGGAGCCTCTGCCGCGCACGCTGGTGTGGTCCGCGGCGTGGGAGATGACCCGCGACGCGGAGTTGCGCGCCCGCGATTTCGTGGCGCTGGTGTGCCGGGGCGTGCAGGCGGAGACCGAGGTCGGTGTGGCGCAGCGGCTGCTGCTGCAGGCGCAGACCGCGTTGGGCTCGTACGCGGACCCGGGCTGGGCGTGTGAACACGGCTGGCCGATGTTCGCCGACCGGCTGCTGGAGCTGGCACGGGCCGCCGAGCCCGGCTCCGACCATCAGCTTGCCTACGTCAACGCGCTGTGTTCGTCGGTGCTCAAACTGCGCCACATCGAGGTGCTGGCGGCGCTGCTGGACACCGCGCCGGAGGAAAAGGGACTGGCCGGTCTCGTCGTCGACACCGATCTGCGCTGGCGGATCGTCACCGCACTGGCCCGTTCGGGTGTCATCGACGCCGACGGTCCGGAGACACCGGTGATCGACGCGGAGGTGCAGCGCGACCCGACGGCGGCGGGCAAGCGGCACGCCGCGGCGGCGTCGGCGGCTCGCCCGCAGGTCGACGTCAAAGAGCAGGCGTGGACCAAGGTGATCGAAGACGACACGCTGCCCAACATCGTCGGGCGCGCGATCATCGGCGGACTCGTCTCGCCGGGCCAGGCCGAGTTGTTGCAGCGCTTCACAACCCGCTACTTCGAAGACATCCCCGGGGTCTGGGCACGACGGTCCAGTGAGGTCGCGCAGACCGTGGTGGTCGGCTTGTACCCGTCGTGGGACATCAGCGAGGAAGGCCTCGCGGCCGCCGATACGTTCCTGGCGGGAGAGTTGCCGCCGGCGCTACGGCGCCTGGTGGTGGAAGGCAGGGCCGGTGTCGAGCGTGCGTTGCGCGCTCGACGCTTCGACGCGACGGCTTAGCGGGCGGATTGTCGCGGCGCGCTACGGCGGGGAGATGGCGGCGCTCATCACCCGCACGGCGCTGACGAGCCCGTCGATCAGATTGCCTTCTTTGAAGGCCGACGCCGCAGCAGCGACACCGAGCGGAGCGGCGGATTCGCCGCCGCGGCCGCGCACGCCGGCGCCGTAGACCACCTCGATCGCCCGCTGGTTGGGCGACACGGCCAACAGCACAGCGTCGTTGGGGGTAGGCACTTGGGCCAGGATTTCGCGGGCGCGAGCCGCCGTGTCCTCCCCGAGGTCACCGATGTAGACGGCCATCCGGGCCTTCGACGTGCGCGACCCGTAGGTCAGCGCGTCGTCGAGTTTCACTAGATCCATCGTGGAGAACGGGTACTGCAGCGACAGCTCGCCGGGCTCGGTGACACTGGAGATGCGCCCGCTGGCGGTGATGACCGAGCCGCGCGGTAGGCCGGTTTCCGGAATCGTCGCGAGCTCACCACTTGCCACTGGCCCCACCTCCGATCGTCAGCTGCTCCGAACCGTGACCGTGCCCGTCGCCGATGCGCTCGTCGACGGCTGCCCACAGAATGGGCTCGTGCGTCCACGGCTCCGACATCTTGTACGCCGGCGGATGCGGATTCTTCCCCGACCAGATCAACGCGACGAGAATCAAGACCAGCAACAGCGGAATACCCACGAACAGGGCGTGGACCTCGAAAGCGTTCACGACGCAAACCGTATCTCAGCGCTCAATTACGCCGCGCCCTCACCCAGGTATCGCATCCAAGCCGGATCGAGTTCCTTCACTGTCGACAACAGCCGCCAGTGCTGGCCCTTGGGTGTGGTGGGTACCAGCCGCAAGGTCCAGCCGAGTTCGCTGAGCAACCGGTCGGCCTTGCGGTGGTTACAGGTCGAGCAGCTTGCGACGCAGTTCTCCCACGTGTGGCTGCCACCGCGGCTGCGCGGGACAACGTGGTCGACGGTGTCGGCCTTCGCCCCGCAGTACGCGCACCGAAAGCGGTCGCGGTGCATCAGCGCCGCGCGGGTCATCGGAATGCGGGCCCGGTAGGGCACCCGGACGTAAGAACGCAGCCGGATCACCGACGGCACGACGATGGTGCGGCTCGCGGAATGGATCACTGGTCCGGCGGGGTCGTCGTGTACCACGTCGGCCTTGCCACAGAGAAGCATCACCACGGCGCGACGGATCGGTAGCGCAGTCAACGGCTCGTAAGTGGAATTCAGCAGCAAAACCCGGCGGCGGCCCCACAGCGAGGTGGATTCGGGGGCGGCGTGGTCTTCGACGCTGTGCATGACACGCTCAGCCACGCGGCTCTTCCTGCGCTGCGCCATGTCACCTCCGCCGATCAGTTCACCACGGATAGGGCCATAGTGCACGACATTTCTGATCGTGTTCGCAGGTCAGTCGGTGAACATCGGGTGACGGTCGGCCATGGCCCACAATGGAGGGGATGGATTCCACAACCCAGCAGTCGTTCTACGACGCCGTCGGCGGCGCGCCAACGTTTCACAAGATCGTGTCGACGTTCTACGCGCTGGTACGAGACGACGAGATCTTGCGGCCGCTGTACCCGGAGGAAGATCTGCATGGCGCTGAGGAGCGGCTGCGAATGTTCCTCGAGCAGTATTGGGGCGGTCCGCGGACCTACTCAGAACAGCGCGGCCACCCAAGGCTGCGGATGCGGCACGCACCGTTTCGGATCGGCCCGTTCGAGCGCGACGCATGGTTGAGATGCATGCATACGGCGGTGGCGTCGGTCGACTCAGAGACGCTTGACGACGAGCACCGCCAGGAGTTGCTCAACTACCTCGAGATGGCAGCGCACTCGATGGTGAATTCGCCGTTCTGAGCGTTCAATTCGCTTAGCCGCTACTAACCCTTCGCATTCGCAAATATTCTGGGCTGTCACTCGGCTCTGCCTGCCTCAAGCTCGTGAGCAATGCGTCTACCTTCGTCGGTCAGACCTAGCCAGATTCTGAATTGCCAACCGACCTCCTCGTCGTGATTCCTCACATAGAGATGGCTCAGCCGTTCCATCGCCTCGTCGATCGGAAGTCCCCAATCGGGCACCTCATTGCTTTGGTCTGGTAGATCACCGATTTTCATCAGACCCTCATCAAGTACCCTGCGGATCGTCTTCATCGCCAGCTTCTGCGTCTCACCGGCCGTTTCCGCGAGTTGATAATGGCTGGTTATTGTCTCAACCTCGATGAGCGGTACCCAGTCGTAGAGGGCATCGGTCAAGAGCTCTAGGCGCAGCTTCTCTTCGACGGGCGTTAGGTCCTGATTCGGATCTCGTCCGGCGTCAGCAGCTGTCATTCTTCGAACTCCCATGGTGCGTCGATGTCATCTTTGCCGGCGATGGGTAAGTGATGAATGCTGTGCGGTGGCGGCACTAATGTCGGCCCTATTGGAGTGCCTGGAGCACCGAGAGTGGGCTGGCCGCCGAATCGCGGAATTCCCTCGATAACGGGTGGCTTTGAAGGTGCCGCATTCGGGCTCGGACCCTTCGGGGAAGCGTTCTCGACTGGGGCTGGTTGCCGGATCGGTGGCTGAGGTAGTGAACTTTGAGGCGCTGGGATGTCGGGCGTTCCCCCTCGCGGATTTATGTGCACCTTGATGTTCCCTTTATCGCCCGGAAGGTGAACATCGAGTGCCGGTTGCCCGGTGGACGGGGCCGCAAAGCGTTGACCTACCCCCGTGCCATCCGGCAAGGTTTTCCAGACTCCCTTAGACGGATCGTAGCCAGACGGGCCGTCGACTCCGTGCTGCTGCATCCAAATTCCAAAGAGTACGGAGATCGTCCGGTGATTTCACTTCCCTGATCCATGGCCTGTTACCCACCGGCAATTTGTCGAGCACTCGGCGTATATCCTCGCCACTCGGGCCGGCAGGAGTCGGTGCTGGATCACCCGGGTCAGGAGCAGGTGACTCAGGCCGGCGATGGCGGCACTCACCTTGTCAGCTACCTGCCGATCCACGGTGAGCAGAGTGCGGGCCCGTGCACAGATCGTCGCGGCCAAGCCGTGGGCTTGAGCCTGGCGCGCCGCCTGCAGGGCGGGTGGACCGCCAACTGTGCTAGTGACCGACAGATCTTCGGCAACCGCGAATCCCGCCGCTCGCGCGTTGGCAATCGCCTGCAGGGTGAGCTGGCGCGCCCCAGCGATTCTCTCGGCGCCATATCGAGCTTCGGCAGCAGCGGCATACAGACTGTCGGCCGCATTGACCACTACAACCCTGTCCATCCCGGTCCGCAGTAAGGCTGCTTCAGCGGCGGCACCTTCCCACGTACTTCCCCCGGGATTGGCTGTCTCGCGGCATAACGCGGTGAATGCGTCTTCCCACCTGTCGGCCGCCTGTGCCCAATCGGTCGCCGCCGTTTCCAGATGGTCAGTGTCCCAGTGCTCAATCTGCGACAACGTAGGCATCGCGGCCGCCACCGCCGGCACTATACCGCCGTAATTCCGGGATTCGTCAACGCCGCAAGATCGCCTGTCGACGTTGTCTCCGTGGCAACAAAATCGCCTGCTGCCGTCGAGGCATCGGCGCCCGTCGAACGCATCCGTTCCCAAAAACGAAAGCCAGCCGTAGCAACCTCCGAGTACCCATGCCTGGTCGCGAGCGAGGACGGCTGAAACAGCTTGACGGGAAACGGCGCTTCGCGGGACAACCGGAGTCGCGGCGCCTGCCTCTGGCAATGATCGGCTAACCAGAGCAACGCCTCTGCGTCCACACGAATCGATGCCACTAACTAACCCTAAGGCGGTACCACAGCGCTTGAGCACACAAATTCTTGCGCCACAATGGTGGCTCGATGGCCGATAACAACCCGTGGTGGGCGCGCGCGGTGTTCTACCAGGTGTATCCCCGCTCGTTTGCCGACAGCAACGGGGACGGCGTCGGCGACCTCGACGGCGTCGCCGCAAGACTCGACTACCTGAACCTGCTTGGCGTCGACGCGATCTGGCTCAATCCCGTCACGGTGTCCCCGATGGCCGACCATGGCTACGACGTCGCCGACCCGCGCGACGTCGACCCGCTATTCGGCGGCCTCGACGCGCTCGACCGCGTCGTCGCAGCCGCACACCAGCGCGGCATCAAGGTGACCATGGATCTCGTGCCCAACCACACCAGCTCGGCGCACCCGTGGTTTCAGGCCGCACTGTCCGCCGGACCAGGCTCCGTGGAACGTGACCGCTACATCTTCCGCGACGGCCGGGGCCCGAACGGCGAATTACCGCCGAACAATTGGGTGTCGGTGTTCGGTGGCCCGGCATGGACACGGGTGACGGAGTCCGACGGCGCTCCCGGTCAGTGGTACCTGCACCTGTTCGACGCCGAACAGCCCGACCTCAACTGGGACAACCCGGAGGTCTTCGCCGACTTCGAGAAGACGCTGCGGTTCTGGCTCGACCGCGGCGTGGACGGGTTCCGCCTCGACGTCGCGCACGGTATGGCCAAACCGCCCGGCCTACCGGACATGGCGGATCCCGGCGCCAAGATGCTGCTCACCGGCAATCGGGATCCGCGGTTCAACCACGACACCGTGCACGACATCCACCGTGCCATCCGCGCCGTGCTCGACGACTACCCGCACGCTGTCGCCGTCGGCGAAGTCTGGGTGTTCGACAACGAGGAATTCGCCAAGTACTTGCGCCCCGACGAGCTGCACCTCGGCTTCAACTTCCGGCTCGTCCGCGCCGAGTTCGACGCAACCGAGATCCGCGACGCCATCGACAACTCGTTGGCGGCCGCCGCTCTAGAGAACGCGACGCCCACATGGACGCTGGCCAATCATGACGTCGACCGGGAAGTCACCCGCTACGGCGGCGGAGACGTCGGGCTTGCGCGGGCACGGGCGATGGCGTTGGTGATGCTCGCCCTACCTGGCACCGTGTTCGTCTACAACGGCGAAGAGCTCGGGCTGCCGAACGTCGACCTGCCCGACGAGGTGCTGCAGGACCCGGTGTGGTTTCGCTCGGGCGGCGCCGAACGCGGACGCGACGCCTGTCGCGTGCCCATGCCGTGGACGGGTGACGCGCCGCCGTTCGGGTTCTCCGACAATCCCGACACATGGCTGCCCATGCCGCCGGAGTGGGCGGCGTTGACCGTGGAACGTCAACTGGCCGAACCGGATTCGACGTTGAACTTCTATCGCCGCGCCCTTCGCTTGCGGCGCGGGTTCTCCGGCACCCAGTTGCGTTGGGACGACGCACCGAGGGGCGCGCTGATCTTCAGGGTCGACGCGCTACTGTGCGCGCTGAACGTCGACGCCGAACCCGTCGAGCTACCGCAGGGCCAATTGCTGCTCGCCAGCGCTCCGCTCGCCGACGGCCGGCTCCTCCGCAACACCGCCGCCTGGCTGCTCTGCTAGCCCGGGCGCAGCGTCACACAATCCGCAGCAGCTGACGGCGGTAATACACCGAACCGTAGGGCGCGTCGATGCGCAGCCACGGCCCTACCGTGCGCACCCGGACCACGCCTGAAGCCGGATCGACGAAGTTCATTGCGGTCAAAGCGAATACGCACCGAAGCGGAATCCCGACCGTCACGCCGGCTCCGCTGACGTGCAGTACTTCCTGATCGAGCAGCGACACCGGCGGACCCTGGCCCCCCTGCTCTCTGGACACCTCCGCCCCGCGCTCAGCCAGCTCGAGCACCACCCCCGCAGGCACGTCGTCGACGTGGACGAATCCCGAATCCGGTGGCAGCGGCCCACGCCACGCCGAATCCAGCGGAAAGCCGGTGTCGACGAATCCGGAAGCATCCGCCGCGGCCAGCCCGCGAAGAAGCGCGTCGGCGCCGACACAGACGTCCACCGGTCGCACGCTGCCAGCGGCCGCCCGGCTCGCGAGCACATCGAATCCTGTTGCAGCCCATGCCACCACCGTGTTCTCGGAGCGCTGCCTCAGCCGGATCACCGCAGCGTCGTCGAGTCGACGTACACGTTCGGCGAAGGCGGTGAGGTTCGCTCGCTCGGCGGCGTCAGCCACCCACAAGCCACGCTCGGGAGCCGGATTCATCGCATCCAAGCCCGCAGATAGTCCTGCTGCGACGGTGAAAGCCGTTGCAGTCGCTGCTCTTTGATGTGCACCGCAGCCAACTGCGTCTCGGCGATCACCGACGGCTTCGAGTCGAGATCGGCGTGCACCGACCGCACCTCGTAGCCGAGCGTGAAGTCGACCGCGCGCACCCGCTTGGTCCAGATGGTGACCTGCAGCGGCGAATCGACGAGCCGCAGCTGGCCCTTGTAGAGCACCCGCACCTCGTGGATCAGCAGCCCGATCGTGGTGATCTCCGCTTCGAAAGGCTCACGCAAAAAGGGCACTCGGGCCTCTTCGAGGATCGTCACCATCGTCGCATGGTTGATGTGCTGGTACATGTCGATGTCGCTCCACCGCACCAGCACCGGTGTGGTGAATCCCCGGACGCTCATGCAGACGTTCCGGTTCCGGTTCGCGTCATCGTGCGGATCTGGCGAGCCGCCACTGACAGCGTCGCCAGGTCGTGCTCGTCGCTCTCATATATCTCCGTCAGAATGCGCCGCGCACGCTCGATTCGCGACGTGTTCGTGTGCTCCCACTCCGAAATCTTCTCTTCCCCGCTCTCCTCCGGCTCTCCGACTGCGAGCACATCGAAGCACAAAGACCGCAGCGATCCGTAAATGTCGTCGCGAAGTGCCAACCGCGCCAACGCGTGCCAGTGGTCGTGCCGGTCGAGCTCCGACACCGCCGACAGCAAGCCGTCGATGCCCAGGTGACCCATCAGCGCGAAATATGTGTCGGCCACCTCCACGGTGTCGCGATCGAGGATGTCGGCGATGTCGATCACGTCGAGCAGGCTGTAACTGTAGAGGCCCGCGGCCACTGTGCCCGCCAAATCCTCTGTGGCGCCGTGGGATACCAGATCCATCGCCCTGGTGGTGACGATCTGCCGGTCGTCGGCCCGGAGCCATTCCGCGATCCGCGGTGCCAGCGCCCTGACCTTGGACTGGAAGCGGTTGATCTCCGCGCCTACCGCCAGCGGCTGGGGCCGATAGTTGATCAGCCACCGTGACGCGCGGTCCAGCAGCCGGCGCAGATCGAGCGTCATCCGATCCGAGAGGCTGACCGGGATCGCGCCCTCTTCGCCGGCGGTCTTGATCCGGCGCCAGGTTTCGCCGATTCCGAAGATCGCGTCGGTGGCCACGAACGTGCGCACGGCGTCAATCGGGCTGACGCCGGCTTCCTCCACCACGCGGTAGGCGTACGTGATGCCGCCGCAGTCCACGACGTCGTTGACCAACATCGTGGTGATGATCTCCCGCCGCAGCTGGTGGGAGCGGATGTCACTGGTGAAGTTCTCGCGCAGCTTCGCGGGAAAGTACATCGGAAGCCGCGAGGCGAACACTTCCTGGTCGGGAAGCTCGCTGGCCAGTACCCGGTCTTTGAGATCGAGCTTCACATGCGCCATCAACGTCGCCAGTTCGGGCGACGTCAGCCCCAGGCCCTGGTCCATCCGCCGCCGTATCTCCTTATCCGACGGCAACGCTTCCAGTTCGCGGTTGAGCCCACGGTTGGTTTCCAGGTCGCGGATTTGGCGGGCATGCACGGTCAGCAGGCTTGCCGCGTTGGCCCGGCTGGTGCCCATCAAATCGTTCTGCTCAGAGTTGTTGGCCAACACCAGATGGGCGACTTCGTCGGTCATCGACTCCAGCAGCTGCGTGCGTTCTCCCTCGTCGACCTTGCCTGCGGTGATCAACGAATCCACCAGGATCTTGATGTTGACCTCATGATCTGAGCAGTCGACACCGGCCGAATTGTCCAACGCGTCGGTGTTGATGCGCCCGCCCGCCAGGTCGTACTCGACGCGTCCCAACTGCGTGACACCCAGATTGCCGCCTTCGCCAATCACTTTGGCGCGCACCTGATTACCGTTCACACGAACCACGTCGTTGGAGCGGTCACCGACGTCGGCGTTGGACTCGGACTCGGCCTTGATGTAAGTGCCGATGCCGCCGTTGAACAGCAAATCCACCGGCGCGCACAGCACCGCACGCACCAGCTCCGGTGGCGTCATCTCGCTCACCTCGTCGGTGATGCCCAGCGCCTGGCGCACCTGAGGGCTCACCTCGATCGATTTCTGCTCGCGGCTGAACACGCCGCCGCCCTCGCTGATCAACGACTTGTCGTAGTCGTCCCAGTTGCTGCGCGGCTGCTCGAACAGGCGCTTGCGTTCCTCCCAGGACCGTTGCGCGTCCGGGTCGGGGTCCAAGAAGATGTGGCGGTGGTCGAACGCGGCGATCAGCCGGATGTGCTTGGACAGCAGCATTGCGTTGCCGAACACGTCGCCGCTCATGTCGCCGATCCCGACGACGGTGAAGTCCTCGGTTTGGGTGTGGACGCCCATTTCCCGGAAGTGCCGTTTGACGGCTTCCCAGGTGCCTTTGGCCGTGATGCCCATGGCCTTGTGGTCGTAACCCACCGAGCCACCCGACGCGAATGCGTCTCCCAGCCAGAACCCGTACGATTTCGCGATCTCGTTGGCGATGTCGGAGAACGTCGCGGTGCCCTTGTCGGCGGCGACCACGAGGTATGCGTCGTCGCCGTCGCGGCACACCACCTGCTCGGGTGAAGTGATCTTGCCGGACGAGCGGTCGACGTTGTCGGTGACGTCCAGCAGCCCGGCGATGAACATCTTGTAGCAGGCGACGCCTTCGTCGCGGACCGCCTCGCGGTCGGCGCCGGGATCGCCGGTGGCCATCGGCGGCTGTTTGACGACGAAGCCGCCCTTGGCCCCGACCGGGACGATGACGGCGTTCTTCACCGCCTGCGCCTTGACCAGGCCGAGGATTTCGGTGCGGAAGTCTTCACGGCGATCCGACCAGCGCAGCCCGCCGCGGGCGACCGGGCCGAACCGCAGATGCACGCCTTCCACCCGCGGCGAATGCACGAATATCTCGAATTTCGGCCTGGGCAAAGGTAATTCGTCGATCAGGCCAGGGTCGAGCTTCAGCGACAGCACACCCTGCTCGCGGGCTGAGCCTTCGCGCGTCACGAAGAAATTGGTTCTCAGTGTCGCTTGCACCAACGACGCGAACGCCCGCATGACGCGGTCGGTGTCGAGGCTGACCAGAGCGTCGATGTCCTTCGCGACGGCCGCAGCCGCCGCCTGCGCGTCCCGTTTGCCGGAGTCCGACGGGTCGAACAGCGCCTCGAACAGCTCGACCAGCGAGCGTGCGGTGTGCGGGTTGTCGTTGACCACCGATTCGATGTGCGACTGGCTGTACGGAAAACCGGCCTGGCGCAGATATTTCGCGTAGGCCCGCAGGATCACCACCTGCTGCCACGTCATGTCGGCCCGCAGCACGAGCTCGTTGAACCGGTCGATCTCGGCTTGTTCGCGCCAGATCGCCGTCACGGCGTCGGCGAACCGCTGCGCCCGCTCCTCGGGGTCAGTGTCTTCGGACGGCTCGGGGATCGTCGGATGCAGGGCGATCTTGAACTGGTAGATCCACACCTGAAGGCCGTCGGCGCGGGTCACCGTGAAAGGCCGCTCCTCGAGCACGACGACGCCCATGCTCTGCAGCATGGGAAGCAACCGGCTGAGCGACGCCGACCGGCCGCCGAGGAACCAGGTCAGTTGCGCGACCCGGTCTTCGCCGTCGTCGGCTTGGGTGAAGACGAGTTTTACCGAATCATCTTGCAGCTCTTCAATGATCGCGATGTGGCCGATCGCGTCCTTGGGTGTCACCGCTTGCTTGTAGACCTCGGGAAATGCCTCGGCGTAGTGCTCGGCCTGTTCTTGTCCGAGGAAGCCGGACCGGACCTCACCCAGCAGCCGGTCGGCCCAGGTGCGGGCCGCCTCGGTGAGCAGCGACTGAATCCGCTGACGATTCTCCACGGAGGTGTCGACGGCTCCGCGCGGCGCGTCGTCCGGCAGCCGAATCGTGAAATGCACTGCTGCCCAAGGTGATTCGCTTACTCGCGCGGTGTAGTCGATGCTACTGCCACCGAGCTCGTGGACCAGGATGTCCATCATGTGCAGTCGCACGGCCGTGGTGTAGCGGTCACGCGGTAGATACACCAGCGCCGAGACGAAATGCCCGAGCTGGTCGGTGCGCATGAACAACAGGGTGCGGCGGCGCGATCCCACGTCGGTGATCGCGGTGGCCATGTCCAGGATGGCGTCGACATCGAGCGCGAAAAGCTCTGAGCGCGGGAAGGTCTGGATGACGTCGAGCAGCAGTTGACCGGACAGCGAGTCGGGGTCGCGACCCGACTTGGTGAGCGCCTCCTTGACCCGATGCGAGATGACCGGGATCTCCAAAACATTGGCCGTGGACGCGGCCGCGGTGAACAACCCGACCAGCCGGTGCTCGACCGCCTCGCCCTTCGAATTGTCCCGAACCACAACGATATACGGGTAGGCGCCGTACCGAAGATATGTCGGCATGGTCGCTTGCGTGACCACCAGCAGGTCGTCCGACTCCGTCAGCTGCGGGAACACATCCTGGCGGCGCCGCAGTACACCGAGCCGGCTCGATTCGTCGACCTCGGCCTGTCCCTCCGACACCGAGCAGCGCTGATAACCCAGAAGCACGAAGTGCGCGTCATCCAACCAGCGCAGCAGTTCTGCGACGCGATGGCGCTCGGCGGGGAACCGGCCGGAGGTGTCGCGGTCCAGCGCGTCGGCCAGTGTGTGCAGCGCATCTCGCATGGCGTGGGTGTCGTGCGCCACGCGTTGGGCGTCGGTGATCACCGACGGCAGCTGACGTTCGACTTGGTCGAGTGCCTTAGGGTCGGCGCCGGGGGCGAGCTCAACGTGGACCCAGGCTTCGTCGATCTCGCCGGACCCGGCGCGGGCGTTCTCGGGTCGGGGCCGGATGTCTTCGAGCACGCCCTCGGGGCTGCGGCGCACACGGAACACGGGACTCAAGATCGCGACGTAGGCCACGTCGAGACGATTCAGCAGCACGGTCAGCGACTCCAGCAGCATCGGCGTCTCGTCCGTGATCACCTGGAGCGCCGGCCCGAAGCCGTGACTGTTGTCGTCGCCGAAGGCGGCGACGTTGGTGGCGCCGGGCTTGCGCGAGAATCCCAGGCGGCCATGGGCGGCCAGCAGCGCGGGCGTCACCACCTGTTGTGCGCGGACTTGGATCGGTGCGGTCAGCCCACGGTCGCCGATTACCGGAGCATCACCCTGAGGCCCGCGATAACTGTCGACGTAGGCGTGCAAAAGCCCCGGTGCGAATTTGTCCCACCCTTCGACGCTCGCGGCCTCAGGCTTCACCGTCATAGGGCTCCTCGTTGAGCGCGGCGTGCCGGCGAGAGCACCCGCAGCCTAGTCGCGTGTCAGTCTCCGGTGCGTGACGCGATGCGGACGAGCGGCGTCGGGGCCGAGCCTATCGACCTTGTTCTCCTCATAAGCCGCGAAATTGCCTTCGAACCAGAACCATTTCGCTTCGTTCGTGGCGTCACCCTCCCACGCGAGGATGTGCGTGCAGGTGCGGTCGAGGAACCAGCGGTCGTGGGAGATCACCACCGCGCAGCCGGGGAACTTCTCCAACGCGTTCTCCAGCGAACTCAGCGTCTCGACGTCGAGGTCGTTCGTGGGTTCGTCGAGCAGCAGCAGGTTGCCGCCTTGCTTGAGCGTGAGTGCGAGGTTGAGCCGGTTGCGTTCACCACCGGACAGCACACCCGCGGGCTTTTGCTGGTCGGGGCCCTTGAACCCGAACGCCGACACATAGGCCCGCGACGGGATCTCGTTCTGGCCCACCTCGATGTAGTCGAGGCCGTCGGACACCACTTCCCACACGGTTTTCTTCGGATCGATGCCGGATCTGGTCTGGTCGACGTAGCTGAGCTTGACGGTGTCGCCGATCTTTACCGTGCCGCTGTCGGGCTTCTCGAGTCCGACGATGGTCTTGAACAGCGTGGTCTTGCCGACGCCGTTGGGTCCGATGACGCCGACGATGCCATTGCGCGGCAGCGAAAACGACAGGTCCTTGATCAGCACGCGTCCGTCGTAGCCCTTGTCGAGGTGCTCGACCTCCACCACGACATTGCCCAGCCGCGGCCCCGTCGGAATCTGGATCTCCTCGAAGTCGAGCTTGCGTGTCTTCTCCGCCTCGGCGGCCATCTCCTCGTAGCGCTGCAGCCGTGCTTTGCTCTTGGCTTGCCGCGCTTTGGCGCCGGAGCGCACCCACGCCAGCTCTTCCTGCAGCCGCTTTTGCAGCTTGGCGTCCTTGCGTCCCTGTACGGCCAGCCGCTCGGCCTTCTTCTCCAGGTAGGTGGAGTAGTTGCCTTCGTAGGGGTAGGCGCGGCCGCGGTCCAGCTCGAGGATCCACTGCGCCACGTTGTCGAGGAAGTAGCGGTCGTGGGTGACGGCCAGGATCGCGCCTTTGTAGCTGGCCAGGTGCTGTTCCAGCCACTGCACGCTCTCGGCGTCCAAGTGGTTCGTCGGCTCGTCGAGCAGCAGGAGGTCAGGCTTGGACAGCAGCAGCTTGCACAGCGCCACGCGGCGTCGCTCGCCCCCGGACAGGTGGGTCACCGGTTCGTCGGGCGGTGGGCAGCGCAGCGCATCCATGGCCTGCTCGAGCTGGCTGTCGATATCCCACGCATCGGCGTGATCCAGCTCCTCCTGCAGGCGGCCCATCTCCTCCATCAGCTCGTCGGAGTAGTCGATGGCCATCAGTTCGGCCACCTCGTTGAAGCGGTCGAGCTTGACCTTGATCTCGCCGAGGCCCTCTTCGACGTTGCCGCGTACCGTCTTCTCCTCATTCAGCGGCGGCTCCTGCTGCAAGATGCCGACCGTTGCGCCGTTGGCCAGGAACGCGTCGCCGTTGTTGGGCTGATCCAACCCCGCCATGATCCGCAAGACGCTCGACTTGCCGGCCCCGTTGGGCCCGACGACGCCGATCTTGGCTCCCGGCAAGAAGCTCAGCGTGACGTCGTCAAGGATGACCTTGTCGCCGTGCGCCTTGCGGACCTTCCGCATCGTGTAGATGTATTCGGCCATGCCGTCGGTGATGCCTTTCGTAGATCGGCTCGAGTGCTCCCGACCATCCTAGGCACCACCGAGCAGCGCTAAGCCGACAGAGGCAGCGCCTCCTTGCGCGACTCGACGTCCGTCTCGTCTGCGGCGTCGGTTGCGGGCTCGGCCTCCTTGGCCGCCGCAGGCGCCGGATCGATGACCTGTACCAGCGTCTGCGCCAGGTCCGGGCCGACAGAGGTGGCCCGCATTTCCAGCGACGAGCGGCGCACGCCGTTGCTGTCGTCGTACTCGCTGGTGTAGACGTGTCCGACGGCGATCACCGCACGGCCCTTGCCCAGCGCGGCACCGACTCCCGTGACCAGCTTGCCCCAGCAGTTCACGGTGATGTAGAGCGTGTTGCCGGGCTCCCAGCTGCCGTCGGCGCCGCGCCGGCGCGAATTGCTGGCCATCCGGAAGCTGATGACTTCCTGGTTGCCCACCTGGCGGCGTCGTAGATCGGTGATGATGCGGCCGACCACGGTCATTGGCGTCTCGAACATGTTGTTTCCTCTCATCCGGTTCACGCTCACGGCGTGCAGCACCATTGACGCCAACGGCACCGACGGCGCCCGGCCGATCGCTCGCGTCGAACGCCGCGCCTGTGGATGAAGCGGCTGCTGGGGATAACCGGTGCCACGGTGTGCGGCGCGGGGCAGGTCTCCCCCGGGCAGCCGGCCCGGGCGGTTAGCGTGACCGCGCGTCGCGGCGCGCGAGTTCGGCCAGCATTGCGTTGTAGGCGGCCAGCTCCGCGTCCTCGTCGCGGTCGGCCGCCCGGTCCAGCCTCTTGGCGGTGCGCTGGTCGCTGCGACTCCATTGGATCAACAGCGCGATCATGACCACCGCCAGCGGTATTTCACCTGCGGCCCAAGCGATTCCGCCACCAAGCCGCTGATCCCCGAGCAGATCTGTGTGCCAACTGAGGTGCAGCGAGCGGTAGAACCCTTCGGCGAGCACCGTGCGGGTGCCCATGAGCACGACCCCGAAGAATGCGTGCAGCGGCAGTGACGCGAACACCGTGGCCAGCTTGGCCACCGGCGGAATGGGCCGCGGTGTGGGATCGATGCCGATCACCACCCAGTAGAACAAATAGCCGCTGAGCAGAAAGTGGACGTTCATCAGGACGTGTGCGGCGTGGTTTCCGGCGGCCGCGTCGAAGATGCCGCCGAAGTACAGGCCATAGAAGCCGACGACGAACATGAGCGTCGCGACGATCGGATGCGTGAAGAAGCGAGAAAGCTTGCTGTGCAAGGCAATCAGTAACCATTCGCGCGGCCCGGGCGGCTCGCCGCGACCAGCCGCCGGCAGCGCGCGCAACGCCAGGGTCACCGGGCCGCCGAGCACCAGCAGGATCGGCGCGAGCATCGACAGCAGCATGTGCGCGGCCATGTGCATCGAGAACATCGCCGGCATGTACCGGCCCACACCCGAGGACGTCGCGAACAACAGCACCGTGCACCCGCACAACCACGCGAAAGTTCGGCCCGCGGGCCACGCGTCGCCGCGACGGCGGAGTCGGCGCACCCCGGCCAGATACAGCAGCGCCAACACGATCGCCGCGGTGCCGAAGATCAGGTCGAACCGCCAGTCGAAGAGAATCCGGGTCACAGTGGGCGGACCGGAGAAGTCGTAGCCGATCTTCACCTGCGGGATCGAGGGGTAACCGATGGGCGACGACGGCGGCGGAGTGCGCCCCAAGCCGACCGCGATACCGAAAGTGAGACCGAAGACCACGGCCTCGATCAAGGCAAGCCGCACCAGCGGCCAGCGCACAGCAGGATCCCGACGCAGCGCTGCCAGCCCCACGCGGCGCTGGCGCCAGCCGAGCACGCCGAGCACGCACAATGCTGTCGCCTTGGCCAACACCAATCCGCCGTACGTGGTGCCGACGAGATCGCTCAGCGGGATGCGGACCAGCGCGTTGATCACCCCGCTGAGTGCCATCGCCACGAAACACCAGCCCGCGAGCCTGGAGAACCGGCGCGCGGCGAGGTCGCCGTGTTCCCCGCCGCGCAGCGCATGAACCGCCAACGCGAGCAACCCGCCAGCCCACAAAGCCCCCGCGAACAGGTGAATGACCAGGCTGTTGGTGGCCAGATCATGGGAGCCGCCGGCCGAGGAGTGACCGGTCAGGCCCAACGGCAACAACGTCACCAGCGATCCGGCCAGCAGGAACGGCGTCAGCGACCACCGCAAAACGGGCATGCTCGCGACGGTCACGATGGCCGCGAACAGAGCGGTCCACCGCCATGCGTCGGCGATGTTGATCACGTCGGCAGCCGTCCAGACCGTCGCCGGATTCAGGATGTCGGCGACAGGCCGGCCAGACACGTCGGAGATGGTCAACGGCACCAGCAACACCGCGCACACTGTCCATGCGCCGGAGGCGACGGTCCCGATGCGAAGCGCCCGGTACCCGTCTGCGTCGAGCACGCCACTGTCTTGCGGTGGCACCAGGAACGCAGCGAACAAGAAGGAGCCGACCGCGATCACCGCGGTGACCTCGCCTGCCGCGCGGACGAACGGCAGACCGTAGGCGGTAAGGGCTCCTGGATCTGGCAGACCGGTCGCGCTCAGCGCGGCCGCCAGCGACAGCGCCCCGATCGCGGCCGCCGTCGCGCCGGCCAACACGGCCACTCCAACGAGCACCGGCCAAAACGGTGCCCGTTGAGCGGTGCGCGGCTCTGCGGTCATCACCTCAGCGTATGGCCGCGGGCGGATGACCTACCAATGCCGCGGCGCGTTCAGAGCGTGGCGCTCGCTACGCGCGGAGGCATGTGTCGGGAAACACAGCCCGTTCGTTGAACGCGATCGCGGCGATCCCGTTTGAATATGCATCAGCGGAAACCGTGTCGGTCCCTAGGCATACGTTCGCCTGGACGTACGCTCCGGGCAGGAGAAGATCATGAATCTTGTTGTGATAGCGATGTTATCGGTCGGTGTTCCGCTCGTGGCGTTTGCCTTGCACCTGGCGCAAGAGCGGTTGGAGCGCTGGGATCAGCGACGCCACGCCGACGACTAGACCCGATCAGCCGGCTTCGAGACGCTGACGACGCCGCTGGGCTTCCCGCTCGTTGAACTGCGCAACCGACGCCATCTCGATGCGATCCATGTCGCTCAGAATCGCACGCAGCTCCGCCAAGAACGCCTTGCGCCGCTCCATCAAATCGGCTGCGGGCTGCAGCAATCCCTGATCGGCCGCCACCTGCCGGGCGGTGCCGAACAGCAACGCCGACACCGACTCGTTGCTGCGCACCCGGCCCTGCGCTAGATACTGCTCACCGACACCGAGCGCCAGCTTCGTCAGCTCCTTCTCGCCGATCTCCGCCGGAGCATCGCGCAGCACGTCGGCGACGATCTCATAGGCCTGAAAGAACGGACGCAGCATCGCGTGCGCCATCAACGGCTTCTTGTCGTGCAGCAGCGTGTCGATGTCGCGGCCCCCGGCCCGTACACGCGCTTCCCAGTCGTCCTGCCACGCCATCTCCTCGGCGATGTGCTCACGAAACGCCGCCGAGTCAGCGAAGTAGAACTCGAACTTGAGCAGGTCACGCAACCGCATTGCCTGCGCCCAGAACGCTTCGACGCGGTCGCCCTCAGCCCGGGCTGCGCCCGCTAGGGCCAGTTCGACGATCGACGTCTCCAGGAACACGTCGATCATGGTGTTGCGGTAGAACGCCGCCTCGTGCTCGTGCTCCGGGGCGATGCGCCACACCGGCTCCCGGCCGCTGTCCACCCGGGTGACGGGATGGCCGTTAGACAACGCGTCGGCCGCAGTCCGCACTCCTTCCCGGGTGCGAAGCCGTAGAGCGCTGTTGGTCATCGGGATCTTCTTGCGCTCGAGGTAGTCGAGCGAATCCTGGAGCGTGTGATGGATCTGGTCGAGGGTCAGTGCTCGGCCACGGGTGGTCAGCAGCAGCGCTGACACCAGCGCGGTGGCGTTCACGGGTGTCGCCCGAAGGATCCGCCATGCCACTTCGAACGCCATCTTCTGTAAGGCGAGGCGTTTGGCAGCTTCGTCGGTGGCCATCGGCCCGTGCGGTTCGCCGAGGTATTCACGCATCGACACCGCTTCCGGGAACCGGACGTAGATCTTGCCGTAGTTGCGCTCCCCTTGCGCCTTGATGAAGTTGTACAGCCAGGACAGCCCCTCAGGGGTTTTCTCACCGCCGCGCGCATAGGCGGCGTACTCGGCGGTCTCGTGAAGCTGGTCGAAACTTATCGACACCGGCTGCAGCAGGATGTCTTCACTGCGCCCGTCGAGGTAGGCGTCAGCTACGAATGCCAGCAGACCGAGCTTGGGCGGCAACATCTTTCCGGTTCGGGATCGGGTGCCCTCGATCGACCAGCTGAGGTTGAACCGCTTTTCGACGATGTAGCCGACGAACTCTTTCAGCACGTATTTGTAGAGCGGATCGTCGATCTTGCGGCGGATGAAGATCACCCCTGAGCGCCGCATCAACGGGCCCATGAACCCGAACGACAGGTTGATACCGGCGAACGTGTGCACCGGCGGCAGCCGGTTCTCCTGCATCGCGACGGGCACGATCACACCGTCGAGATAGGACCGGTGCGAGAACAGCAGGACCGCGGGGTGGGTTTCCAGCGCCCGCCGCATTCTTTCGACTTCCTCGCGGTCGTAGTCGATGTTGGGGTCGAACCCTCGGCTGAAGATCGCGCGGCCCAGCGCCGGGATGAGGTCGACCGAGAACCGGCTCCAGCCGGTCGCGAGTTCGTCGAGCATCTGGCCGGCCTTCTCGACCGTCGCGCCCGGAATCTGTTGCAGCCCTTCGACAAAGCGTGCCGACGCCAACATCTCGGGTTTGACCAGCCGCGGCGACTTGTACGCCGGGCCGAGCAGCCGCAGCTCCACCCGCTCAATCGCCAGTGCGGCGCGGCGCAGCACGAATCGCGCAAAGTCACGCGGATTGTCGCCGACGGTCGTGTCTTGCCACTGTTGCCGGAGTTCGGAGACCTTGGCGGGTTCACCGGCGACGATCCGAGCCCTGGAGGGGTCGCGGTGCAGGATGCGCTTCTGCAAAATCTCGGGCGGCCGGTACGTGTCGCGGCCCGAGAGCAATCCGACCAGCTTCACCCGGGTCGGCAGACCACCGGGCACCCAGAACACGCGCACCGGCACCACCGTCCGGTCCTCGTCGGCGCTGAGCTGCTCGACGAGTTGAGCGACCACCCCCGGGTCGGGCTCGTCCTCAGCGGGCAGCCGCAGCACCTCGACCTTGGCCTCCGGATGCTCGCGGCGCTGCTGGGCGAGCCAGTTGTTCAGCAACTCCACCTCGGCCGCCGACGACACCGAAGCAAGCACCAACGCGTCGTCGGTCGCGGTGAAACTGTCCAGGTCTTCGGTGCGGGCGCTCATCGCTGCCTTTCCGCCCTGTCACCGACCTGCGAATTACCATCTGCCACAGCCTTTTTCACTGCAGCCTTCTTCACTGCAGCTTTCTTCGCCACTGCTTTTTGGGCTGCAGCTTTCTTCGCCGGCGCCTTCTTGGCCGCAGCCTTCTTCGCCGGCTTTTTCGGCTTGCCTCGCAGTGTTTCAGGTAGTTCGGGGACCTTGTCGTGCGGCCAGTTCTTCAGCGTGTCCAGGTAGAGCTGGCGGACTTCGGCGATGTGCTGGTTGAGATTGTCGTGCGTCCAGTCGTCGATCGGGATCGGCGGGTAGACGACGACGTCGACGGTGCCGGGGTTGAAGGTGCTCGAATCGCGCGCGGCGATGACTTCGGCGTTGCGGATGACGATCGGCACGATCGGGATCTTCGCCGCCATCGCGATCCGGAACGGGCCCTTTTTGAACGGCCCGACCTCCGTAGTGTCCAGCCGCGTGCCCTCCGGGGCGATCACGATCGACAGCCCTTTGCGCGCGAGTTCCTCGACTTTGTGAAGCTCTTCGACTGCGGCCTGGGTGTTTTCGCGGTCGATGAACACCGCATCCATGACCTTGCCGATTGGGCCCATCAGCGGGTTCTTCTCCAGCTCCTTCTTGCCCACCGAGGTGAAGTTGTCGCGCACCAGATAGCCCGCGATGATCGGGTCCACCTGGTTGCGGTGGTTGAAGATGAACACCGCCGGCCGCTGCGCGGTGAGGTTCTCCTCGCCGAGCACGTTGAGGTTGACGCCGGTGGTGGCCAGAAGCAGCCTGCCCCAGTTCGTGGTGAAGAAGTTGACGCCTCGGCGCTTGCTGCCCGCGAGCAGACCCACGCCGACCGCACCGGCGGCGACAGGCGCCAGTGACGCCACGCCGGCCAGTGTGCGCAGCGCCGAAACCGGACTGCTGCCACTGCGGCTGGAGAAGCGCAGCACCGGCCAGCCACGCTTGGCCGCCACGGCCGCGAGCTTGCCTTCGGGGTTGGTGGGCCGCGGGTTGCCGACCAGGTACATCAGCGCGACGTCCTCGTCGCCGTCGGCGTAGAAGTAGCTCTTCGTCAGGTCGATGTCATGGTCGGCGGCGAACTTCTGCACCGCATTGGCCTTACCCGGTCCCCACAGGATCGGCTTGAGCACGCCGCCGGTGAGGATGCCGTTCTCGTCCACCTCGAAGCGGTTGCTCAGGATGTTGTCGATGCCGAGGAATCGGGCCACGGGTTCCACCTGAACGGTGAGCGCCGACGAGCTGAGCACCACGGTGTGGCCGCGGGCCTGGTGCGCCCGAACCAGCTCACGCATCTCGGGATAGATACGCGACACGATGTGCTGGACGAACAGTCGCTCGCCGAGCTCGTCGATGTCGTCGATCGAGCGCCCCTTCATCATCGCCGCGCCGCGGTAGATGAGTTGTTCGAAGTCGGCGCGGCCGAGGCGGTGGTTCAGTGCCGCCTGGACGACTCCGAGGAACTCACCGATCCCAATCTCCCTGCGCCGGAAGCGTTCCCGCGTCATGATCACGCCGGTGAAGCCGGCCACCAACGTGCCGTCGAGGTCGAAGAACGCACCGATGTGCGGGCCCGGGGGGCTGGCTTCCATTTCGGCCACAGAGCCGGGCAGCCTCATGTCCCGGCGATCGAGGGACCGATTGTCGGACGGGCTCATGACGGTGAACTCCCGTTGGGTGACGGCGCCTCGGCGCTGGACTTGTCAGGCTCGGTGAATGAGGCGGGCGTGGCGCGGCCTGAGCCACCGAGGGCGAGCACCTCGTTGAACCCCGCCAGCAGGCACCGCGACCAGAGTTCGTCGTCGACGAATGACGCCCGGTCATAGCGGGTGGTGACAGTGCAGATGCCACCACGCGAAATCAGCACCGCCATCATCGCGACACCGGGCAGCGGCCCAATGCCGTATTGCCGCAACACTTTTGCTCCAGCGACGTAAGTGTCGCCGCCGTACACCGGCAGGTTGCTGGCTTGCACGTCTGCCGAAACCACTGAACCCGCCACCGATTCCAGCAGCGGGTCGGGCAACAGGCTGAGCAGTGGCGCGACGGTGCCGATCATGTCGATCGCGGGTTCTTCGCGCCGCTTGCACATCTGAGTGCGGACATTTTGGATGCGTGCGGTTGGGTCGGAAATTCCCAGCGGCGCGGAGATCATCACGCCGGCGAAGCGGTTGCCCCCGGCGGGATCGGCTTCGGCTCGCAAATTCACCGGGATCGCCATCGGCAGCGAGTCGATGGGCACGCCGAACTCCAGGTGGTAGAGCCGCAGCGCTCCGCACAGCGCAGCTAGGTAGGCATCGTTGATGGAGCCCTCGGCGGCTTTGGCGGCGGCGCGGATGTCGCCGAGCTCCATGTCGATGGCCTCGCTGCGAGAAGTGAGGCTGCGACGGCGAAGCAGCGGGGAATGGTCGGCGCCGGGCGACATCACCCGAGCGCCGGAGCGGGCGTACTCGACGACGCCCTCGACCGCCGAAACCGGGTTGCTCAGCACGCGGCCGACGACCTGGGCGGCGCCGGTGACGGCCTCGCGGACGCCGCCGAGGATGGTGAACGGCAACCGGTTGAGGCCCTCGCGGGCAAGGTCGTTGCCGGTGAGGTCTTCGGGAATGGGCAGCGGCACTGGCTCGCGAGGCGGCGGATCGCGTTCCAAGTCGTAGATGTGGGCGAACATCTCCACTGCACCGACACCGTCGGTGACCGCGTGGCTCATATGCAGCAGCAGCGCGGCGCGGCCGTCGGGCAAACCTTCGACCAGCGTGGCGGTCCACAGCGGACGTGAAATATCAAGCGGCGATTGAAGAATCACCTCGGCGAGGTCGAATACTTCGCGTAGCGTGCCGGGGTCGGGCACGCGGATTCGTCGTACGTGGAAGTTCAGGTTGAAGTCGGGGTCCACCACCCATCTGGGCGCGGCCGTCGGGACCGTCGGCACGACCACCTTCTGGCGCAGCCGCAGCACGCGGCGCGACGCATACTCGAAAACGTTCAGGAAGCGGTTCCAGTCGGGTGTGGTGTCCAGGATTTCGACGGCCATGATGCCGGAGCGGGTCCGTGGGTTGGCCTCGCCGCGGTGCAGCAACATGTCGAACGCACCGAGTTCTTGAGGAAGCCCCGCCGCGTCTACTGCCTCAGCCACCTTCTCGTTCACTCCTCCCCGGGAAACCGCGTTCGAGGACAACGCTAGTCCGCTCGACTACCTCGTGGGAGAGGGATTGCCGTGGTGCTGCGATCGGCCGGGAGGACCGTCGCTGTTGGATAGACTGCCCGCGCTGCCCCCGTAGCTCAGCGGACAGAGCAGCCGCCTTCTAAGCGGTAGGTCGCAGGTTCGAGTCCTGCCGGGGGCGCATAGGGGTGGCCACAGGGGTGTGCCGAGCCCCATATGCAGTACGCAGGTCCTCCCTCCGCGAATCGGTGCACATCACTCGGGTTTTGCCGTGCGACGATTCTTGTGGAGGTACTCATGTCACAACGGATAAAAGTTCGTCCTGACCAGCTTGCCCGCGCGTCCAGTCGGGTGATGCAGTGTGCCGACGAAATCGCCGCTGGGTATGCCTCGGCGGACGCGCGGATTGCAGATGCGCAGAGCGGATGGGTCGGGCGGTCAGCTGATGCACTGAGCGCCCGAGTGGGTTCATGGAAACAGACGAGTGCGGTCCTGCTCGAGCGTCTCGACAGGCACGGCACCGCGTTCTACGCCAGCAATCTGAGTTTCGCGACGACCGAAGACGACAACGCCCAAGCCGTCGCTGAGATCGGCGCGCTGGGTCCGGTTGCGACTGTCTGAGATATGGGCGGTTTGTCGGTAGCCGATATCGACCGGTGGAGTTCCGATGCGGTCCGCGACGTATTCAGTGCCGCGAGAGCACGCGCCGAAATCACGGTCGGCGCTTCAGAGCAATTGGAGTCGTTGACAGTGTTCGACGATTGGGGCGGTGACGCCGCGGAGGCGGCTCGGGACGCAGTCGGCCAGACACGACGAGACCTCGACTCCCACGGCGGGGAGGCGCTCGCAGTCGCCCGCGCGGCCGATGCCGCCGCCGAGGGCATTGACAAGGTGAAGGAGCGACTGCGGCAACTCAGGGACAAGGCACCCACGATGGGTTGTCGGGTGAATACTGCTACCAACATGGTCGAGATTGACCCGAACACCAGGCTTTTGCCGTTCGAGGCGATGCTCAACGCAATCCAGTTAGACCGTGAGCTGAAACTCATCCTCGCCGAGGCGGACCAGGTAGACGATCAATTGGCGCATGCGATCGAAATGGCCGACGGAACCGATCCGATACCGGTCATGCCAGGGCCGCCGGAGCAGGCGCCGGCCCGGTTGCAGAACCAGATCGAAGCCTTCAAGCAGGTTTTCGGTCGGGAGCCTGAGTCATTGGCCGATTGGCATACGGCCGGCGTCCTCGACCCCCACACCTACGACCCCAAGAACCGTGGCGCCGTGTCGAACGTGGTCGTCGGTCGGATCAACCCCGTTCCCGGCCAGGGCATCGTTCGCGGCAATCTGTTCATACCGAGCGACTCTGTCTTGGCACCGAACTTCACAATCCCCAATCTGGTCGACCGCAACGCTGGCGACAACCGCGGCTTCGATCCGGGCGCCCTTCCGGAGAATTCGCGTGTGTCCTTTTTAATCGACTACGAGAACGGACTCGTGGTGGCACGGCAGAACCCGTCAATCAATCTCGACACTGGTGAGATCCAAGCAGGCTCACCACAAGTCAATGTTGCGCAATTGCGGGATGGGACGGTGTACCTCCGGTATGCGGCCGCGGATCCATTCTCTCCGGGCGGCGAGAACCTTGCCAAGGCGACCGTCGCCGTGAAAGGCATACTCGCGGTGCAGCCCGGCTCGTCAGGGCCGACAATCGGCGGCACTGCGACGGCATTTCCGGCCTTGGAGGTTTACAACGAACGCATGCAACTTAGGGACTCAATGACCATAAGCACGACAACGACGATGGCACAGGTATATCCAGACATAGACGACGAGTGGGGACCGATGTTGGGACTAATCCGCGACCAGCAAGTCGGTGACCAAGCGTTGGTCCCCCGCTTCTATGGCTACGACACCCAATTCCCCCTCATTCCGCCGACGACCCAACTGGGCTCAGCGGTTAACCCG
Organism: Mycobacterium sp. NGS39; assembly: GCF_059812765.1. Taxonomy (NCBI): domain Bacteria; kingdom Bacillati; phylum Actinomycetota; class Actinomycetes; order Mycobacteriales; family Mycobacteriaceae; genus Mycobacterium; species Mycobacterium sp. NGS39. Next base: position 274,592 of record NZ_JCALDH010000002.1, on the reverse strand, counting down.
CCGACTGTAGCCATCCTAGGTAGGTAGCTCCCGTGACGCATCACAGAGGCGAAATCGTCTGGCTGCCCGCAACTTTCGCTGGTGCGGCGCTTGGGGGAATCATGTGGGCTGTCGTTGTTCGGCTGACAATATTCGCCAAGTCGGGACCGCCCTCGCCGTTCGTTGCGTGGTCCATGATCGCTATCGCTTGGCTGTTGTTCACCGCAATCGGCGCGATTACCGCCGCATTCGCGCGCCGCTCCCTTTTCCGTAGCGCGGGGATTGCTCTGGCGATCGCCCCCAACACAGGTGTGGCGATCTTGCTACTGGCCGGCCTGCTTACGCTCGTGAACTGGGTTTTCTGATGTCATTTTCAGCTGCCGACGGCTCGAAACGCCCACATAGTCCGGTCTTTCTACTTCTCGGACTTCTAGTCGGCACCTGGTCGCTGGCCGTGTTCGGATTGGCGTTTTTGCCGCTCGTACCGTTTATCCCGGCGGTACTTGCAGCTGCAACGATTTGGTTCGAACGCCTTCGGACCTTCGCACTCGGCTGCTCGGCTGCGGCGTTCGGAGCATTCGTCGCGCTGCTAACCGAGTGGCTCCTGCTGGGTATCTAAGTCATGACGCCATCTCGACGATCTCCGCGCCGGGCTCCCATATCCATACAAAAGCGGGAAAGGGCGGTGCCGCGGACCCGTCACCGCCCTCTCCCGCTTCTCCTCGGATTGTTGGTGGGCACGTGGTCGCTGATCCTGTGCGGCATCTGGTTCTGGTCATATGCGTGGGTGTTCCCATTACTTCTGGCGCTCGCGACAGCCTGGTCGAAACGTACGAGAACGTTTGGCATCGGAGCGTCAGCCGCAGCGTTCGGAGCCTTCGTCGCGGTGGTCACCGAGTGGCTGCTCGTGGTCTTGTGAGCGATACGGGCGCAAGAGCCCCAGTTAGACGGTGATCGGCCCGCTGGTCGAAACATCTCCACACTCCCGGCTAATCGGCCGTAGCTCACCCTCGCTTGGTTCCTCCGGACCGGCGCCCGGGACGCTCCGGCACATCGGCGGCTGACGCGGGTATTACGTGCGGCGTTCTGCTCTATCCCGCCGCATTCATCTCAGCGGTCCCCGCTCAACCCCCACTGCGCCGCAACTAAGCAAAAAAGTTGTGGCGGCTAACTTTTCGGGGCCACAAAGAGCTGATCCAAACTTCGGGAATTCGGCATACGGACCGCGCAATATCAGAGGACACTTTGGCCTGTGCGGAACGGCGCGATTTGGCGGCTCCTGCACAACCATTACTAGTTCAGCCAAGTGCTAGGAGATTTTGATGAAGTACGCCATGACCTGGACATCGCGGCTCGGCGCGTCCGGCAAAGACAATGAAGAAGCCTTGCGCCGCGCTCTTGAACTGTTTTCCAAGTGGCAGCCTCCGGCGGGCACGACCTTCCACCAATTCGTCGGACGGATCGATGGTGAAGGCGGTTTCGCAATCGTCGAAACGGACTCCGCCACAGAATTGCTCACCGAAACGTCAAAGTTCCTTCCATTCAACTCATTTCACATTCATCCCGTGGTTGACATGAACGAATGGGCAGATGCGGCGCAGACAGGTATCGACTTCAGAAACTCGATCGGCTGAGCCGCGAAACGTGAGGGAGGCCGCTCGTCACGGGCGGCCCCTTTCCGCTGCGTTGAGGCGTCCGATGCTCTGTCGGTTCGCTATGGCGCGGGCGAGGCCAGCGGCGTCAGGGTGAAGTTCGCGGAAATCGGCCCCGGCACGTCTCCGCATTCGCCACTATTCACGGCGCTGACCATGCCGTTGCCGTTCTCGTCCCAGTTGTACTGCGCAGCGGCGGCCACCTTCCTGCCGTCATCGCACGTCATGAAATCCAGCCGGTTGACGAACATCGTCCAGTAGCCGTTCAACGCGTACGCGTCCGCCTCCCACGGCTCCGTTTGGCCGCCCGTCTCGGCAATATGCAAACACTGAACCCCGCAGTGCGTGACCGCCCACGTGGTAGGGCTGGTCCCACCAACCCAGTTGAATTGGTAGAGCTCCGCCGGCGGCGGCGCTGGAGCTATGTAGTCCGCGCCGTCGTCCGCGTACGCCGGGCACGCGAACATCCAGGCGATAAGGCCAGCTCCCACAACGGACGCCGATATCCCCCGATTGATCACCGCGCTCCTCCCCTTGCACCGTTCGATTTGACAGCCGGAGCATACGAGGATCGGCGCGGTCAGCGCGCCGTTTCGGGCGCTACCTCGGCGGCGGCTCCTGGTTACCGTGTTCGCGCGCGTAACGAACCATGCGCTCACTGAGCCGAATGAGCGGGTCTTCCTGGCCCCCGGGCATGGTGTACGCAAGCTTGCGCAACTCGATGGCAAACCCGTAGAGGTCCTGACTCAGCGACGCCACACTCATTAGCGACCCCCCGTTCGAGGAGTAGATGCGAATTTCCAAACTTGGGCGATCACGGGACTCGCGTACGGCTTCACGAGCACCGTGTCAAGAAAAGTTTGCTCCTGCGTATTGCTGATGTGAAGTCCAATTTGCTGTCCCCATCCCGCCGTCGACGGATATGACCAATCCGGGCCTGCCGCCTCGTCGACGTTCGGGTCGAACTTCCTCGTGACGTATTGGGGGTGCGTCGACGTGATGCACAAAGACTGCGTCATGGAGTGTCCGGTCGACTGCATCTACGAAGGCGACCGCAGCATGTACATCAATCCGTACGAGCGGCACTACGTGAGGATCGCCCCGTCGGCAATCAGGGGGCCACACTTCCGCTTCGGCGCAGAACCCGAGACAGACCAGGGCTGGGCCTGACCCGCTATCGTTGGCGGTCATGACCGCCAGCGACACCCGCGAAATCGTCATCGAAGCCACCCCTGAGGAGATCCTGGCGGTACTCAGGCAGCCCGAGTCGTTGCCGGAATGGTCGGACTTGCACTTGAGTTCGGAGGTACTGGAGCGCGACGACCAGGGTCGCCCGGTGCGCACCAAGATGAAGGTCAAGACCGCCGGGATCACCGACGAACAGATCCTCGACTACACATGACATGACGATGGCGTGTCCTGGACGCTCAACAGCGCCAAACAGCAACGGGCTCAAGATGCGCGCTACACGCTGACCCCGGACGGCGACAAGACGCGGGTCAGGTTCGAGCTGTCCGTCGATCCCGTGGTCCCGCTGCCCGGGTTCTTGATCAAGAAGGCCACCAAAGGCGTCATGGGTACCGCCACCGAGGGCTTGCGCAAACGAGTGCTGAGCCAGAAGAACGCCGGTTAGCGTCTGAGCCGAACCACCCGATAACCGCCGTAAAGCGTTGCGGCCACAGCGAAGCCGACGAAATACGCGGTGTCGGCGCCGTGCCATGCATGTGCCACCGGACCCATAATCAGTGACGTGTTCATGAACGGCACCGCAGCGCCATAAGCAACGACGAACGCCACCAAGGCCACCACAGCGTCGAGACGGTCCGTGTGCTCGCTGCCGGGGTCGAGCACGTGGCGACGACGGGTGCGCACTATCCAGTCGACCCCCGTGACCGCGACGAAACCGGGAATCCAGTAGCTGACCAGCAGCAGCAGATCCTGAAAACGTTTCGACATGTCCCCGGAATGCAGCCAGAGGATCAGCACGAACGCGAGCCCCGTGACGACGAGGGCCGACACCGGTCGGCGTACGCGGATGCCGACGGTCTGCAGTGCCAGGGACCCGCTGTAGTCGTTCATCGCCGCCGACCCGACCGCCGCCAAGGCGATCACCAGCAGTGCGACCGCTCCCAGTACACCGCCGCCCATCACCGAACGCACGCCCTCCGACGTCTGCTCCGACAGCACCGGTGCCGCCGCAATACCGATGCCCTGGACGAAGACGTAGGCCGACGCGATGCCGGCGAACGTGAAGCCGAAAACCGCCGACGACGACGAGTCCGCAGGCAGATAGCGGCTGAAATCTGCTGCGTAGCTGGCCCACGAAATGGCAAGACTCAGAGCCACTGTCACTTCGAGGACGAACGCCCCGGCGAGGTCGTGGCCTTCGACAGCGGCGGGTGTGACGACCTGATGGCCGCTTGCGAGTTTGACCGCGAACACCACGAACGTGATGAACAGAACGAACGTCAGCGCCGCTTGCATGCGATGGATGACTTCGTACCCGAAGAACCCGACCAGACCTTGTACCGCCAACACAATCAACACGGCGATCCAGAACGGAAGGCCCAACAGGACGGCGAGCGCGTCGGCGCCGAAGAGGCCGACCAACCCGTCCCAGGCGATTGACGACAGCCACTGCAGCCCGGCGGGCACAACGACGCCGGCGCCGAACGCCATCCGCGAAATCGGCAGTTGCGCCGCACCGGTACGGGGTCCCCAGGTCGAAAGGTAGCCGACCACCAGAGAGCCCAGCACTGTGCCGATGACCATGGCCAGCAACCCCAGCCAGAAGCCGAGCCCCAATGTGATCGCCAGCGTGCCGGTGAAGACGCCGGTCATGTTCACCTGCGGTGCAAACCAAACCGTGAACAGCCGCGCGGGCTTGCCGTACCGCTGATCGCGGCCGATGGGGGCGATGCCGTGCGTTTCAACGGCGAGATCTCCTGAGCGGGTGGGCCGGCGGCCGTGAAAGGCCGATGCCCGCAACGGGCTGGCCGTGTCCGAGGAATCGGTCATCGCGGCGTGGCGAGAGTCAGGCTCGACGCTGCAGCAGGCGCGGGTGGGCGCGGCCGGCGACGAGTGGTAGGTCCAGCGAGGTCACGATCCCCGGGGGTGCGGCGCACACATACGGCACCGCGTTGACGCAATGTGCCGCTGTCGCAACGATTCCCGGATTGCTCACCAGCCCGGCCTCCACGGTTTCCGGTTGCCAGCCCTTGATGGTGACGAATGTGTCGGGGTTGCCCTTCACCTCCACTTCGAAGCGCTCACCTTCGCTGCCGAATGTCCATGGCGGATCGAGGTTCTCCTCCCCCATCAGCCAGTTGACGCCGGCGCGCACCACCACGTCGCCGTCGACCACTGCCTCCCAGTGGAACCGCTGGGCGGCGACCTTGCCGGGTTGGATCGCACCGATCGGCGAGTCGATTGGCGCGGTGGCGACGGCCGAGTCGTGCGCCGTGCGGATGTCCGCTCGGCCTTCGAGACCGAGAGCCTGCAGCACCATGTGGATCGACTGCTTGAAGCCACCGGTCAACAACTTGAGCATCGGTCCGCTTTCGGCCTCCTCGGGCGTGCCGCCGAAGCACATGATGTGCCGGACCACGTCGGCGGCACCGTACGTTCTGATGTCCGAAAACTCTTCGGCGCGAACGAACGTCACTGCTGACGACATGGCGGAGAACACCAGCGGCAAGATCTCGGTGACGCCGCCGGGGTGGATGCCTGTGCCGTGCAAGCTCACCTTGGCCTCTTCGCATGCGGCGGCCAGCGGTGCCGCCTCCTGGTCCGGTGGGTAGAACCACCCGACGGGGGTGACGACGTTCTTACCGGACCGAAGCAGGGCGACGACCTCGTCGGCGTTGGGGATGAGCGGCGCGTAGACCACCGCGTCGGCATCGGTGGCGAGGATGTCGTCGATGCACGACGTGGCTGCTATTCCGAGGGATGAGGCGCCGACGATCTCCCCAACGTCCTTGCCGTGCTTGTCTTTTGAGTGCACCCAGCATCCGGCCAGCTCGAGTTCGGGATGGTTGAGAACGCAGTCGATCGCGGCCTTGCCCACCGACCCGGTGGCCCACTGGATGACCCGCAACGCCATGTCCGCTCCTTTGCGCATCGACGCGATGCGCACGAATCTAGCCCACCGCTAGTGTTGACCGGTGTCTGATTCCGTCCTCTTCGACGTCCGCGACCGCGTCGCGTTGATCACCGTCAACGACCCGGATCGCCGCAACGCGGTCACCGGCGAGATCTCCGATGGGTTGCGCGCGGCCGTGGCCCACGCTGAAGGCGACGCCGGCGTGAACGCGGTGGTGGTCACCGGAGCAGGCAGCGCGTTCTGTGCAGGCGCTGACCTGTCGGCGCTCGGTAGCGCCGGTGAAGAGGAGGGCCTACGGCGGCTATACGACGGATTTCTCGCCGTCGCGGAATGCGTCCTGCCCACAGTTGCGGCCGTCAACGGCCCAGCGGTCGGGGCCGGGCTGAACCTGGCGCTGGCCTGCGACGTGCGGATCGCCGGGCCGGGGGCGCTGTTCGACCCGCGGTTCCAGAAGCTGGGCATCCACCCCGGTGGCGGCATGACGTGGATGCTGCAGCGGGCGGCGGGGCCGGAGGTGGCGCGGGCGGCGCTGCTGTTCGGCATGCGGTTCGACGCCGACGCGGCGGTGCGCCACCGGGTTGCGCTGAAGGTTGCCGACGACCCCGTCGCGGCGGCGTTCGAGCTAGCGGCCGGTCCTGCGTCGGCACCTCGCGACGTCGTGATCGCCACCAAGGCGACGATGCGCGCGACCATCAGCCCAGGGTCCGTCGACACCGACCAGCATGCGTTCGCGGTGGAAGCCGAAGTCGGCCCGCAGGCTGAGTCGATTCGCTCGCCGGAGTTCGCCGCCCGGCTTGCCGCCGCCCGCCGCCGCTGATCTTCTGCCTGCCGCCAGCGTGCGCCGCGTGCCATGCTGCCCGGCGTGTCGGCGTGCAGACCCGCACGCTCGCGGGGGAAGGGGGCTAGAGGTCGAGCAGGGCGGCTTCGGGTGTCTCGACGAGTTGCCGTAGCTCGCAGAGGAATTGGGCGGCTTGCGCTCCGTCGGCGATGCGGTGGTCGAACGCACACGTCAGCCTCACCGTTGGCCGCACCGCCACTGCGCCGTCGACAGCTACCGGCCGTGGCTTGAGCGAACCCATCCCGAGAATCGCAGCCTCGGGATAGTTGATCACCGGCACACCGTCGTCCAAGCCGAGAGCGCCAAAGTTGGACACGGTGAACGTCGAGCCTTGCAACTCCGCGGGTTTGATGCTGCCGTCGCGCGCGACGCGGATCAATTCCGCCAACCGCGTCGACAATTCGCGGGTGCTTTTCGTCTGCGCGTCGGCGATCACCGGCACCAACAGCCCGCGGTCGGTGGCCACCGCGACACCGAGGTTCACGGTGCGGTGCGTGTGCACCTGCGGCTTGTCCTCCCCGTCCACCCATGTCGAGTTCAGCAAGGGATGCCGCGTCAGCGCGAGTGTGACGAACCGCAACATCACGGCGAATGGCGAAACGTCGACGCCCATCCCCGAGAACCGCTCGCACAACTGCACCAGCCGTGTGCCGTCGACGTCGACACTTGCGTGCGCATCAGGAATTCGACTGCGTGACAACGTCATCCGCTCCGCCATCCGGGCGCGAATGCCCGAGACGCGGGTCACCTCATCCGTCGGACCCGCAGATGTCAGCACATCCTCACGGGTGATCACGCCGTTGCGACCGGACCCGGGCGACAACGCGGAGAGGTCGACGTTCAGATCTTTGGCGAGCTTGCGCACGGCCGGCGCCGCGCGGGGTCGCGACGACCTCCTGCTGACGTCCATCGAGTCGTCGGCTCCGTAGCCGACCAGCACCGGGTTACGCGGCTGAGGCTCAACGCTTTCCGTCTCGATGCGCACCAGTACCGACCCGACCGGCAGCACGTCGCCGGGCTCGCCGCGGCGCTCGACGACACGGCCAGCGTACGGGCTGGGAATCTCCACTTCCGCCTTAGCCGTCTCCAGCGTGCACAGCGTCTGATTCAGCTCGACGACGTCGCCCACCTCGACGCTCCAGCTGGTCAGCGTCGCGTCCTCCAACCCCTCGCCGAGATCAGGGACTCGAAAAACGTTGTCTGTCATGGCGACTCGAGCACCTTCTCGACGCAGTCCAGCAGCCGGTCCGGCCCGGGCAGCCACAGCTTCTCCAGCCGGGCCGGCGGGTAGGGCGTGTCGAAACCGGTAGCACGCAGTACGGGAGCTTCGAGGTCGTAGAACAGCTCCTCCTGGATGCAGGCGGCCAACTCGGCGCCGAAGCCCAGGGTGCGCGGGCCCTCGTGCATCACCACCACCCGTCCGGTCTTGGTGACCGATGCGGCGATGGTGTCGAAATCCAGCGGGCTCAGCGACCGCAAATCGACCACTTCGAGCTTCCAAGCGTGTTGCTCCGCAGCGATGTCGGCTGCGCTCAGCGCGGTCTGTACCAGGGCCCCGTAGGTCAGCACCGTCACGTCTTCTCCGCTACGTCGCACCACGGCGCGGCCGATCGGCGGTGCCGGTTCGGTGAGGTCGATGTCGCCTCGCATCCAGTACCGGCGCTTCGGCTCGAGGTACATCACCGGGTCACGGCTCGAGATCGCATGGCGCAGTAGCCAATACGCGTCGGCGGGTGTCGACGGCACCACCACCTTCAGCCCCGCCGTGTGGACCCAGTAGGTTTCGGTCGACTCCGAATGGTGTTCGACGGCCCCGATGCCGCCGAACGACGGCAGCCGCACGGTGACCGGCATGTCGACGTCGCCGTGGGTGCGCATGCGGTACTTCGCCAGGTGGCTGACGATCTGATCGAACGCCGGATAGCTGAACCCGTCGAACTGGATCTCCGGCACCGGGACGAAGCCGCGCAGTGCGAACCCGACGGCGATGCCGACAATCGCAGACTCCGCGAGTGGTGTGTCGAAACATCGCTGCTCGCCGAATGTTTCAGCCAGACCATCGGTGACCCGGAAGACACCGCCCAGCCGTGCGACGTCCTCGCCGAACACCACCACCCGCTCGTCGGCTGCCATCGCGTCGTGCAGCGCACGATTGATGGCGGCGACCATGGTGACGTTGGTGGCTAGCCCCACCTCGGTGAGCTTCGGGCGCCTCGGTTCCGGTGTGGCCGTGGGCCGATCCATCATCTGCGTCATGTCACACCTCCTTCGCCACCTCGCTCAGAAGCTGCCGCCGCTGCTCGGCGAGTTCGGGGGTGATGTCGGCGTAGGTGGTGTCGAACATATCCGTGACGTCGGGATCCGGCGCATCTACGACCGCGGCACGCAGTTCGGCGCGCATCCGCGCCGAACGCGCCGCCACTCGCTCGTCGAGGCGCTCGGTCAAGACCCCCACATGGCGAAGGTACGTGCGGTAGCGCGCGATGGGATCCAATGACTCCCACTGCCGCACTTCGTCGGCGGACCGGTACCGCGTCGGATCGTCGGAGGTCGTGTGCGGTCCGATTCGGTAGGTGATCGCTTCGATCAAGGTGGGTCCGCCACCACCACGGGCGCGGTCGGCCGCCTCCGCCATCACGGCGTAGCAGGCCAGCGGGTCGTTGCCGTCGACGCGAACGCCGGCAATCCCGTAGCCCATCGCGCGATGCGCGATCGAGGGGCCGGCCACCTGGCGGCTCGCCGGTACCGAGATCGCCCACTGGTTGTTCTGCACGAAGAAGATGCATGGCGCCGCGAATAGTGCTGCGACGTTGAGTGCTTCGTGTACGTCACCGGTGCTGGTGGCGCCGTCACCCAGATAGGCCACGGTCACGGAGTCCTCGCCGAGGCGTTGCGCAGCCATCGCGGCACCGACGGCGTGCAGCCCATGCGTGCCGATCGGAATCGCGATAGGTGCGCAATGCTTGGCGGTGAAATCCCGCCCGCCATGCCATGTTCCCCGCCAGACGGCGCCGATCTTGCCGGGTGCGATGCCACGCAGGAGCAACACCCCGAGTTCGCGGTATTGCGGAAATAGCCAGTCGGTCTTGCGAAGACAGGCCGCCGAACCGATCTGCGCCGCCTCTTGGCCGTGACACGAGGCGAAGAGCGCCAGCTCACCCTGTCGCTGCAGGTTCACGAACTCGGTGTCGAGGTCGCGGGTGACGACCATCATTTCGTAGAGCCACGCCAGCGTTTCCTCCGGCAGCGAGCGGCTGTACCTGCCTTCAGATGTCGGCAGGCCGTCCGGCTTGATCAGCCTGACCGGTTCGAGATCGACCGTTGCCGGCACGCCGCCTCCTCACGTTGCACCTTGAGTCGGCGTCACTGCCCCGGCGGGTTCAGCAAACCCGCCACACGCCTACGTGGAAACTTGGCAGCCGGTCGGCCGAAGCCCGCCGTAGCACTGGCGCTGCCGCCATTATGCGCTCAAGATCGGCGACTTCGCCGGATGATGCGTGCCGGCCGACCGTGTCGTGACCAGCAGGCGGCTTCAACCTGGGGCCGTTACCGCGGAGCAATCAATTCGTTACAGTCCGGCTTCGCGCGCAATCAGCAGCAGCTGCACTTCGGTGGTGCCTTCCCCGATTTCGAGGATCTTGCTGTCGCGGTAGTGCCGCGCCACAGCGAACTCGTTCATGAACCCGTAGCCGCCGAAGATCTGAGTGGCGTCGCGGGCGTTGTCCATCGCGGCTTCACTGGCCACCATCTTGGCGATGGCGGCCTGCTTCTTGAACGGCTTGCCTGCCAGCATGAGCGCAGCGGCGTCGTAGTAGGCGGTGCGCGCGGTGTGTGCACGCGCCTCCATGCGCGCGATCTTGAACGCGATCGCCTGATTGCGTCCGATCGGCTGGCCGAACGCCTCCCGCTCCTTGGCGTACTTCACCGACTCGTCGACGCACCCTTGGGCGGCGCCAACAGACAACGCGGCGATTGCGATTCGGCCCTCGTCGAGAATGCGCAAAAAGTTCGCGTATCCGCGGCCGCGCTCTCCCAGGAGGTTTTCTTGCGGCACGCGCACGTCGTCGAAGCTCAGCGGATGGGTGTCGGATGCGTTCCAGCCGACCTTGTTGTAGGCCGGCTCGGCGGTGAAGCCCGGGGTGGGGACGGGCACGAGGATCGACGAGATCTCTTTGCGCCCATCGGTGTTCCCAGTGACCGCGGTGACAGTGATCAGCTTGGTGATGTCGGTGCCCGAGTTCGTGATGAACTGCTTGCTGCCGTTGATCACCCAGTGCCCGTCGTCGAGCCGAGCAGTGGTTTTCGTTGCACCCGCGTCGGTTCCGCCGCCCGGCTCGGTCAACCCGAAGGCCGCCAACGCCTGCCCGCTGGTGAGCTGCGGCAGCCACTGCTGCTTCTGCGCGTCGTTGCCGAAGCGGTACACCGGCATCGCGCCCAGCGACACGCCGGCCTCCAACGTGATCGCCACACTTTGGTCCACCTTGCCCAGTTCTTCGAGGGCCAGGCACAGCGCGAAGTAGTCGCCGCCCATCCCGCCGTACTCCTCGGGGAACGGCAGGCCGAACAGTCCCATGTCGGCCATACCGGCAACCACCTCGTACGGAAACGAATGCTCCGCGTCGTGGCGGGCGGCCACCGGTGCCACCACGCTCTGCGCAAAGTCGCGCACCGTCTTCGCGAGTTGCTGGTAGTGGTCAGGCAGCGTGCCGGTGGACAGGAAGTCCGTCATGATTGCTCCTCTTCGGCCTTCGATTGTGCGGTTTCGTATGCGACACGCTGCTGACGGCGTCCAAATCCGCACAGTCGCGATCGGGCGACCCCGTTGTCAGCTGTCGCCATGTCCGCGCTGAGTTATCCGGGCCAGCGCCTGCCCCACCTTGACTTGGTCGCCGACGTCGACCAAGAGTTCGGCCGCCCCGTCGATCGGCGCCGTCAGTGCATGCTCCATCTTCATCGCTTCGACCGTGACCACGACCGTCCCCGCGGCCACCGGCTGTCCGGTCTCGACGCCGACGGCGACGACGGTGCCGGGCATCGGGCTGGTGAGTTCCGCGTCGCCGCTGTGCTCGTCGTCGGGCCGCACCGCCTCCTCTTGCACTTCGGCGATCTGGACGGTGCCGCCGGGGCCGGCCAACCAGATATGGCCGTCGGTGGTGGCGACCACGTACTCGCTGCGTACCCCGTCGAGCGTGACGGTCAGGTGCCGACCCGCCAAAGTAGCTGCCAGCGAACGGGTTTCGCCGTCCTCGACCCGAGCGGTGGCATGCTGTGGACGCCCGGTGAGGTGGACGTGATTGGTGCGTGCGCCGGTGTGCAGCCGGATGCTGGTGGGTGCTGTGTCGCCGACGCGCCACCCCGACGGCTGAGTCCACAGGTCATCGGTTGCGCTGCCCCACGAGGTGAGCCAGCGGTATGCGGCCGCGGCGATCATCTGGTCGTCCGACGGTGCGGCCGCGGCGAAGTCGCCGACCCGTCGGTCCAGCAGCCCCGTGTCGAGCCGGCCCGCGACCACGTCGGGATCGCTCAGCATGAACCGGAGGAACTCGACGTTGGTGACCACGCCGAGCACAGAGGTGTTGCCCAGCGCACGGTCGAGCAGCCGCAACGCAGCGGCCCTGTCAGCGCTGTAGGCAATCACTTTGGCCAGCATGGGGTCGTAGTCGCTGCCGATCTCCATGCCTGCGACCAGGCCGGAGTCCACCCGCACGCCCGGCATTTGGGGTTCGACGACGTCGAGCACCGGCCCGCCCGTCGGAAGGAACCCGCGCGCCGGGTCTTCGGCGTACACGCGCGCCTCGATCGCATGCCCTTGCAGCGTGATGTCGTCTTGGGTGACGGAAAGCTTCTCCCCCGCGGCGATGCGGACCTGCCACTCGACGAGATCGGTGCCGGTGACCATTTCGGTCACCGGGTGCTCGACTTGCAGGCGTGTGTTCATCTCCAGGAAGAAGAACTCGTCCGGGCGGTCGGCGGAGACGATGAATTCCACTGTGCCAGCCCCGGTGTAGTCCACGCTGCGGGCGGTGTCGCATGCGGCGGCGCCGATCCGGGCCCGGGTGGCGTCGTCGAGCAGGGCCGACGGCGCTTCTTCGATCACCTTCTGGTGACGACGCTGCAAGCTGCATTCGCGCTCGCCGAAGTGCACGACGTTGCCGTACTGGTCCGCGAGGACCTGGACCTCGATGTGTCTGGGCGACAGCACATATCGCTCGAGGAACAAGGTGTCGTCGCCGAACGCGGCGGCCGATTCCCGGCGTGCAGAGACCAGTGCGGCCGGAAGGTCGTCGGGATTGCGCACCACGCGCATGCCCTTGCCGCCGCCGCCGGCCGAAGGCTTGACCAGCACGGGAAATCCGATGTCCGCGGCGGCGGCGATCAGGTCATCGTCGGTCAGGCCCGGCCGCGCGACCCCGGGCACCACCGGCACCCCGAACTCCGACACCGTCGCCTTCGCGGCGATCTTGTCGCCCATCGTCTTGATCGCCGACGTGGGCGGCCCGATGAACGCGATGCCCGCCGCGTCGAGCGCCGCAGCGAAATCCGCATTCTCGGAAAGGAAGCCGTAACCCGGGTGGACCGCCTGCGCGTCGGTGCGGCGTGCGGCGGTTACGACGGCGTCGATGTCGAGGTAGCTCTCGCGAGCGGGTGCCGGTCCGATCCGCACGGCGACGTCGGCTTCGGCAACGTGACGCGCGTGGGCGTCGGCGTCGCTGTACACCGCCACTGAGCGGATGCCCATCTTGCGCAGTGTGCGGATGACTCGTACCGCGATCTCGCCGCGGTTGGCCACCAGTACCGTGTCGAAGCTCATGGTCACATCCGAAACACGCCGTAGGAGACCGACTCGACCGGCGCTTGACCGACCACTGAAAGCGCCAGGCCCAGAACGGTTCTGGTGTCGGCCGGGTTGATCACGCCGTCGTCCCACAGCCGAGCGGTGGAATAGTACGGATTTCCTTGCTCTTCGTACTGCTGGCGAATCGGCGCCTTGAACGCCTCTTGCTCCTCCTCGGACCACGGCGTACCGGCCGCTTCCAGGGCGTCGGCGCGGACCGTGGCGAGCACCGATGCGGCTTGCTCGCCGCCCATCACCGAGATGCGCGCGTTGGGCCACATCCACAGGAACCGCGGCGAGTAGGCCCGGCCACACATCGAATAGTTGCCTGCCCCATAGGAACCGCCGATCACCACGGTCAGCTTGGGCACCCGCGCGCATGCCACCGCGGTGACCATCTTGGCGCCGTGCTTGGCGATGCCGCCGGCCTCGTAGTCGCGACCCACCATGAACCCGGAGATGTTCTGCAGAAACAGCAACGGCACCATGCGCTTGTCGCACAATTCGATGAAATGCGCTCCCTTCAAAGCGGATTCGCTGAACAGCACGCCATTGTTCGCGATGACACCGACCGGATGGCCGTGTATCCGTGCGAAGCCGGTGACCAGCGTGGTGCCGTATTCCGCCTTGAACTCCGCGAATTCGCCGCCGTCGACGATGCGAGTGACGACGTCGTGGACGTCATAGGGCACTCGTGAGTCGATCGGCACGACGTCGTAGAGCTCGGTCTGGTCGGCGATCGGGTCGACGGTCGGCGCGACGTCCCACAGGTGGGGCTGTCGCGGGCCCAGCGTCGACACGATCCGTCGCACGATGCGTAGCGCGTCGCGGTCGTCGTGCGCGAGATGGTCGGTGACGCCGGAGGTCTTGGAGTGCAGGTCGCCGCCGCCGAGATCTTCAGCGGTCACCACTTCCCCGGTCGCTGCCTTCACCAGCGGCGGGCCGCCAAGAAAAATCGTGCCTTGATTGCGGACGATCACCGCCTCGTCGCTCATCGCCGGCACGTAGGCACCGCCCGCGGTGCACGAGCCGAGCACGGCCGCGATCTGTGGAATGCCTTCGGCGCTCATGGTCGCCTGGTTGTAGAAGATCCGGCCGAAATGCTCCCGGTCCGGGAACACCTCGTCTTGCCGGGGCAAAAACGCGCCGCCGGAGTCGACCAGATAAATGCACGGCAGCCGGTTCTGCCGCGCGACTTCCTGTGCGCGCAGGTGCTTTTTGACCGTGATCGGGTAGTAGGTGCCGCCTTTGACGGTCGCGTCGTTGGCGACGATGACGCATTCGCGGCCCGACACTCGGCCGATTCCGGTGATGATGCCGGCACCCGGGGATTCGTCGTCGTACATGCCGTCTGCGGCCAGCGGTGACAGCTCCAAAAACGGGCTTCCGGGGTCGAGCAGACCGTCGACACGCTCGCGCGGCAAGAGCTTGCCGCGGCTGACGTGGCGCTGACGTGCGCGTTCGGGGCCGCCGAGTGCCGCCGCGGCCAGCTTCTCGCGCAGTTGAGCGACCAGCGCGAGATGCTCGTCGCGGTAGGAAGCTCGAGGTGCCACGTCTGCGTCCCTGACAGTGAGTTAATGATGACTAACCGGGCATATGTTAGTTACGATTAACTGAAATGTCTACCGCCGCCCCCGCCGAGTCGCGCCGCAGCCGGTTGAAGTTCGACCGGCGCAGCAAGCTGCTGGGCGCCGCTGAGCGCTTGATCGCCGAACGCGGCTTTCTTGCCGTGCGGTTGGAGGACATCGGGGCCGCGGCGGGCGTGAGTGGGCCGGCGATCTATCGCCACTTCCCGAACAAGGAAGCGCTGTTGGTGGAGCTTCTGGTCGGCGTCAGCACCCCACTGCTGGCCGGGGCCCGTGCGGTGGTGTCCGAGGCGCCGGACGTCGACGCGGCGCTCGACGGGCTGATCGACTTCCACCTCGACTTCGCGCTGGACGAGCGGAATCTCATCCGGATACAGGATCGAGATCTGGCGCATCTGCCCGAACCGGCCAAGCGTCAGGTGCGCAAAGCGCAGCGGCAGTACGTCGAAATCTGGGTCGACGTGTTGCGGGAACGCAACGGAGTAGACGAAGCCGATGCGCGGCTGATGGCGCACGCCGCGTTCGGCCTGCTGAATTCGACACCGCACAGCCTCAAAGGGTTCGGCACCAAGGACGTGGCTTCCCGCTCACGTGGCGTCTTGCGGACGATGACGGTGGCCGCGTTGGACGGCCACCGGGATTAAGACGCGATCCGTTCGCCGAGAGTGACGTTTTGCAGGCCTGCAGTCGAACTTTCCCTGTAAAACGTCACTCTCGGTAATCACCTAGACACACGGATTGGCGTCCGCTGCAACGATATCGGTGCGTGACGTCGCAATCGCCAACGAGACCTGTGACCGCCCCATCCGGAGCGGCCACAGATTCGATGGCTGAAAGCTAGTACCAGTAGCGGCGGCCGCCGACGGGACGGCCGACAGAGCCGAGGATCCAGAGGACAGCACCGATCACGATCAGGATGATGCCGATCACCCATAGGAACTGCAAACCGAACACCCAGCCAAGGATCGCTAGGATTACCCCGAGCACAATCATGACGCGACTCCAATCGTTGAGTTGACGGGATGCGGGCTGAACAACACGCCGCTGCTGGAGGGCTGCGGCACCCGAACGTTCTCGCATGTGACCTTCGGATTGACCCCGAAGTAGTTGAGGGGCCCAGCCACGACAGTCAACGCGACCCGCGCCGCCGTCGCGCAGTTGGTTTCACCCTGCTTGAAGTAGCCCCGCTGAAATGCTGCGATCGCTCCGATGATCAACCAGATCACGACGATCGTTCCGATAATTCCGGTGCCTCGCATTGTCGCGCCTCCATCCGCCCGGAGTCAGGTTCAATGCGGTTACCCAACCGTGAAATCCACTAAACCGCGCCCCGCGGGAAAGTGGTTTCACGACGCCGCGCGAGCCGCCGAAAACGCATGGGTGAGCCAGTCGTGGATGGCGGCGCCCATCACGTTGCGGTTTTCCCGCTTGTCGATGCCGTGACCGTCGTCCTCGAACTTCACGAACTTGACTGGCCGGCCTCGTTCCCGCAGCGCCTCTACGATCTGCTCAGATTCGCTCACTGGCACGTTGGTGTCGTGGGCGCCGTGCACGACCAGCAGCGGTGCGGTCAACGCGTCGACGCGGCGAAGCGGTGAGAGTTGTTCGAGCAGTTCCCGATCACGCACCGGGTGCCCGTATTTCGGGTAGGCGGCCGCCGCGATCCACGGTTCGGTGTTGCGGTAGAAGGTCAACAGGTCACTCATGCCGCAGATGCTGATGCCGGCGGCGAACAGCTCCGGATGAAATGTCAACGCGGCCAACGTGAGATAGCCGCCGTACGACCACCCCGCGCATGCGATGCGGGCGGGGTCGGCGAACTCGTTGTCGACCAGGAACCGGACGCATTCGGCGACGTCGTCGATCGCGGCGAACCGGCCGGCCTTGTCGTCGGCGTGCATGAAGGTGCGGCCGAATCCGCCCGAGCCGCGGACATTCGGTGTGAACACCGTGATTCCGCTGTTCAGTAGGCGCGGGAAAAACTCGTCGTACCCGGGTCTTGACTGCCCTTCCGGCCCGCCGTGCAGATACACCAGTGCGCCCATCGCCGGCGCGCCCGCCGGTGGCCGGTACAGCCAGCCGGTGAACTTCATGCCGTCGCGGCCGGTGAGGGTTTCCAGCGTGGGTCCGACGGAGAATCCGCTCACGACGGGGCCACGGCTGGGTTCGCGGTCGATCCGTTGCCATTCCCGCGATCGCGGGTCGACGAGTTCGACGGTGCGCGGCATCGACGGACCCTCGACGGTCACCGCTACCATCGACCCGCCGGCGCTGATCGACAACTGCTGAGCCACCGGGGCCGGCAGCGGGATGGGTTCGTGCAGCGTGTTGTCGGTGTACTCCAGGATCTGTAACTCGCTGCGCCCCTGCAGGTTCCACAGCAGGGCAACGGTGCTGAGGTCGTCGCTGACCACGAACTCGTCGAGGTCGCAGTCCGGCCGTTCGGCCACCACGTAGTACGAGACGCCGTCCGCGGTCGCGATCACCTCGAGCAGTCGGGCGTGGTCGCAGCCATTGTCGCTGCGGACGAGGGCGCGGATGTATCCCTGAGAGCTGTTGACACCGTAGGTCTTGGCCGGGTAGTAGAGGCGCATCTCCTCTCCCGTTGGGCCACAACGGATTCGGCGCGGGTGCTTATCGTCGAGGATGTAGCCGACATCCGTGGTGGAACCCGGGTCCGAAGGCAGCAGCGCGTGCTCGGTCAGGCCGTGCAGCAGGATCAGCTCTTGATAGCCGCGCGGACCGACCCGCACCAGCGCCGCGCCGGCCCAGGCGTCCACAAGCCGACCGCCCGAACGACGGTCGAGCACAACGCGGTCCCCGCCGGCCGGGTCGAGCAGACACGACTCGCCGACGCCATCCTCACCCATCAGCATCGCCGCGACCCGCCGACCGTCCCAACCGACGAGTTCCGCCATTCCGGCGTCCTCGTGGTCTATGCGACGGGCCATCCGGTCGTCCGGATCGGTGGTGACCACCCAGATCTGCGAGCGTTCACTACCTTCCGGCGCCACCTGACATGCCAGCCAGTGGCCGTCGGGCGAATGCATGACCCGCTCGACGGGACCCTCTACCGGCAACACCACGTCACGCGACGAGCTCGCCCGCCAACCGCTCAGGAAGCGTTGCACCGCACGGGGATAGCCAACGTCGTCGACGATGTGCGCGAATGCGGTGGCGTCAGGAGACAATGACGCGCCATAGTTCTGGCGCACAGTGCCGCCCACCGACATCAACCCTCCATGCTCTGCAGCCACATCTCCAGGACAGCCAGTTGCCACAGCGAATTGGCGCCGAGCGTGGTGCGCCCGTCATTCGGTGAGTTCAGCAGTCTCTCGACGGTTTCTCGCCGGTACAGACCTCGCGAGCGTGCGGCATCGTTGGTCAGCGCCTCACGCACGAGGTCGTAGACCTCACCTTCGATATGACGGATCCCGGGCACTGGGAAGTAACCCTTGGTGCGGTCGATCACCTCGGCCGGCAACAGTGACCGCGACGCGTCCTTCAACACGCCCTTGCCACCCGACTCGAGCTTGAGTTCCGGCGGGCACGTGGCGGCCAACTCGACGAAATCGTGGTCCAGGAACGGCACCCGGGCTTCCAGACCCCAGGCCATCGTCATCGTGTCGACGCGCTTGACCGGGTCGTCCACCAACATCA
This sequence comes from Mycobacterium sp. NGS39, assembly GCF_059812765.1. Classification (NCBI taxonomy): domain Bacteria; kingdom Bacillati; phylum Actinomycetota; class Actinomycetes; order Mycobacteriales; family Mycobacteriaceae; genus Mycobacterium; species Mycobacterium sp. NGS39. Next base: position 255,940 of record NZ_JCALDH010000002.1, on the reverse strand, counting down.
CTTCCGTGTCCAGCCGCAGCGCGGCGTCGACAGCCGTGTCAGCACCGGGCGCCGATTGGTGTGCTGCGACGAATTCGCGGCTGACGTCGGTGTCGACGCAGTACTCCGGGGCGAGAATCGACATCACCTCACCGTGGTCGCGGTCGAAGAACACCTTCGCGTAGACATCAGTCACTTGATCGCGGGGAATATCGGCCAGCGGCGGATACCAGTCGTAGCCGGCCAGGATTTCGTCGGCACCCTGTCCGGATTGCACCACCTTGATCGACTTGCTGACTTCTTCGGACAGCAGGTAGAACGCGACGCAGTCGTGGCTGACCATCGGTTCGCTCATCGCCGCAATGGTTTTCGGCAATGCCGGCAACAGTCGTGAGTTGTCGATGTGGATCTTGTGGTGGTTCGTGTCGAAGGCCTTGGCCACCATGTCCGAGTAGTAATACTCGTCACCGGACTGGCCACCCGCCGGATCGAAACCGATGCTGAACGTGGCCAGGCCGTGCTGGCCTTGTTCGGCGAGCAGCGCGACGACCACCGACGAGTCGATGCCCCCGGACAGCAGCACGCCGACGGGCACGTCGGCCACCATGCGGCGCGAGACCGCGACGCGCAGCGCGTCGATCAACGCCTCCTGCCAGTCCTGCTTCGACCATCCAGCACGGTCGGGGTCGCGGCGGAATTCCGGCGACCAGTACACGGTGTCGCGGTAGCTGCCGTCGGGCTGGATCACCCGCACGGTGGCCGGCGGCAGCTTGCGCACGCCACGGTAGATCGTGTGCGGCGCCGGGACGACGGCGTGAAAACTCATGTAGTGGTGCAGCGCAACGCGATCCAGGTCGGTGTCCACACCACCGGCGTCGAGCAGCGCGCGCACGGACGACGCAAACCGAAGCTTGCCGGGCGTCTCGGACAGGTAGAGCGGCTTGATGCCGAGCCGGTCGCGACCCAGGGTCACCACGCCGCTGGCGCGGTCGGCGATCGCAAATGCGAACATGCCCTTGAACCGCTCGACGCATTGCGTTCCCCATTTGTGGAACGCCTTGATGATGACCTCGCTGTCCGCGGTCGAGAAGAACCGGTAGCCCGCGGCCTGCAGCTCTGCGCGCAGCTCCTTGTAGTTGTAGATACAGCCGTTGAACACGAGTGTCAGCCCGAGTTCGCTGTCGACCATCGGCTGGGCTCCGCATGCGGTCAAGTCGATGATCGACAGCCGCCGGTGCCCGAACGCCACCGGTCCGTGCGCCACGAGCCCGTCGTCGTCAGGGCCACGGGCGACCATGGCAGCGGTCATCCGCGACACCGCCGCGACATCGGCCGATTGCCCGTCGAACCGGATCTCTCCGCAAATACCGCACATGCTGGCAGACCATACGCCTGTGAGCCTTGCCCCGGCGCGCCAGCGCGTTGCGCAGGTACCCTCGCAGCCATGAGGTGGATATGACCGATTTGCCGCGGCCGGGATCGCCTTCGGATCCCTCCAGCCCGAATCAGGGCTATTCCGATCCGGCCTATGCCGGCAACATGCCGCCGGCCTACTCCCCGATCCCCGCCTCCGGCCATCCCGGCTCGACCGAGCCGCTGCCTCAGTACTGGACACAGACGTATCCACAGACGGGCGCGCCGACGCCTGCCAGCGAGCCGCCGCCCGAACCGCCTCGCGGTCCGCGGCCCTGGCTGTGGGCGACAGCTGGTTTCGCGCTGGCCGTCGTCATCGGGCTGGTGATCTGGATGCTGTTCGTCACCACGAACCCTTCCCGCCAAGAGACGTCGATTCCGGCGATGCCGTCGAGCACCACCACCCGCACGCCCACGCCCACGACGTCGGAGCGGTCGATGCCGTCGATCTTCCCGATTCCTCTTCCCACGCTGTCGGTTCCGAACCCGACAACTAGCCCCAACACCTCAGGTGAGACTGAGCCGGTGGTCTACGAGGTGACCGGCCAGGGCCGAGCGATCAACATCACGTACATCGACGAAGGCGGCTTGATGCAGACCGAGTTCAATGTGCTGCTGCCTTGGCACAAGGAAGTGAATCTGCCTAAGCCAGCGCAGAATTCGGCGAGCGTGACGGTGATCAACTCCGGTCGCAATGTCACCTGCAAGATCAGCATCGGCGGCGTGCAGGTGCAGCAGCGCACCGGAGCGCTGCTGACGGTGTGCAGCCCGTCGGGCTAACGGGCCGGCGTACGGACCGCCAGCATCGCCGAGAATCCGACGGCCAGCACCACCAGCAGCCCGCCTATCCCGGCGCGGTCGGTGCCGAACGCGTCGACGAATGTGAAGAACATCCATGGTGCGACGAACGCGACGGCTCGGCCCGTCGTGGTGTAGAGCCCGAACGCCACGCCTTCCTTGCCGGGGGCAGTCATCCGCAATAACAGGGTTCGCGCCGACGCCTGCGTGGGGCCGATGAACAAGCACAGCAGCAGGCCGCACACCCAGAAGGCGGTCGCGCCCGACAGCGACATCAGCACAAGACCGGAGACGATCATCGCCGACAGTGAACCGAGGATGACCGTCTTGGATCCGATCCGGTCGTCGAGCAGACCGCCGATTACCGCCCCGACGGCGGCCACCACGCTGGCCGTCACCCCGAACAGCAACACGTCGGCCCGAGAGATGCCGTATACCGCGACGCCCAGCACCGCACCGAATGTGAACACACCGCTGAGTCCATCCCGGAACAGGGCACTGGCCAGCAGGTAGTACACCACGTTGCGGTCGCGTCGCCATTCCGCGACAACGTCGGACCACAACGCGCGGTAGGCGCCGAACACGCCGGTTCGCGACGGACGGGCGGCGTCGACGTCGACGGGCGGCGGGGGCGCGATCAGTACAGGCAGCGCGAAGAGCGCCAGCCACGCCGCGGCCAGCAGCATGGCCGCGCGGACGTTCAAGCCGTCGGCGGTCGTGACGTGCAGCAAGCCCCGGGTGGGCCCGTCGCCGGCGATGAATGCGCCGTACACCAGCAACAGCAGTACGACACTGCCCACATACCCTGCAGCCCAACCGAATCCGGAGATCCGGCCGGAGGTCTGCGGGGTGGCGAGCTGGCGCAGCATCGCGTTGTACGGGACGCTGGCCAGGTCGCTGGCGGCCGCTGTCAGCCCAAGCAGGGCCAGACCGGCCCACAGATATCCGGGATCGTCGCGGATGAGGCTCATCGCCGACGTGAGCAGCACCACCGTCGCGGTCAGCGCGCCCAGCACGCGTCGCCGCCGCTGCGGCACATCCACCCACACGCCGATCGCCGGAGCGAGCAACGCGACCGCCAGGCCCGCGACAGTGAGCGCCCGGCCGAGCCAACTGGCCGGCGTGGTGCCGCCGGGCATGCCCGCGCCGACGGCGTCAGTGAGGTAGACGGAGAAGACGAACGTGACGACGATCGCGTTCAGCCCCGTCGACCCACAGTCCCACAACGCCCAGGCCAGCACGCGCGAGCGGGGAGCGGCCATGGTCGCCGAGCCTATCGAGCCGCTTGCGCGAAGAGCTGAACCTATCTGTCTACGATCGTCGGCATGCCAGTACCCGCACCCAGTCCCGACGCGCGCGCCGTCGTCACCGGAGCGTCCCAGAACATCGGCGCAGCGCTGGCCACCGAACTGGCGGCCCGCGGCCACCACCTGATCGTCACTGCCCGACGCGGAGACGTGCTGAACGCCCTAGCGGAAAGGCTCACCGACCGCTACGGCGTCACCGTCGAGGTGCGGCCGGTGGACCTCGCCGATCCGACTGAGCGCACCAAGCTGGCCGACGAGCTGGCGTCGCGCAACATCTCGATTTTGTGCGCCAACGCAGGGACGGCGACGTTCGGCCCGGTGGCGTCGTTGGACCCGGCGGGCGAGAAGGCACAGGTACAGCTCAATGTGCTTGGCGTGCACGACCTTACGCTCGCGGTGCTGCCGGGCATGGTTTCGCGTCGGGCGGGCGGCATCCTGATTTCCGGTTCGGCAGCGGGCAATTCGCCGATCCCGAACAATGCCACTTATGCGGCGACCAAAGCATTCGTGAACACGTTCAGCGAATCGCTGCGGGGCGAGCTGAAGAAGACCGGCGTGCATGTCACGCTGCTGGCGCCCGGACCCGTGCGCACCGCGACGCCGGACGAACAGGAGGCGTCGCTGGTGGACAAGCTGGTGCCCGAATTTCTCTGGATCTCAACCGAACACACTGCGAAGCTGTCGCTGGACGGCCTGGTGCGCAACAAAATGCGCGTGGTGCCCGGTGTCACGTCGAAGGCGATGTCGGTGGCCAGCGGCTACGCGCCACGGGCGATCGTGGCCCCGATCGTCGGCGCGTTCTACAAACGCCTAGGCGGCGGCTAGTTCTGCGCCGAAACGGAATTCCGCGAGGCGGCTTCTCGATGTTCGCCGCGCCAGTTACCGCCTCGAGCGCTCAACGCCGGCGCCGGCTGCCCGTCCCCAGAATGCTGCGCGTGATCTCGCGGCCGAGCACGGTGCCGGCTGACCGCATGGCGCTCTTGAACGCCGGGCTCTCGAACATCTTCTCGAAGAATCCCGGCTCGGCGGCATTTCGCGCTGTAGCGGTGCCGGAAACGGTCGCCTCGCCGGACTGTTCAGCCGGCGGCGCCAACCGCGCGTTGAGCCGCTCATAGGCGGACTCCCGGTCGATAGTCTCGCCATACACCGCTTGCAGCGGACTCGATTTGGCGGCGACGGCGATAGCGTCGGGGCCGACGGCATCCATCAGCGAACGCGGCGAGCGCATCCGCGTCCACGCCACCGGCGTCGGCGCGCCGCTCTCCGATAGCACGGTGACTATCGCCTCACCGATGCCCAGGGACGTCAGCGCCGACTCGAGGTCGTACGCCTTGGTTTTCGGGAAGGTGCGGACCGTCTTGGCAAGCGCCTTCTGGTCGTCCGGGGTGAACGCGCGAATCGCGTGCTGGATGCGGGCCCCCAGTTGCGAGAGCACGTCGTTGGGCACGTCGGTGGGCAGCTGGGTGCAGAAGAAGACGCCGACACCTTTGGACCGGATCAGCTTGACGGTCTGTTCCACCTGCTCGAGGAACGCCTTCGAGGCGTCGGTGAAAAGCAGATGAGCCTCGTCGAAGAAGAACACGAGCTTGGGCTTGTCCAGGTCCCCGACCTCGGGAAGGAAGGTGAACAAATCGGCCAGGACCCACATCAGAAACGTCGAGAACAGCACCGGCCTGGTCGCTTGGCTGCCCAGTTCGAGCAGTGTGATGACGCCGCGGCCCTGCGAATCCAGCCGGAACAGATCCTTGGCCTCCAACTCGGGCTCACCGAAGAACGTGTCGGCGCCTTCGGCTTCGAGGTTCACCAGCGCGCGCAGAATCACACCGGCAGTGGTCGGTGATACCGCGCCGAGCGCCTTGAGCTCGGGTTTGCCTTCGTCGCTGGACAAGTACGTGATGACGGAGCGCAGATCTTTCAGGTCGAGAAGTGACAGGCCCTTCTGGTCTGCCCAGTGGAAGATCAGGCCGAGAGTCGACTCCTGAGTCTGGTTGAGCCCCAGCACCTTTGACAGCAAGATCGGGCCGAAGCTGGAAATGGTCGCGCGCACCGGCACGCCGACGCCGCCCGTGCCCAGGGACAGAAACTCGACAGGAAATGCGGCAGGAGCCCAGTCGTCACCGGTGTCCTTGGCGCGGGCAGTGACCTTGTCCGTGGCCAAACCGGGCCGTGACAGCCCCGACAGGTCGCCCTTGATGTCGGCCATCGTGACCGGCACGCCCGCCGCCGACAGCTGCTCGGCCATCACCTGCAGCGACTTCGTCTTACCGGTGCCGGTCGCGCCGGCCACAAGGCCGTGGCGGTTAACCGTGGCCAGCGGAATGCGAATCCGGGCGCCGGGATCGACTACGCCGTCGACCACCACCGTGCCCAGCTCCAGCGCTTGGCCCTTTCCTGCGTACCCGGCGGCGATCTGCTGGGCGGGCGATAGCGACGGTTCTGTGCTCATCGGACCTGACACTACTGCCAACGAGCAGCCATGACGGCTTACTGTTGAGCGCTGTGCGTGACGAATTGGTGTGGATCGACTGCGAGATGACCGGCCTCGACCTTCGAAAGGACCGGCTCATCGAGATCGCCGCGCTGGTCACCGACGGTGAGTTGAACGTGCTGGGCGAAGGGGTGGACGTGGTGATCCACGCCGACGACGACGCGCTGTCCGGGATGCTCGACGTGGTCGTCGAGATGCACACCCGCTCGGGGCTGGTCGAGGAGGTGCGAGCGTCGACGGTCGACGTGGCGCAGGCCGAGGCGATGGTGCTCGACTACGTCAAAGCCTTTGTGCCACAAGCTAAGACAGCGCCGTTGGCGGGCAACTCGATTGCCACCGACCGCGGATTCATCGCCCGCGACATGCCTGCCCTCGACGACTACCTGCACTACCGGATGATCGACGTGAGCTCGATCAAGGAACTGTGCCGGCGGTGGTATCCCCGCATCTATTACGGCCAGCCGGAGAAGGGGTTGGCGCACCGCGCCGTCGCCGACATCCACGAGTCGATCCGCGAGCTGAAGTACTACCGGCGCACCGCGTTCGTGCCCCCACCAGGGCCGTCGACCAGCGAAATCGAGGCGATCGCGATGGAGATCAACGGATGCGCCGGCCCGTCGAGGGATCTGGATTCGGCTCCGGAGGCCACAAGCGGTTAATATCGCGTTCGCCGCCCGCGCGTGCAGGCGGCGATGGTGAGTGTAGTTCAGCTGGTAGAGCACCAGGTTGTGGTCCTGGAAGTCGCGGGTTCGAGTCCCGTCACTCACCCCGAAGTCAGGGCTCGTTTTTGGCAGCGGCGCCGCGACGCTATGTGTTGGCGTTGCCGGCCTTCCACTGCTCCCACGGGATGTTCCAGTCCCCCAGCCCGTCGGTGCCCGGCAAGGTGGCCCCGACCGTGTTGACGATCTGGACGATGTCGCCGCGTTTGGTGTTGTTGTAGAACCAGATCGCATTGCTGGGGCTGACGTTCAGGCAACCGTGGCTCGTGTTGGTGTTGCCCTGCGCCCCCACCGACCATGGCGCGGAGTGCACGAAGATGCCGCTGTAAGAGATCTGGGTCGCCCAGTCGACGTCGGTGCGGTATCCGTTGGGCGAGTTGACCGGAACGCCGTAGGTCGACGAGTCCATGATGATGTGCTTGAACCGGTCGCCGACGATGTAGATGCCGTTGTTGGTCGGCGTGCTGTTCTTGCCCATCGAGGTGGGTATGGTCTTGATCACTTCGCCATTGCGACGCACCGTGATGGTCTTCGTATTGTCGTCGGCGGTAGCGATCACCTCGTCACCGATGGTGAAGTGCGTCTTGACGTCGTCCTGGCCGAACAGGCCGTTGCCCATGTCGACGCCGTAGATGTCGACTGCCACGTCCACTTGGGTGCCGGGCTTCCAGAATTTCTCGGGGCGCCAACGCAATTCCCGATTGTTCAGCCAGTAGAACGCCCCCTCGACCGGAGGGTTCGTCGTGATCTTGATCGCACGCTGCGCGGCCAGCCGGTTCGGGATGTTCTCGTCGAAGCGAATTGCCACCGGCTGCCCGACGCCCACCACCTCGCCGTCGTTCGGCAAGACATACGCCGACGTCAGGTTCTCGGGCGAGTGAGTGCGAAACGTCATGCGCTGACGGGAGATGCCGCTGAGCCCGAGTGCCTCTGCAGTCAGCGTGTACTGCTTGTTGTAGCCCAGCGGTTCGCTGGTCGACCACGTGAGCCCGTCAGGACTCAGCTTCCCCTCCACCGGGGTGCCGTCGGACTTCGAGAGGCTCACCGCCCCCAGCACACCGTCTTCGGCGGTGACCGTCACCGGCTGATCCACCGCGACACCGACCGCCCCGTCTTTGACAGATGCCTGCAGTTTGGGCACCAGAAGATCGGCGTATGGAGTGCCTTTGTCGGTGATCACCTTCGGCGCGTCGGGCGCGGAGTTGCTGCCGCAGCCGCTGAGGCCAAAGGCCAGTGCCGAGACCAGGGTGAGAGCGATCAACCAGGACCGATGCCGACGCCCACGCGTCGCTGAACGGACCTGCAACATACGTCGTTCCACCTCACAGCCACGGCTAATTCGTTACCGTTCTTTGGCAATAGTCTAAGGGCAACCTGGGCGTGCAGCGTGCCATCGACGGGTAACGCCGTTCCGTTGGCAGGTGCCTGCTTTGGCTCGCGCTGCGTTAGCCTGTTATCGTCGCCAGTCGACGCGCCGTTAGCTCAGTTGGTAGAGCAGCTGACTCTTAATCAGCGGGTCCGGGGTTCGAAACCCTGACGGCGCACCGTTGCTTTGTATTTGCCTGCGCGCCAACATCCTTGGTGCCGCTTTTTGTGACGCTCACAACACGGCTGGCTCGTCGTTAGACCGTTATGCCAGTTCAGCCAGCAAATCTCAAATCGCCACGGCCCGTTCCTCGGCAATTTCTGATTGTTTGCTTGTGGTTCGCCGGTCCCGAGGGTAGGTTTGCGAACATCATTAGCAGAATCGACACGTTCAGACGGCAAATAGCCGTTGCACGTAGGGAACCGGGGTCTTTGTAGATGTCAGGGAGCCAGCCGGAGGGTTCGGGGCCAGTGGGTTCCGGCGGCACCTCAGCCATTGCTGAGCAATCGCGTAGCAAGTACACACAGCTACCTACTACCGTCCACACCTGCAACAGGCTCGGGCGCGTGGGCACCATGCGCGTCCGTGCGCTTGGATTCGTCGGGTGGTGGCGGCGGCGCACCAGCGCCTAGCCGTCGCGCTGCTGTCAGCCGTTGCGCACTCGGCGGATCGCCAACACCACAGTGAGCGCTCCGACGCCGATCAATGTGTACGTCACGGGCGGTTTCTTCAGGAACGTGACGGTGGCGATTTTGAGGTCGTTGACCAACCGGCGCGGATGGGCCCGTTCGGTCAGCGTGTCGACGGTGGCAGCCAACTGGTCGCGGGCACGGTCGATGTCGGCTTTGATGGCCTCAGGGTCACGGTCCGCCACGATGTCCTCCGCCTGTGAAGGGTTGCTGCCTGCCGCACTACCCTAGATCAGCCGAGGTGCGAACCAGCGCACTGGTGTGGGACGAAGGGATAATCCAGCAGATGAGCGCGACGACGCGGCTCGAGGTGGGAGACAAAGCCCCCGACTTCAGCCTTGAAGACGCCGACGGCAACACCGTGTCGCTGGCGGATTACCGCGGCCGCAAGTTGATCGTCTACTTCTACCCGGCAGCGTCGACTCCTGGCTGTACCAAACAGGCGTGCGATTTCCGCGACAACCTGCACGAGCTGAACAAAGCCGGACTGGACGTCGTCGGTATCTCGCCGGACAAGCAAGCCAAGCTGGCCAAGTTCCGCGACGCCGAAGGGCTGACCTTTCCACTTCTGTCGGATCCCGATCGCGAAGTGTTGACGAAGTGGGGCGCCTACGGCGAGAAGAAGATGTACGGCAAGACGGTGCAAGGTGTCATCCGGTCGACGTTCGTCGTCGACGAACAGGGCAAGATCGCGTTGGCTCAGTACAACGTCAAGGCGACCGGGCACGTCGACAAGCTGCGACGCGACCTGAACGTCTAACCGAGCTTCTCCAGCAACAGCGCCTCCGCGACCGCGGCACGTTCCAGTACACCGAGATGTAGGCTCTCGTCGACGCTATGCGCTTGTGTGTCAGGATCTTCCACGCCGGTGACCAGGATCTTCGCATCGGGAAAGGCCTCGGCGAACGCGGCGATGAACGGGATCGATCCACCGATCCCCATGTCGACGGCCTCGGTGCCCCAAGCTTCCAGGAACGCCGACCGGGCCGCGTCGTAGACCGGTCCGGTGGCCTCGACCGCGTAGGGCTGACCGAGATCTCCTTGTGTGACAGTCATTTTCGCGCCCCACGGCACGTGCTCCTGCAGATGGCGGATGAGCGCGTCGAGGTGGGCTTTCGGGTCGCCGCCGGGCGCCACGCGAAGGCTGATCTTTGCGCGAGCGCTGGGGATCAGTGTGTTCGACGACCGTGCGATCGGTGTGGTGTCGATGCCGATCACAGTGAGCGCCGGCTTGGCCCAAAGCCGTTGCGGCACAGTGCCGCTGCCGATCTCCCGAACGCCGTCGAGCAGGCCGGTCTCCTGGCGCACCCGCTCGGGTGGGTAGTCGAGTTCCGCGGCAGTACCTTCATGCAGGCCGGCGACGGCCACGTTTCCCTCGTCGTCGTGCAGGCTCGCCAGCAGCCGCGTCAGCACCATCAGCGCGTCGGGCACCACGCCGCCCCACATGCCGGAATGCAGACCATGGTCGAGAGTCGCCACCTCGACCACGCAGTCCACCAGTCCGCGCAGCGACACCGTCAGCGACGGCACGTCGACGCTCCAATTCATCGAATCCGCAAGCACAATCACGTCGGCAGCCAGCTTGTCGCGGTGTGCGTCGAGCAGCCGATGCAGCGACGGTGACCCAGACTCCTCTTCGCCTTCGACGAACACTGTGACGCCGACCGGCGGCTTACCCTGGTGCGCCCGGAACGCCGCCAAATGCGTTGCAATCCCCGCTTTGTCGTCGGCGGTGCCGCGGCCGTATAGTCTGCCGCCGCGTTCTGCCGGCTCGAACGGCGGCGATGCCCACTGGTCCGGGTCGCCCTCGGGCTGCACGTCATGGTGGGCGTAGAGCAGCACCGTCGGCGCGCCGGGCGGGGCGGGGTGGCGGGCGATGACGGCAGGGGCGCCACCTTCGGCGACGATCTCGACGTCGTCGAAACCGGCCGCTGTCAACAGGTCGGCGACCGCTTGCGCACTGCGCTGCACTTCTGTGCGGCGTCCCGGGTCGGCCCATACCGACTCGATGCGCACCAGGTCCTCGAGATCGCGGCGAACCGAGGGCAGGACATCGCGGACGCGCTCGACAAGATCGCTCATGGCTCCCGAGGCTAGCCGCGCGAGCAGACGCTGAATCGCATAATCCTCGGTCGCCAGATGCGAGTTAGCGTCTGCTCGCGCGGTCAGGCGGGGGCCTCGAGGACCGCGACGGCGGCGGCGGTGTCGCCCTCGTGGCACAGCGACACGTGGATGGTGACGTCAGCGAGATGCTCGGCGATCGCGCCGGACAGCCGCACCTTCGGCCGTCCCCACATGTCGGTGACCACCTCGATATCGCGGTGGATCCCCTCCGGCAGCACCGGCCGCTGCGCGAACCGTGACCCCGACCACGCTTTGATCACCGCCTCCTTGGCGGCCCAGCGCGCAGCCAGATGGCGTGCTGCCGACGAGCTCTTGTCGGCGGCGTCGCGGCGCTCCCCCGGCGTGAACGTCTCCGCGAACACCGTTCCCGGCTGGTCGACCTGCTCCGCGAAATCGGGGATGAAGACCAGGTCGATCCCCAACCCCACTATCGCCATAGAGGCAACCTAGCGGGTGTAGACATCCCGGTCGCCGAGACGCGACGCGGGATCCAGCAGCATCTCGGCCTCTTGGCGCTTCTCGGAGCCATTGTGGTCGAAGCGGCGGTCGGCGGGCCGCTCGTAGAGCGGCTGCCCACCGGCGATCGCCGACACCAGCCGCCGCTGACCGGCCATCACCCGCGCATCTGCCCGCTGCTTGTAGTCACGCCGCTGCTCCTCCGACAGCGTGGCCAGGAACGCCTGCGGGTGCACCAGGGCGACCAGACCCGACACGTGCCCGAACCCCAGGCTGGTGACCAGCCCCGCCTTCAGCGGGAACTTCTCCCCGAGCCGCAGCGTCTCGCGCGGCCACACGAAGTGTGCCGAGCCGGCCATCTCGTCGTCGACGCAGTCCAGGCTGCGGTTCGGCGGAACGACGCCGTCGCGCAGGATCTGGCACAGCCCCATGATCTGGAACACCGCCGCGCCGCCCTTGGCGTGGCCGGTGAGGCTCTTCTGCGACACCACGAATAGCGGCGCCCCGTCGGACCGGCCCAGCGACTCCGCGAGCCGCTCGTGCAGCTCGGTCTCGTTGGGATCGTTGGCCAGCGTCGAGGTGTCGTGCTTGGAGATCACCGCGATGTCGTCGGCACCCACGCCGAGCTTGGCCAGCGACCGCGCCAGCACCGACTGCTTGCCGCCTCGTCCCGCGCCGAGCGCACCCATGCCCGGCGCCGGGATCGAGGTGTGCACGCCGTCGCCGAAGCTCTGCGCGTACGCCACGACCGCGAGCACCGGCAGCCCCATCTTCACCGCGAGGTCGCCGCGCGCCAGCAGGATCGTCCCGCCGCCCTGCGACTCGACGAAGCCCAACCGGCGCCGGTCGTTGGCGCGAGAGAACCTCGAGTCGCTGATGCCTCGGGCACGCATCATCTCGGTGTCGGCAGTGGCCGCCATGTCACCGAAGCCGATGATCGCCTCCAGCGTGAGGTCGTCGAAGCCGCCGGCTACCACCAGCTCGGCCTTGCCGAGCCGAATCTTGTCGACGCCCTCCTCGACCGACACCGCCGCGGTGGCGCACGCCCCGACGGGGTGGATCATCGCGCCGTAGCTGCCGACGTAGCTCTGAACCACGTGGGCCGCAACGACATTCGGCAGCACTTCCTGCAGGATGTCGTTCGGCTTGTTCCGGCCGAGCAGGTTGCCGTGGTACATCGTCTGCATCGACGTCATGCCGCCCATGCCGGTGCCCTGGGTGTTGGCCACCAGGCTCGGGTGCACCCAGCGCATCAGCTCTGCCGGAGTGAAGCCGGATGACAGGAATGCGTCGACGGTGGCGACGATGTTCCACAGCGCCACCCGGTCGATCGAGCTGGCCATGTCCGGGGTGATGCCATACACGGTCGGGTCGAACCCGGTGGGGATCTGCCCGCCGACGGTCCGCGACAGCTTGGTCTTGCGCGGCACCCGAATCTCGGTACCGGCCTTCCGGGTCACCTGCCAATCCGTGCTGTCCGGCAGCGGCCGGATGACCGTGTGTTCGGGGTCGAACTGGACGAACGCCCGCGCGTCGGCCTCGCTGGAGACGACGAACGTGAAGTCCTTGTCCAAGAACACCGACACCAGAAGCGGCGATGCGTGATCCGGGTCGATCGCGCCGTCATCGACGAACTCGCGGATGCCGGTGCGCTCCACGACCGCGTCGTGATACCGCTCGACGAGCTCGGATTCGTCGACCAGCTCACCGGTTTCGGTGTCGTACCAGCCGGGCCTCGGGTCGTTCTCCCATTTGATCAGCCCGGTGGTCCACGCCAGTTCCAGAACGCCGGCAGCCGACAGCTCGTTGTCGACCTCCATCTCGTAGCGGGTACGCGACGAACCGTACGGCCCGAGTTCCGCGCCGCCGACGATGACCACCAAATCGGCCGGGTCGACGTCGAGGTCTTCCCAAGGCGGCGGCGGTGCCGCGGTGTAGCCGCGCGGGGGCGACGGCAAGGCAGCGATGGTGCCGGCATCGTCTGCGGCGGATTCCGCTGTCTCGCTTGACATTTCCTCGCGAGCCTTGGCAGCCAGCTCGGCCATGTCGAGCTGGGCGTCGGCCAGGCCACCGGTCAGGTCGGCGTGCAACGGCTCCATCGACGCGGCCACCCGCGACTCCGGGTCGCACAGCGACAGCAGCATTGCCGCCATCTCGTCGGTGGAATACGTTGTGACGCCGGCTTCTTCGACCGCGTCGACGATCACGTCGTTGTGACCCATCAACCCAGTGCCACGGGTCCAGCCGATCAGCGCGTGCACCAGCGACACGCGCTGCGCCCACGACGACTCCGCCTTCCACCGCGACACCACTGCGTCGAGCGCCGACTTGGCCTCGCCGTAGGCGCCGTCACCGCCGAACATGCCTCGGTTCGGCGAGCCGGGCAGCACCACGTGCAGTCGCGACGCGATGTCGCGTTCGGCCCCGATCGTCGACAGCCCGCCGATGAGCCGCTGCACGGCCCACAGCAGCACCTTCATCTCCATCTCGGCGCGGGCACCGGCCTCCGACAAATCGCCGGAGACGCGCGGCGCCGCGAACGGCAACAGCAACGTCGGCGTCTGCGCGTCCTTGATGTGAATCGACTGCGGCCCAAGGCTTTCCGTCTGCTCGCTGCCGATCCACGACACCAGCGCATCGATGTCGGAGTATGACGCCATATTTGCCGGCACCACCCACAGCACCGCACCGAAACGCGCGTGGTCGCGGTACAGGGCGCGATAGAACGCCAACCGGTCGTCGTCGAACCGCGACGTGGTCGCGATCACCGTCGCGCCGCCGTCGAGCAACCGCCCGACCACGGCCGCCGCAATCGAGCCCTTCGACGCGCCGGTGACCACTGCGACATCGTCGCTGTAGCGGCCCTTGCCGGGGTTCTCCGCCCCGGCCGCGGCACGGGCGAACAGCGACGCGTGGATGTTGCGGCCCGCGGCCAGCGCCTTACCCTGCCACCAGGTGGCCTGCGTGCCCACGATGTGTCCGGCGCCTTCGAAACGCTCGGCCAGCGCTGCCCAGTTGGCGTCGACCTCGTCGTCGTCCATCAGCCAGATCTTCACGAGGTCTTCGCGGGCGCTGGCCCAGCGGTCGTCGAACACCACAGCCTTGCGCCCGTCGAACACCGGCGCGACCAATCGCGGCCAGTCCGAACCGAGTTCGGCGGTGACGAGGTCGATCAGCTCCGCGTCGGTGGCCGTCGCCGGTGTGCTGACCGGGTCGTCGAGGCCGAGCTGGTTGAGCACCAGTCGGGCCGCGTTGGCCAGCACGCCGTCGCGTCCGGTGATCTGCTCGGTGAACTCCGACAGTGCCGCCGCGTCGACGGTCGCGTTTCCGTTGCCACCGGCCGACGGCAGCGCGACCGCGATGCCTCGGCGTGCGGCCACCGCGGCCACGGCCGCGTCGATCACCTTGTCGACGGACGCCGTGTCCGCGAGCGCGCCGTCGTGCAGGGCGCCGAGGCTGCCGCCGCGCACGCTGTTGCCTTCCCGAGTGCCGAGCGCCACCTCGACCGTGACGTGCTTGGCCCACCCGTCGCCAAGTTCCCACGTCTTGCGGACACGCTCGGCGATGTAGTTGGGCCGCTTGCCCGACGGGCCCAGTACGGTGCGCAGCTGGTCGTTGATCGCGTCGGACAGCACGGGCCCGAACGGCTTGTAGGTGCGCGCAAGCTTGGTCAGCTGCGACTTGAGCGTGGACAGGTCGGCTTCCGCGGCGCCGTCGATGGCGCCGAGGTTCAGCTCGGAACCGAGGTCGACCAGCAGTTGGTTGCGCCGCGACGACGCTCCGTCGGTGATCGACTCGATCGAGTCCAGTGGCTCGATCTGGTCGATGCGCATCTTGGCCGACAGCGCGATCAGCGCGAGCGTGGCGTCCGAGGCGTCGAAGGGGATGTCGTCGGGCCGCGGAGCGCCGACGGGCGCGACATCCGGCTGCGGCGAATTAGCCGGGGCAGTCGGTGCCGCGGGTGCGGGCACGGATTCTACGGGCGCAGAGGCTGTTTCGACGGCCTCGTCGATCTCGGCCTCGGGTTCGGGGTCGGTGTCCGTCGCGAACAGGACCGCCGCGTCGCGCTCGGAGTTGAGCACTTCCACTGTGCTGTGGGCGTATTCGGTGAGCTTCAGCGTGTTCGACGCGAGTCCCGACACCGTCGGCGAGGACTTCACCCCGATTTCGACGAACCGCTCGACGCCGAGCCCACCGGCGGCCTCCTCGGTGAAGAGCAAATCCTGCGTCTCGATCCAGCGCACGGGACTGGCGAACTGCCATGCCAACAGCTCGATGACGACCTTGCGGCACAGCTCGCGCGGCCGCTCGTTACGCCACGTGTCGTAGTCGGCGAGGACCTCGTCGAGCGGCTCGGCCGGCACCAGATCGCGGATCTCCTGGATGAAGTCGCGGTCCAGGGAGAACGGCCGCGGCACCAGGTTGGGGATGTAGCGCCCGATGATCAGGTCCGGATCTTTGTCCCGCGGCATGACCCGCTCGAGCGAGCGGCGGAACTCCGGCACGCCGACGCGCAGCACCGAGCTGTGGAAGGGCACGTCGATGCCGGGCACCAGGATGAACGACCGCTTGCCTCCGGTGATCTCGCGGCGTCGCTCGACCTCCTTCTCCAACTCTTCCAAGCCGCGCACGGTGCCGGCGATCGCATACTGCGAGCCGCGCAGGTTGTAGTTGACGATCTCCAGGAATTCTCCTGTGCGCCGGGCTATTTCGTCGATGAACGCCGGGACGTCCTTGTCGGCCAAGTCGATCTGCGACGGCCGGATGGCGGCCAGCCGGTAGTTGGACCGGCCCAGCTCGTCGCGCGGCACGATGTCGTGCATCTTGCTGCCGCGGTGGAACACCACCTCCAGCAGCGCCTCGAGTTCGTAGACCCCGGACACGCATGCCAGCGCGGTGTATTCACCAACCGAATGCCCGCACGCGATTGCGTCTTCGACGAATGCGCCCTTCTCGCGCATCTCGGCGACTTGCGCGGCCGCGACAGTGGCCATCGCGACTTGGGTGAATTGCGTCAGATAGAGCACACCGTCGGGGTGCTGGTAATGCACCCCGGCGGCGATCAGGCTGGTCGGGTTGTCCCGAACCACGTGCAGCACAGAGAAACCCAGCGTCTCGCGGGTGAACTTGTCGGCGGAGTCCCAGACCTTGCGGGCGGCCTTGCTGCGGGCTCGGACCTCCATGCCCATGCCCTTGTGCTGGATGCCCTGGCCGGGGAACGCGTACACGGTTTTCGGTGCGGCCAGCCGTGCGGTCGCCGACATGACGAGCTCGGAGCCGACGCGGGCCGCTACCTCCAAAACCTCGGCGCCCTGGTCGATCCCGACCCGGTCGACGCGGAAATCGATCTCGGCGCCCGGCTTTACCATGCCCAAGAACCGCGCGGTCCAACCGATCACCCGTGCCGGCGGCCTGGCCTGCCCGTCGGTGGCGGCGGCAACGTGCTGAGCCGCCGCCGACAGCCACATCCCGTGCACGATCGGGCCTTTCAACCCAGCCAGCAATGCCGCGGCGCGGTCGGTGTGGATCGGGTTGTGGTCGCCCGACACGACGGCGAAGGGCCGCATGTCAGTGGGTGCGGTCACCGTGACGTCGCGGCGGCGCCGACGCGGAGTGTCGGTGGCGTTGTCCGATACGGCGCCTCCGGCACGCACGGGATCGGTGAGCTCCGCTGCGCCGGTGCGGCCGCGGATCGCGAACCGCTCCTGAAGCGTGGCCAGCAGCGTGCCGTCCGCCGTGGTGACGGTGACCTCCACCGGCACCACCCGACCGACCTCTGTGTCGGTGGCTTCGGAAGCGGTTGCGGTGACGCTCAATTCGACAGCCTGCGTCGGCAGCGTGGTGTGCAGATGCGCGGCGTGGTCGAGGTGCACCAGGCTGAGCAACCCTTCCACCACGGGGAAGCCGCTGCTGGTGGTGGCCGCGCCGATCGCCGCGAACACCGCGGGCCAGCAACGGCCGACGAGCGCGTCGGGTACGACGCTCAGCGTCGGCGCCAGCGGCGCGCCGAACGTTGCCGTGACGCCGGTGTGGTCGGCGACCTCCTCGGGATTCCACGCGACCGTGATTCGGGCCGCGCCGTCCTCGACGGCCGGCATCGCATCGGGGCCGTCGACGCCGGCGGCGATCGCGAGAACCGAACGCATTGCGGCAGAGGCGTCTTGAACGGACACGACAGGCGCGCCGCCGTCGCGCACCACATCGGTGAGCGTCAATCTGATGTCGACCCACGTGCCCGACAGCGGAACAGACAGCACCACCTGGTCGTCAGCGGTCACTTCGAGTCGGGCACCGGTGGAATGGGGTGTGGCAGAACGGTTGTCACGTACCTGCCAGTCGGCCGGGTCGGCGATGCGGTGCACTGGGTTGCTGGCCATGCGGCCGGCCCAGACGACGTCCGGGGCGTCCAGGACCGCGGCCAGCGGACCGGAGACGTCCTTGCGAACCTGCCGCCGGGACAGCAGCGGCTGGGGCTGGGCGCCGGACGCCAGCACCTGGTCGATGGCGGCCTGCTCGAACCGGTCGAGCAGCTCGCCGACGGGTTCGTCGACGCGGGTGATGCCCGCTACCGCGGCGGTACCGGGAATGATGCACACCGCATCGGCGTCATAGCGGGCGTCGTGGGCCTGCCACAACGAATCGCTGCGCCACCACCGGCGCACGTCCTTGTCGATGACAGGGACGAAGTTGACCGGCTTGCCCAGGGTCTTGCACAGTTCGACAAAGAACGGCACGTCGGCCGGATGAAGCTGGATGGTCTGGGCGTCGGGGAAACGGGCCAGCAGCGCGGCGATTGCGTCATGCGGCCGCTCCAACAGTTGCGGGTCGTCGAATAGAGTCTCGATCGGCCCGAAATCCCTGGGATGCAAGCGCGCTTCCGTGCGCTTGAGCATCTGCTCGAAGCGGTCGCGCCAGCTGACGTCGAGCCACGGCGTGTCCGAAGAAGCGGTGTCGGCCGTCGAACTTCCTTCTCCCACAGCCAGTTCGACGTACCGGCGCAGCCACTGCGCGTACGTCATCTCGCCGACATCACCGAAATATGGTTTGCAGGTGGCGGCCATCGCGGCGATGATCTCGTCGCGGCGCGCCGCCACGGCGTCGGCGTCTCCGGCCACCTCGTCGAGCAGCCGACCGCAGCGCGACGCGGCGTTGTCGATCTCGTGAATGTCAGCGCCGAGCTGACTGCGGCTGGAAGCCATGCCGCCCTGGGCTTTTCCGGCGCCGATCCACTGGTCGGTGCCCTGCGTGGCCACGAGCATCTGCTTGACCTGCGGCGAGGTGGTGGCTTCCTTGGTGGCCATCGCCGCGGTGCCTACCAGGATGCCGTCGATGGGCATCAACGGATAGCCATGGCGCACAGCCCATTTCCCGGACAGGTATTCCGCCGCGCGCTCGGGCGTGCCGATGCCGCCGCCGACGCACACGGTGATGTTGGAGCGGGCTCGCAACTCGGAGTACGTGGTCAGCAGCAGGTCGTCGAGGTCCTCCCAGGAATGGTGACCGCCGGCGCGACCGCCCTCGATGTGCACGATCACCGGCTTGGTGGGCACCTCCGCGGCGATGCGGATCACCGAGCGAATCTGCTCGACGGTGCCCGGCTTGAACACCACGTGGGAGATGCCGACACTGCGGAGTTCGTCGATCAGCTCGACGGCCTCTTCCAGCTCGGGGATGCCCGCGCTGACGACGACACCGTCGATCGGCGCGCCCGCCTGGCGCGCCTTCTGCACCAGCCGCTTGCCGCCGATCTGCAGCTTCCACAGGTAAGGGTCAAGGAACAGCGAGTTGAACTGGATCGCCCGGCCGGGCTCCAGCAGCGTCTGCAATTCCTCGATGCGCCTGGTGAAGATCTCCTCGGTGACCTGCCCGCCGCCGGCGAGTTCGGCCCAGTGCCCGGCGTTGGCGGCCGCGGCGACGATCTTGGCGTCTACGGTCGTCGGCGTCATGCCCGCGAGCAGGATCGGTGAGCGCCCGGTGAGGCGGGTGAACTTCGTCGACAGCTTCACTGCCCCGTCGGGCAGCCGGACCACGCCCGGGGCGTAGCTGGCCCACGGCTGAGCGACCTCCGGGACGGCACCGACGGTGAACAGGTTGCGCTGTCCGCCGCGGGTGGCCGCCGGGACGATGCCGACGCCCAGGCCGCGGATCACCGGGGCCGTGAGGCGGGTCAGGATGTCGCTGGGCCCTAGATCGAGGATCCACTTGGCCCCGGCTCGGTGCAGCTTGTCGACCTCCTGCACCCAGTCGACCGGCCGCACGAGGATCGACTCGGCCATGTCGTGGGCCAGCTCTGCGTCGAGCCCGATCGTCTCGGCCCAGCGGTCGATCATCGTCACGCCGTCGGACAGCCGCGGGGTATGGAAGCCGACCTCCACCTGCACCGGCTCGAAGGTCGGGTTGAACACGGCACCGCCGCGCAGCTTGTTCTTGCGTTCGGCGGCCTCGGTGTCGGCGATCTGCCGGCAGTACAGCTCGAAGCGGGCCAGCTGCTCGGGGCTGCCGGTGATCACCGACGAGCGCCGGCCGTTGCGGATCGACAACGCCGGCGGCAGCACCGTACGGACGTCCTTGGCGAATTCGTCGAGCAGTTCTCGGATCCGCTGCGGGTCGGCGTTGGTGACCGACACCATCGGCGGGCGGTTGCCCAGCGCCGAGATGCCGCGTCGGCGCGCCACCAGCGTGCATGCGGCTCCGATCAGCTGGATCAGGACCATCAGTTCGGCGTCACGGGCGCCGCCGGTGGTCAGCGACTCGACGGCCAGCACACCCTGGGAGTGCCCGGCGCAGGCCACGGGCGGGGTGGCGGCGAAATCCATGCCTTGACGGGTCAGCGCGCGGATGGCGGCCAGTTGAGTGAGCAGGATGCCCGGCATCGACGTGGCAGCCGAAGTGAGCTGCTTGGCGGTGGGCACCGGCTCACCGGCGGCCAGCGCCCGCACCCAGCGCAGCGGCTCGAATCCGATCGGACGCACCACCACGAGTTCGTCGGCAATCGGCGCCAGCATCCGCTCGGCTTCGGCCACAAGAGCCGCCAGGTCGTCTTCGATGCCGGCCGACGACACCAGTTCCTCGAGGTTCTCCAGCCAGCCGCTGCCCTGCCCACCGAACGCCACCGCGTACGGTTCGCCGGCGCTGAGACGATCGACCAGGGCGTGACTGGACGCGGGCGTCGGGGAGTCGCCGTCGCGGCCAGCGGGCACCCAGTCGTGTTCGTGAATCGTCACGTGTCGCGTCTCCTCAGCATCGTTTCCGTGTCTCGCCTGTGTCCTTGCGCTGCGTCGCGAAGGGTGTTGCGATTCCCCGTCGAATCTCCAGCGGTGCCTGCCGGCCGCGGCGCGCCGGCGACGGTCCGCCGCGGCTCTGCTCGCCCCGCTGACTGCAATAAGAGTGGCATAAGAAATTGGCCGGTCATGCCCACAAGAATGGTTACTGGCGAGTTCTACGCATAAGTAACCGTCGAGTTTGTAACAAGGCGCCGATTCGGGCTCTGGAGGTTGCGCGACAAACCGCCTGCATGCCGGTGGTTACGGTCGAGTAGCTACAACAGCGCTGTTCACGGCATGATTGTTACCAAATCGTTATGAAGGAATTTATCGACGCGCGCGTCAGCACGCGGCGGCCGGGCAAGCACTTGCTCGGGCAATCAGTCGACAATTGTTCACTGAAATCGACGAAAAAAGTTTGCTGGCGTTGTGCCCGAAACTGCTAGTTGCAGTTAATCCCAGCGGCCGAAGTTCGGCTTTGAGGAATGTGGTCGATGTCGACGGCCACCTGGCCGCAGTTCCGCGAGTCTGCGGATTCGAACGGGCCGGCGGCGTGTCGCGTATGCGACGCCAGTGTCGGCACCGCGAAGCTGAGCCGATGCACGTGCACATTCAGCTCGACGCGCGCCCGGATCGAGCCGGCGAACGCGCCCGAGAACTCGCGGCGACCGGCGTCGAAGGCCTGTTCACCTTCGAGGGCCAGCACGACGTCTTCCTTCCGCTCGCCGCTGCCGCCGCCGCCACGGATCTTGAACTGATGACCAATGTCGCGATCGCATTGCCGCGCAGCCCGATGCACCTGGCGCACGCCGCCTATGACCTACAGCTGCTGTCGCGCGGTCGATTTCGCCTTGGTTTGGGCTCGCAGATCCGGCCGCACATCGAAAGCCGCTACGGCAGCAGCTGGAGCCGTCCCGCCGCACGGATGCGTGAAACCGTCCTTGCCGTGCGGGCCATCCTGACCGCCTGGCAGCACAACGAACCGCTGCAGTTTCGCGGCGAATTCACCAAGCACACGTTGATGACCCCGACGTTCGACCCGGGCCCGAACCCGCACGGGGTTCCGCCGATCTACCTCGGTGCCCTTGGCCCACTGATGACCCGGGCCGCCGCCGAGGTGGCCGACGGGCTGCTCGTGATGCCGTTTCACTCGGCGCGCCACTTCCGCGAGCGGACACTCGCGGCGGTCGACGACGGGCTGCGCCGCGCCGGCCGCCGCGGTGCCGACTTCGACATCGTCCCGCAGGTGATCGCCGCCGTCGGGCGCACCGAGTCTCAATTGCAGGCCGCCAGCAAGGGAGTGCGCCGACTGCTGGCGTTCTACGGATCGACGCCTGCCTACGTGCCTGTGCTGGAGATCGAAGGCCGTGGCGAGCTGCAACCGCAGCTCAACCAACTGTCCAAACGCGGCGACATCGCCGCGATGACCGATCTTGTGGACGACCAGCTGTTGACCACGCTGGCCGTGCGGGGCACACCGGAGGACTGCGCCGCCGAAATCCTGGCCAGGTTCGGTGATGTGGCACAGCGCGTCTGCGTGTACTTCCCGGGCTACGAGATTCCCAACGCCGACATCCGGGCCCTGACTGCGGCGCTGCACGCCGGCTAGCAACGACGTCGCGTGCCGTGCGGTGTGCAAGGATTTCCGCGTGATCACCTCGCAGACCGGTGACGGTGCCTCACCCCGGGTCATGATCGATCCGCGCCTGCACGACGCCGTGATTTTTCAAGTGCCGCAAGGTGATTCGATCGATCAGCTGATCGACCGACTACACGAAGTCGGCGTCCGTACTGCGGTTGCCGAGCCCGGTCCCACGGATGTGTCGCGGCTTCGTGAGACGGCGCGGCGGCTGCGCGCCCGGGCCGAACGTTCCGTCGTCGTCGACACCTCCCCAGACGGAATAGCCGCGGCTCGAAACGGGGGTTTCTCGTTGGTGATTGGGCTTGACGCCGACAACTCCGGCACGCTGCTGGAACGCGGCGCCGACGCCCTGATCGACGACCTGGGCGAGATCGGGGTGCGCACGGGCGACCGCCCGATGTCGCAGATCCCCGACGCCCTCGAGTCCTTCGGGCAGATTGCCGAGATCGTCGACGGCCACCGCCCGGCAGTGTGCCTGGACTTCGACGGCACGCTGTCGGCGATCGTGCCCGACCCGGACACCGCACGGCTGGTCGACGGCGCCGCAGAGGCTCTTGCCCGATTGGCGACGCGGTGTCCGGTCGCGATCCTGTCGGGTCGCGACCTGGCTGATATCCGTGACCGAGTGGGGGTGGCCGGCCTGTGGTATGCGGGCAGCCACGGTTTCGAGTCCGTAGCGCCCGACGGCAGCTACCGCCGCAACGACGACGCCGCGGCCGCCGTGCCAGTGCTGGAGCACGCGGCCGAGGAGCTGCGCGAGACGCTGGCGTCGGTCAGCGGAGTTCGGGTGGAGCACAAGCGTTTTGCCGTCGCCGTCCACTACCGTGACGTCGACGACGAGCACATCGGCGAAGTCGCGGCCAGCACGCACCGCATCGGCCGGCGGGAGCGTCTTCGTGTCACCAACGGCCGCAAGGTCATCGAGCTTCGGCCCGACGTCGACTGGAACAAGGGCACGACGTTGTCGTGGATCCGTCGGCAGATCGCGGCATCGGAGGGACCGGATGTGCTGCCGATCTATATCGGCGACGACCTGACCGACGAAGACGCCTTCGACGCCGTGCGCGACGACGGCATCGGAATTCTGGTGCGCCACACCGAAGACGGCGACCGCCGCTCGGCAGCCAGATTCACCCTCGAGGATCCAGACGAAGTCCGCGAATTCCTGAACCGGATCAGCGATTTCGCAACGGCAGCGACAGCAGGCGATTGAGCTTCGCGGTGACTGCATCGGGCAGGAATTGATTCATCGTGGCGGTGAGCTTGCTCATCGGCGACGACGCGACCACCTTTCGTTCGTCGCGCATCATCGCCTCGAAACCCTGTCGGGCAACCTTGGCGGGATCGTCCTTGGGCAGGCGGCCCACCGCGGTGTTGCGCATCTTGGCCCGGGTGAAGAAATTGGTGTCGGTGGGCCCCGGCATCAGCGACGTGACCGTGACGTCGGTGTCGCGCAGTTCGTCGCGCAGCGCCTCGGCGAATGACTGGACGAACGATTTCGAGGCGTTGTAGACCGCTTGGTACGAGCCGGGCATGGTCGACGCGATCGACGACGTGAACAGCACCTTGCCGGCGTTGCGGGCCGCCATGTCCCGCAACACCAGCTTCGCCAGGTGCACGGTGGAGCGGACGTTGAGGTCGACGATGTCCAGCTCGTCCGCCAAATCCGTGTCCACGAACTTGCCGCCGCGTCCGACACCGGCGTTCAGCGCCGCCGCCGCGATCGGACGGCCACCCTCGGTGGCCGCTTTGTACAGATGCTCGACGCCGTCGGCCGTGCGCAGGTCGACCTGGACGGGTTGCACATGCGCGCCGCCCGCGGACAGCCGCCGCGCCGCCTCATGGATACCGTCACCGTCGGCGGCGGCCACTACGTCGTAGCCGTGCTCGACGAACTGGGCGGCCAGCTCGAAGCCGATGCCGCTTGACGCCCCGGTGACCAGGGCGACGGGGTTGTCGTCAGCCATTGGAGTGGGCTACCCGAGGCCGGCAGAAGTCATTCGCCGCAGGTAAGCCTCACAACGATTCGAATTCCTCCGCTGCGGCGCCGGTGGCCACCGCCACGCGCCCGTCTGATTTGCTGATCTCAGACCGGCCGGGAACCCGCTGGCCGACCCAGTGCCCAAAACTGTTGGCAGCGAGGGAGTTTGCCCGTGTCAGCTGCAAATCCATTCCAGCAGCACCCCGAAAATCAGTTTGCTGCTTTTGCTCCTGAGGACTGAGTGACAGTTGGCAACTCCTGAGCCGACCGGGCTGAACCGCCGAGACGCCCGGCGGCGCCGCCGTGCGGCTACCGGGTGCCCGGGTTAATTTCCTCTGGTGAACGACTCCGCGAGCAGGGACAAGTTCGAGGCCACCGCCTCGGAAGCAGCCGACCGCAGCCAGGGCGCCTACTTCCGTCGTCTGCTCACCGAGCAGCGCGCAGAGCTCGAGGTCGAGATCGCCAAGCACCTCGGGACAATCGCCAGCTACGAGGCCGCCGGCGATCTGGCCGGCATCCGTGACATTGCCCGCCTGGTCCGCCGTGCGCAGCGCGAGCAGCAAGAGATCGACTGGATGATCGCCGCGCTGGACCGGCGGTTCCGGCCGCTCTCCTCCGCCCGCCCGGCGTCGGCGTCGCCGCATCGCGTCGTGCATCCCGACGGAAGGTCACTGCTGTCGGTCAGCCGGGACCGGCGTCGTGCCGTTGGCGGCACTCGCGGAGAAACACGAGCCGGGTAAGCCTGATCGAGTTCGCCGTCGGCCGGCGACTTGTAGTATGCGCCCATGCCGTTGGCCGATGGCCAGAGTTTCGCGGGCTACACGATCCTGCGGCACCTGGGTTCCGGGGGGATGGGCGAAATCTATTTGGCCCGACACCCCAGGCTTCCGCGCAATGACGCGCTAAAGGTGCTCCCGACCACGTTCACCGGCGACCACGAATACCGTCAGCGCTTCAACCGCGAAGCCGACATCGCCGCCACGCTGTGGCATCCGCACATCGTCGGCGTGCACGACCGCGGCGAGTTCGAGGGCCAGCTGTGGATTTCGATGGACTACGTCGAGGGCACCGATGCGGCACGACTACTGCAAGAGCGGTATCCGCACGGGATGCCACCCGACGAGGTGGTCAGGATCGTCACCGCGGTTGCCGACGCGCTCGATTACGCACACCAGCGTCAGCTACTGCATCGCGACGTCAAGCCCGCGAACATCCTGTTGTCACACCCCGATTCCGATGCGCGGCGAATCTTGTTGGCCGACTTCGGGATTGCGCGCTGGGTGGACGATGCCAGCGGTTTGACCGGAACCAACATGACGGTCGGGACGGTCGCTTATGCCGCGCCGGAGCAGTTGATGGGCGAGCCGCTTGACGGGCGTGCGGACCAGTACGCGTTGGCCGCCACGGCTTTTCATCTGCTGACCGGGACGCCGCTGTTTGCGCATTCGAATCCGGCGGTTGTCATCAGCCAGCACCTGAGTGCGCCGCCGCCAGCCATCGGCACCCGACGGCCCGCCCTGTCGGATCTGGGGCCGGTGTTCTCCAAGGCGCTGGCGAAAAGCCCGGCCGACCGCTACGAGAGTTGCACGGCGTTCGCGACGGCACTCGCCCATCGGCTGGGCACGGTGGCCGCCGAGACCGGCGCGACCGAGGTCACCACCGAGGCGCCCGCGGCATCGGGGCCCAGGCATCGATCGGAGCCGCCGAGCCCGGTGCGGAAGCGCTCGCGAGTCCGCCCGGTCATGGTCGTCACCGTGGTGCTGGCGCTGCTGCTCGTGGGTGTCTCCGCTGTCGCAGTGCTGCTGTTCGGCCGAGACCGCGAGCTGTCGGCATCACCGAGCCGTGAGCCTGCGCGGCCGGCGTCGCCGAGCGCAGCACCGGCCGCTCCAGCGGCGCCGGCGGTGCCGGTGGTACTGATAGGCGCCGACTGCGCGACCCTAGGCGCCGCAGGCGTGACATCCACCGGCGCGCAGGCCTACTGCTCGAAGTTGCCGACGACGGGTGACACGGTGTGGTCGCTGTACACCAGCTCGGTGCCCGCCCCCTCGGCTGCCACCCCGGGTCCCACCGACCAGGTGTACGAACCCGGCATCGAACAACAGGTGCGGGTCTGCGTGGAGGAAACCCACCAGACGAGGCTGAAGTGTCGCGAGGACATCCGGCGCGGCAACATCTTCGGCCCGCCGTGACCGTCAATTGCCTTGAGCCAGCGAACGGTTGACCGCCTCGGCCGCGTGCCGGTGACCGAGCACCTCGAAGCCGACGACCGTGACGACGGGCGCGAGCGTGACCACGACCAAGCACAACGGCATCGACACCCCCGCCGCCGCCAGGCCCACCGACGCCACGAGCACCACCGCGGTGAGCACCAGGAGCAGCACGTGGAACACATCACGCCTGTGCACTAGCAGCATGTACAGCAGATAGACCGCCGCGATGAACGCGGCCACCGGAATGGCAACCGACAGCACCGTGGCCACTGACCCGATCTTGGCGTGATGCTCGATGTAGAACGCCGCCACGTGTAGCCCGGCCCCGGTCGCGACGATCGCGCCGATGACCAGGAGATGCAGGTAGCCGAACCAGAACGAGCGGTCCCGGTGCGCGTGCAGCAGCGGCGCCGCCGGCACGACGTAGTAGGTCCACCACATCCCGAAGGTCAGCCCGATACCGGCCACCGCGACCAGCACGGCTCCTACGCTCCAGCCTTGCTGCGCCACGACCGCCGACAGCGATGCGACGGTGCCGATCACGCCCTCACCGAGCGCGATGATGGTCAGCAGACCGTAGCGCTCGACGATGTGATGGGCGTGCCACGGCGTGCCTCCCTTTCGGGTTTCGGCGACGAACGGGCCGAGCATCTCCACTGCGATGAGGACACAGACGAACACCAGCGTGGTGCGAAACGTCGTGTGCGCCAGGAACAACCCGACCCAACCGATCTGGGCGACGGCGATGTTCGCCGCATACGTCAGACACGCGCTACGGTGCTTTGGGTCCTGCTTTGCCGCCCGCAGCCACTGGGCGACCATCGCGACCCGCATCACCACGTAGCCGGCGATCATGATCCGGTTGTCGATGTAGTGCCCTTGCAGCACCGAAGCGAACGTCTGCGGCAGACCGAGCGCCAGGATGACCACGCCGACCATCTGCACCATCGTGGTGAGCCGATACACCCAGTCGTCGGTGTCGTACGCGGAGGCGAACCAACTGAAGTTCACCCACGCCCACCACACCGCGAACGTCGCGAACGTGAACGCCAGCAGGCCCAAACCGACATGGTTCTCCGCTAGCGCATGCGCGAATTCCGAAGCGGCGACGCCGAACCCGACGACGAACGTCAGGTCGAACAACAGCTCCAGAGGTGTCGCGACGCGGAACTGCTCATGCGGGTCGCGCCCAGACATGCGGCGCAGGCGGTGCGCCGGTGCGGACGCCGTCTGGTCTGGCTGCGGCACGCGGTTCCTTCCTCGGGCGACCCTCAGGCGATGCGGTCGTGTGCCGATTATCGACCGCGCCCGAGCGGTTACCGCCTTCCAGTGTTGCCATCACAACTTCTCGTGTTGTGCGGCAGGCATTTTCATGCGTCTTCGAGTGCTTCGCCCAATTCCTGTGCCACCTTGCTGTGCTGGTTGCTGGCCAGCGCATGACCGGCTCCGATGGCCAACGCGATGGGCCAGTCGATGATCTCGAGCGCCGCCAGGCCCGCCAGGGCGCCGTAATACGCCAGTTGTTCGGGCCGTGGTATCCGGACGCGGCCCAGCACGGGCAGCGCTACCGCGAACGTGTCGGCGTCGCGCACTCGCTGTACGGCAGTGCGGTGTGAAACCTTGCGTCGTGAGTTTTCGGTCATTGTTCGCCTTCTCGTCATGGCCATTTCATTCGACAAGCTCTATGTGTCGGTCACAGTGGGCAGCGTGCCGATTCGACCTGCGTGTGTGAGTTCCGATCCGTTGACCGACGTGGTGGCGGGACTGCTGGCCGTGCCGCTGCGCGAACTGTACGCCGCGCTTTGGCGCGCCGGCGTCGTCGAGATCGTCGATTGACCTGGCCCCACCCGCGGCTGCCCGAGTAGCCGCGAAATCGCTTCTGCGGCAAGCGTTGCCGCTGCCGCAGAGCCAAGCGCCTGCGCCCAGCCAACCGGTCCCAGGGGCGTGTTTCCCAGCAGCTGACTGACGCCGGGAGTGCTGACGAGAGTTCCCATCGCGGCCAGCGACCCCAAAGCCGTCAGCACCACCAACCGGCTGCGCGAGTCGAGCAGGGTCTGACCCAGCTGAGTGGCGACGAGTGCCACCCACGCCACGGTGGAGGCGCGTCGTGGCCGGCCGGTGAGGCTGGCCAGAGTCCAGGCCAGCGTCGCGCCCGCGGCGGTGGTGGCGCCCCGAATGCCGACGGTCCGCCACAGCGCCGCTTCGTCCGGGCCGCGCAGCGCCGGGCCGGCGTTCGTCGGCTCACTGACCGCAAGCGCCGCCGCCGGCAGCGCGTCGGTCAGCATGTTGACCAAAAGGAGTTGCCGCGTGTTCAGCGGCGAACGGCCGGTGACGGTGCTGCCCGCGATCGCGAACAACACTTCTCCCGCGTTTCCGCCGAGCAGCACGCTCACCGCCGCCTGCACGCGCAGCCAGAGCTTGCGGCCTTCTTCCAGCGCATCGAGCAGCGAGCTGATGCGCCCGTCCAGCAGCATGACGTCGGCTGCGGTGCGGGCCGGGTCGCTTCCGCGGGCGGCCACGCCGATTCCGACGGTGGCCGCCCGGATGGCCGCCGCGTCGTTGGCGCCGTCGCCGACCATCGCGCAGACCCTGCCCGTACGTTCGAGCGTTTGGACCACCTGCACTTTGTTCTCTGGCGACATCCGGGCGAACACGAGGCGATCTGCGACAGCCTGCTCCTGCCCGCGCCGTGGCAACGCGTCCCATTCGGCGCCGCTGATGACTTGTTCGGCAGTGACGGCCACACCGAGTTCACGGGCGATCGCCGCTGCGGTGATCGGATGGTCGCCGGTGATGAGCCGCACCGCGATGTCCTGCTCGGCCAAGGCGGCCAGCAGCTGCGCAGCTTCGCCGCGCGGAGTGTCCGAGAGTCCGAGCAGACCCGTGATGCGCAGCCCGCGCCGGCACAGCCCGACGAACGCTTCGGGATCTGCTGCGGCGGCTCGTCGCTGGCGCGGCGTGAGTGTCCGCTGCGCCACCGCGATCACTCGCAGTCCTTGCCCGGCCATCGTCCGCACCGCCCGCCGGTGTTCGGGTCCGTCGTCGCGGCACGCGCCGAGCACCGCCTCGGGGGCGCCTTTGACGGTGAGCGTGTCACCCGACAGCGTCGCCGAGAACGGCCGCCCCGACCGGAACGGCAAGTGCCCGATCACGTTATTACGCGCGGGCGCGGCGGCCGCCTCGAAGACCGCCGCGTCGGTGGCGTGTGCGAACCGGCCGTCGCCGTCGGGTAGCGGTGTGGCCTGCGCGGCGCACGCGAGGACGTCGTCGCGTGAGTGGCCGGAGGCGGCGTAGACCTGCGTCACGCGCAGCCGGTTCTCGCTGAGCGTTCCGGTCTTGTCGAAGCAGACGACGTCGACCCGCCCGAGCGCCTCGACCGAGCGTGGGGTGCGAACCAAGGCGCCCGCTCTGGTCAGCCGCCGTGCCGACGCCTGCTGGGCCAGCGTGGCCACCAGCGCGAGCCCTTCGGGCACCGCGGCGACGGTGACGGCCACACCGCTCGCGACGGCCTGCCGCAAGCCGCTGCCACGCAACAGCCCCAGCATGCTGACCAGACCTCCGCCGGCCAGGCTCACCGGCCACGCCTTGTCCGTCAGGTCACGCAGCTGCCGCTGCAGGCCGACGTCACCGTGGTCGGCTCCGGGCACCTCGGCGGCGCGGCGCGCCTCGGTCAGCGCCCCAGCGGCGGTCACTACCGCGACACCGGTGCCGGCGGCCACCGTCGTCGCGGCGTAGATCATGCACGCCCGCTCCGCGAGCGCGACGCCCGGGGTGGCGTCGACTTGCTTTGCCACGGGCAGACTTTCGCCGGTCAGCGTCGATTCGTCGATCTCCAGGTCGGTGACGTCGACCAGCCGGGCGTCGGCGGGCACGACCTCTCCGGGGCGCACTTCGATGAGCTCGCCCAGCCGCAGCCGGACGGCGTCGACGTCGACGTAACGGCGCGACCCGTCGCTGTCGACGCGCAGTGTTCGGGCCGAAGGCACTTGCACCGCAAGCAATCTGCGCAGCAACCGCTGCGCACGCACCTGCTGGGTGGCGGCGAGCGCCGAGTTGAAGGCAAGCACCGAGCCGACCAGCACCGCGTCGACGGGCGAGCCCAGGACTGCGCTGGCCGCCGAGCCGGTCGCCAGGATCGGAGTCAGCGGGTCCGACAGCTCGTCACGCAGGGTGGTGACGAACTCGCCCACCGCATCGCGTACCGACTTCAGCGTGTGCCGGGCGGCGTCCGCGGACGTCTTCACCGTGCCCGCCGACTGCCGCACCGGCGGGTCCTGCGCGGGTGCGGGCAACAACCGCCGGACCTCCTCTACCGACATGGCGTGCCAGTCGTTGACGGCGGCCGGTGGAGGCACTGGCGACCGAATAACCTTGCGCGCCAACGAGTATCCGGTCCACAGCCCGGCGGCCGCACCGGCGGTGACCGGGCCGGGCCCACGTCCGCGGACCCCCGGCACCATCAGCAGCGCACCGAGCAGCGATGCGGCGGTGGAAAGCTCGACGCCGCGCCGGCTGGCTGTGCGGGCCGCGGGCAACGCGTGCAACAGCCGCCATGCCGCCGCGAGGTCGTCGACCATCAGGTCCGCATGCCATGGCGGTGGCAGTCCCTCACCGAGCACCCCGCTCCCGACGTCGGCGAGTGACATCGCTTGCGGCGCAAAGTTTCCCACCAACAACACCGTGCGTCCGTCAGCTTGCAGCCTGGCCACCGCGGCGTGCAGCGCATCGTCGAGTGAGCCGTCCACCGGCGCCAGGTCGTCGAACGACGACCGCAGATCGTCCAGTTCGTCGATGTCCAGCGACGTCACGGCGGCCCCGGACCGGCGGGCCTGTGCGATCAGCGCCGCGGCCAGCGGATGGTGCCTGTGGCGCACCAGCACCTGCACCGAGTCCGGTGAGTCTCCGTTGCCGCCGCAACCGCCACGCACGGTGTTCCAGCCCGGCGCCAGTCCCCCGAGTTCGAGTCGGGTTTGCGCCCAACGCCATATCGCCGCCCTGTCCTCGTCCGGCGCGCCTCGGATTCGGCTCACCCGCAAACCGTGTGCGGCAAGTGTGCGCGGGTCGATCAGCGCCGCGTCGACGCGGTCGAGCCGGCGAACTGCCTCGGCCCGTAGGGCCAGCACCCCGCAGCGATCGGAAAGCCCGCGAATCAGCGTGCTGGCGAACGCTTCTCGCGCCATCCGGGCTGCCTTCGGTGCTGCGACGACCGCCGCGGTGGCGGCCGCATCAGGGCTGCCGGTCAGGGCCGCCACCGCGGCCACCCCGGCCGCTTGTGCGATTGCGCTGCGATCGCCATGCCGTTCCACCGGCCCGGGCGGGAGCGGCTGACCGCGCGTGGGGACCGCGATCTCATCGCTTTCGGTGCCGGCGAGCGTGGGCTCGTGATCGGCCCAGCAGCGTCGCTGCGAGCGGGACTCCGCGACCCGGGACAGGTGCAACATCACGTCGACCCCCAACGACGCCCATGCACCGGTGGCGGTGTACACGGCCGCGCCGGCCAGCGCCAGCGCAGTGTCGGTAGTCGTTGGGCCCAGCCAGTTTTCGAGCAGCCGACGCAGGCGCGGCTGGTAATCGACGATCGTCACCGCGGCCGCGACACCGACGGGAAGCCGGGCCAGCGGCAGCGCCCGGCCCGCCAGCGCGGCGCCCAGCCCGACGGAGGAGGCTGCCAGCGCGGTCATCCGGCCGGCGAGCGTAGCGCTGTCGCCCGGCAAGTCCAACGGCCTGTCTTTCCGCACGGGTTCGCGCGCGCGTTCGGCCTGGGCGACCGTGTCGCACACCGAATGCACCGGTGCAATCCCGTCGGCCAGTGTTACGACCACCCGCGACAGCGGATAGTTCAGCGCGGCCGCCGTCACACCGGGCTGGGCACGCACGACGGCCAGCACGTGTTCACCGATGGCATGACCGTGCTGTGGATCCCGTAGGCCCCGCACCTCTACCCAGGCGCGGCCGTTGCCGTGCCAGCACCGGCGTCGGCGCGCTCCGTCAGACAGCAACGCTGCCGCGCTGCGAACGGGCATCGTCGCAAGCCCGATGCCGCCGCCGACGATGGCCGACGTGGTGTGCAGGGCTGCGCTCAACGGAGCAACCGAGACCGTGGTCAGCAGTCGGGTCAGATGCATCGAGACGCCCGCGCAGCGCAGCTCAGCGGCTGGTGGTGGGGCGGCGGGATGTGCTGGCCTTGCGCGTCCGCTTCTGCGCAGTGATCTTGCGCGGAGCGGACTTTCGAGCACCGCCCCCGCCACCGCCGTCGCTGTCACCGTCGACCGACTGCAGCGGCCGTGGCGCAGACAGTGCGGGTGCCGCTTCGGTTCGCTTGCCCAGCTGATGGACCACCAGCGCGGTTCCGCCGATCGTCAGCAGCACCGGCCACTCCACCAGTCCCGCCGCACCGAGCACGCCCAGCGTCAGGGCGGCGGCCGAAGTGGAATGACTTCCAGTGCTCACCCCGTTGCGGATTCCCGAGACGGTGCCCTGAACGCCGCCGATCACTCCGTTGATCGCCGCACCTCCAACCGCCCCCGCCGCTGCCGTGGTGGCGTCTGCGGTTCGCGTGATGACGCGGGCCGCGCCTCGGGCGATGTCCATTTCGCAACTCCTGACTGCCCACAGATGAACCGGCCGCTTCCACCGCCGGCGATTTCGTGAGGCTACCCCCGGAAACCTGGGCCTAACCTGGGAATTCCGGCTCGTCGATGTCGCGGCCGGTGGCCAGGTCCGAGCAGTCGACGAACTCGACGTGACGGGCCGTTCGCAGGTATGGGCCGGCGCCGTGGTCGCCGGACATCCTCTCGATCACCTTCGGCCAGTGGCGCCGCGCGATCACGACGGGATGGCCGGGCCGGTCACCGAACACCGCGCGTGCCAGCCCGCTGCGAGATACCAACGCGCGCTTGACAACTCGTGCCACCACCGACGCGCCCACGTCGGGTGTGTCGACGACGTGCAGCACCGCGTAGTCCGCGTGCAGTGCGGCGGCCTGCTCGAGTCCCGTGCGAACAGAAGCGCTCAGGCCGGTCTCCCACTGCGGCGCAGTCACCGCGACGACCCCCGGCGGAGCGGGGACCGCGGCAGCACCGAGAACGAGGATCACGGGATCACAACCGCCGTCGGCCAGCGCGCTGAGCGCAGCCGTCAGCCAGCCCTCGACCAGAACCTTCGGCTTGCCGTACCGCCGGCCGGCCCCGGCGGCCAGCAGCACACCCGCAATCACCGGAGGTGACGTCATTCGCATCGACCCGTTCCGTCTGCAGCGGCTGAAAATGCCACTGCCGTTATCTGAGAATAGTGATTTCGCAACGGCCTACACTCGGTTCGTGCGCGACGTGATCGACGAGCTCATGTCGGTGTGGCGGACCGGCGGTACAGCGGGTCTGGCCACCGTCGTGCGCACCATCCGTTCCGCGCCGCGCGCAGCGGGCGCCGCGATGGTGGTGGCTCCCGACGGGTCCGTCGCCGGCTCGGTGTCAGGCGGATGCGTCGAGGCGGCGGTCTACGAACTGGCCCACGAGGTGGTGCGGACCGGGCGACCCGTCCTGCAGCGTTACGGCATCAGCGCCGACGACGCGTTCGACGTCGGACTGACCTGCGGCGGCGAGATCGACATCTTCGTGGAACCGGTGTCTCGCAAGACTTTTCCGCAGCTCGACGACATCGCCGAGGCGATCGCGGCGCACCGGCCGGTCGCGGTGGCCACGGTGATCGCGCACCCGGACCCCACCTGGCTGAGTCGACGGCTGGTGATCGGCCCGGAACACGCCGACGGGTCGCTCGGCTCCGCCCGCACCGACGCCGCCGTCGTCGACGACGCCCGTGGCCTGCTGTCGGCCGGACGCAGCGCGGTTCTTGCCTACGGCCCCGACGGCCAGCGTCAAGGCGCGGAATTGCAGGTGTTCGTCGCCGCCCACGCGCCGCGACCGCGGATGCTGATTTTCGGTGCCATCGACTTCGCCGCCGCGCTGGCCCAGCAGGGCGCCTTCCTCGGATACCGCGTCACCGTGTGCGACGCCCGGCCGGTGTTCGCCACCAAGGCACGGTTCCCCGCAGCCGACGAGGTCGTGGTCGACTGGCCCGACCGGTATCTGAGCGCCCAGGCCGAGCAAGCAGCGATCGACTCACGCACTGCCATCTGCGTACTCACCCATGACCCGAAGTTCGACGTGCCTGCGCTACAGGTGGCGTTGCGGCTGCCGGAGGTGGGCTACGTCGGCGCCATGGGCTCGCGGCAGACTCATGAAGACCGGCTGCGCCGGCTCCGCGAAGCCGGACTGACAGAGACCGAGGTGAGCCGGCTGGCCAGCCCGATCGGCTTGGATCTGGGCGCACGCACTCCTGAGGAGACCGCGGTTTCGATCGCAGCGGAAATCATCGCGCGGCGCTGGGGTGGCGGGGGGCGGCCACTGTCCGAGGTCGGCGGGCGCATCCACCACGAGCTGCCGCAGGGCGCCGCGACGACGACGGCCTGAGCACTGCCGAACGTGAACGCAGGAGGAAAACGCGGCCGAAATCCCGCAGACGTTTCCCCCTCGGCGGCAGCACTAGTACGCTCACACGCTGAGCGACTGCTTAGCGTCTTGGACGTAGGCGCAACGGACGGATGGGAGTGCCAGTCATGACGAACACCGTCGCTACCCGCTATGCCGGGACACGTGTCCCGCGCGTCGAGGACTCGCGGTTGCTCACCGGCCGTGGCACCTTCGTCGACGACGTCACCCGCCCCGGGATGCTGCACGCCTGCTTCGTGCGCAGCCCCTATGCCCATGCCCGCATCAACGGCATCGACGCGTCGGCCGCGCTGGCGTTGCCGGGCGTGCGGGCGGTGTTCACCGCGGCCGACCTCAACCCGGACGTCAAGGAGGCCTGGCACGCGGTCGCCGGCAAAGACATCCCCGATACACCCCGACCGCCATTGGCCGAGGGTGCGGTGAAATTCGTCGGCGACCCGGTCGCGCTCGTGGTCGCCGAGAACCGCTACATCGCCGAGGACGCGGTCGAGCTCGTCGACGTCGACTACGAACCCTTGCCGGCCGTCGCCGACTTCACCACAGCCGTAGGTGCCGACGCCGTGGTCCACGAGGCGTATCCCGACAACGTGGCAGGAGGACTCGGCGGAGCGCCGCCCGACGAGGAGACGTTCACCAATGCGGCTCACGTGGCGGCCGCGACGATCTACCAGCAGATGTACGTGCCGGTGCCGATGGAGACCCGAGGCCTCGTCGTCGAATGGACGGGAGCCTCCGAAGAACTCACCGTCTGGGCGTCCAGCCAGTCGCCGCATGAATTGCGTGCCTTCGCCGCGCGGCTGCTGGGAATTCCCGCCCAACAGGTGCGGGTGATCGTGCGTGACACCGGCGGCGGATTCGGCCAGAAGGTCGTTCCGATGCGCGAAGACATGTGCATCCTGCTGGCCGCGCGGAGACTGCCCACCGCTGTGAAATGGATCGAGGACCGGCGCGAGAACCTGATGGCGGCCGGACAGGCCCGCCACGTGCTGGGCAAGGCCAGAATGGCTTTCGACGCCGACGGCAAGATCCTGGCAGCCGACATCGACTTCCTGCAGGACGTCGGCGCTTATCCGACGCCGTACCCGGTGTTGAACCAGGCCGCGATCGGCATGTTCTTCCCGGGGCCGTACCGGGTGCCCAAAGCGAGCTTCAACTACAAGTGCGTGTTTTCCAACACCGCCGGCCTGGTGGCCTATCGCGGTCCCTGGCAGTTCGAGACGCTCGCCCGCGAAATCCTTTTCGACATCGCTGCCCGCAAAATCGGCATCGACCCCGTCGAGCTGCGCCGCCGCAACATCCTGCGCGGCGACGAGATGCCGTACTTCAACCCCAACGGCATGCCGTACGACCATGTGGCACCGGCGGACACCTTCGAGCAGGCCGTGAAAATCCTTGACCACGAAGGCTTTCGCAAGGAACAGAAAGACGCGTTGGCCGAAGGCCGCTACCTCGGGCTGGGATTCTCCGCCTACATCGAGCCGACCGCCGCCGCGACCGGATACATGGCCACCGAAGGTGCGACGATCCGTATCGAGCCGACCGGCAAGATCAACGTGTACGTCAACGGCGGTTCGAGCGGCAACAGCATCGAGACCACCGTCGTGCAACTGACCGCAGATGCCTTGGGCGCCAAGCTCGATGACGTCGCGACCATTCAGGGCGATACCGCTGTGACACCCTACGGCGCCGGCTCACAGGGCAGCCGCAGCGGCCCGATGACCGCCGGAGCTGTCGCCGAAGCCGGCGCGATGGTGCGCAAGCAGATCGTGGCGATGGCCGCCCACTATCTCGGTGTGGAGCAAGACGAGATCGAATTGGCCGATTCGCGCGCCAGCGCCCGCGGCGATGTGGCCAAGAGCGTCAGCTTCGCCGATCTCGCATACCGCTCCTACTACGAGCCGCAACAGCTGCCGCCCGGGATGCCGGCCTCGCTGGAGGCCACCGCGCGATTCACCTCCGCGGCACCCATTCACTGGGCCAACGCCACGCATGCCTGTACCTGCGAGGTCGACGTGAAGACCGGCCATGTCAAGCTCACCCGCTACATCGTCAGCGAGGACGTCGGCGCGATGATCAACCCGAACGTCGTCGAAGGCCAGATCGCCGGCGGCACCGTGCAGGGCATCGGCGGCGCGCTGCTGGAAAACCTTGCCTACGACGACGACGGCAACCCGTTGGCATCGACGTTCGTCGACTACCTGCTGCCGACCGCCACCGAGGTACCGCCGATCGAGTTCGGGCACGTCGAAATTCCCGGTCCAGGCGTCGGCGGCTACAAGGGCGTCGGCGAAGGCGGCGCGATCGGGTCCACGCCGGCGGTGATCAACGCGATCAATGACGCGCTGGCCCCATTGGGCGTCACGCTGACCAAGCTGCCCGCTACTCCCGCGGCGATCGTCGAGTTGATCGAGCAAGCGACCAGGTAAGGATTCAAAGGTGGAACTAGTCAACGAGTTTCGCGTCGGGGTTCCGGCGGCCAAGACATGGGAGGTGCTCACCGACGTCGAGCGCGTCGCACCCTGCCTGCCCGGCGCCACGCTGTTGTCGGTCAACGGCGACGAGTTCACCGGCGCGGTGAAGGTGAAGGTGGGGCCGATCACCGTGTCGTACCGGGGCAACGCGGCGTTTCTCGAGAAGGACGAGGCGTCTCGCCGGGTGGTGCTCAAGGCAAGCGGCAAGGAGACGCGTGGCAACGGCAATGCGACGGCCGTCGTCACGGCTCAGCTCAAAGACGAAGGTGACGCCACCGATGTCTTGATCACCACCGATTTGACGATTTCCGGGAAGGCTGCGCAGTTCGGCCGCGGCGTGCTGGCCGACGTCGCGGGAAACCTCATCGCGCAGTTCGCCCGAGCGCTGGAAGCCGACATCCTCGGCAGCGCGCCGGCCGGACAATCCTCCCAAGCGCCAACCACTTCCGCGACACAAAGCGACGCCGTCGAATCCGTCGACCTGCTGAAGGTGGTCGCGCTGCCCGTCGCCAAGCGGGCCGCGCCCGCAGCGGCGGCACTGGCGGTCGGTGTCGCGGTCGGATTTCTGCTCGGTCGCAGAAACGGCCGCGCACAGGTACATCCGGTCGCGATCAAGACCGACGATCTGCTCACAGCCCTGTCGCGGTTGGTGTCATGAAAGCCGCCCCGTTCGCCTACCACCGGCCCGAAGCTGTCAAGGAGGCCGTGGATCTGCTTGCCGAATTCGGCGACGATGCAAAGGTTTTGGCCGGCGGGCAGAGTCTGGTGCCGATGCTCGCGATGCGGCTCACACGTTTCGACAACCTCGTCGACATCTCCCGTATCGAGGAGCTGATCGGTATCGACGCCTGCGACGGCGAGGTGCGCATCGGTGCGGCGACCCCGCACGCGTTCGTCGGCATGGACGACGAGGTAGCCGAGTCGGTGCCGCTGTTGACCCTGGCGACGCCCTACATCGGCCACTTCCAGATCCGCAGTCGCGGAACGTTGGGCGGTGCGATCGCGCACGCGGACCCGGCAGCCGAGTATGCCGCGGTTGCGCTGGCACTTGATGCGCGGATGGAAGCGGTGTCGCCGCGAGGCGCGAGAGAGATCGCTGCCGAAGCGTTCTTCACGGGCCTGTGGGAGAACTCACTGGCGGCCGACGAGATCCTCACTGCGGTGCGCTTTCCCGTCTGGACCGGCCGCACTGGTTTCGCCGTCGAGGAGTTCGCCCGCCGGCACGGGGACTTCGCGATCGCCGGCGCCACGATCGGGATCGCGCTGGACGAGCGGGATCGCGTAACCCGTTGCGGCATTGGGCTTTTGGGTTTGGGCTCGACGCCACTGCGGGGGTCGTCGGCCGAGGACGCGGTCATTGGGCGGCCGGTCGGTGACATCACCGCTGAGGAAATCGGCCAGCTGGCCATCAGTGGACTCGACGACATTCCGGCCGACCTACAGGGCTCGGCCGCTTATCGAGCCAAGGTCGGGGCCACAATGGTGGCCCGCGCCTGGGAATCTGCGGTGCGGGAGGCAACCAATGCATGAGTGGTCGGTGCGAATGTCGGTCAACGGCCAACCCACCGAAGCGACCGTCGAACCGCGGCTGACGCTGGCGGACTTCCTGCGCGAGCGATGCGGCCTGACCGGGACCCACCTGGGCTGTGAGCACGGCGCGTGCGGCGCCTGCACGGTGCTGGTCGACGGCCGTGCGGTGCGGTCGTGCCTGATGTTCGCGGTGCAAGCCGAAGGCATGGAGGTGACGACGGTCGAGGGTGTCAGCTCGCCTGACGGTGAGCTGACACCGGTGCAGTCGGCATTGCGGGACTGCCATGGGCTGCAATGTGGTTTCTGCACACCGGGTTTCGTCATGTCGATCACTGCGCTGCTGAACGACAATCCGCAGCCCAGCGAAGAGGAGATTCGCGAAGGCCTGTCCGGGAACTTCTGCCGCTGCACCGGGTACCAGGGCATCATCAACGCCGTGCAGCGAGCCGCCCAAGCATAGCGATTTCGGTGCGTTAACGTGCGCTCAGCGCCGGTTATCGCACCGAAATCGGCTTGGTGACGGTCAGAACTCGCCGCAGTTCGGCGTCGTCGGCGCGCCGTTGAACCGGTCGGCGATCCACTGCATCGCGCGTTCACCGTCCACCAGCATCGGCAGTGCGTGGTTGACGATGGCCTTGTTCAGAAACGGGGGCTCCTCGTTTGTCCAGAACTGCACGTCGGCGCCTTGGGCGCACCAGTCCCGGCCCAGCTGGTTGGCGCCGGTCCACGGCACCAGCGGGTCATAGCGGTTCGACAAGATGAGCACGGGCGCATTGGGTTTGAAGCGTCCGATGCGCTGCATCTCGAAGAGACTGTTGAACGGCTCCTCGTTGACCAATTCGTTGATGTCGCGGTTGAAGTACGGCTGCAGGTGCCGGAACATGAAGTTGAAAAGCGTTTCGGCAACGCATTGTTCGGCGACCTTGTTCACCATGTCTTCGCCCCTTGGCGTCAGCGTGGCGCGGATCGCGGCCTCGTGCTCCGGGTATGTCGCCATCACGGAATTCAGCGCATATCCGACCGCTCCGACCAGCACGCTGCCGTCGGCGTACGGGAACAGCTCTTTGAGGTCTGCCGGCGGCGCACCCGCATAGGTGCCGACCACGTTGAGTTCCGGCGCGTATTGCGAAGCGAGTTCGGCCGCGGACGCCGCCGCGCCGCCGCCCTGCGAGTAGCCCCAGAACGCGACGGGTCCGTCGGGCTGCAGCGACGTGCCGGGCAGGCGCTTGGCCGCGCGGGCGGCGTCGAGCATCGCATTGCCCTCGGCGACCCGGCTCACATACGTGTGCACTCCCGGGGTGCCGAGCCCCTCGTAGTCCGTCATGACGATTGCGAAACCGCGCGCCACCATGGTCGCGACGAACAGCTCCTCGTAGTTGAAGGCGAGGTCGGCGAACGGCGACCAGTGGATGCCCTGGTTGAACAACCGCGACGGCGCGCACTGGTCACCTTGGCCTTGGGTGCCGGGTCCGTACACCAGCAGCGGGCGCGGCCCGTTGCCCGGCCAATCGTTGTACGGCTCGAAGTAGGTTCCCGTGACGACGTTCGGGCGGCCGCGAGCATCGGTGCTGCGGTACATGATTCGCGTTCCGGTCGCCATGATGGCGCCAAGTTGTCCCGACGGTTCCAGCACCAGCCGCGACGGCTCCGAGCGGATCACGTCACCCGGCTGGCTTTCCGGTAGCGGGTCGGGCGGCGTGTAGAACTCGGCGTACGCGTCTTCGTTGAAGTACGGGTCGTGGCTGCGGTCAGCGGCGGCCGGCGGCGCCGTCAGCAGCAGCAGCACAACCGCGACAACGGTTGCCAGGCGACGCACGTGGCTACTTTAGGCAACTTCCCGCGTCGACGGGCAGAGTTACGCCGGTGATGTAGCGCGCCTCGTCGGAGGCCAAAAACAGCACCGCGTTGCTGATGTCTTCGGGCTCCACCCACCCGATCGGCAGCGTGTGCATCATCTGCGCGACCACTTTCATGTCGTCGGGGCCGGGGTTCTCGAGGTCGGGCCGGAACAGCTTCATCGTGCCCTCGTTCATGAACAGCGGAGTGTTCACGTTCGTCGGGTGCACGGAGTTGACCCGAATGTTGTGCTGGCCCAACTCAACTGCGAATGTCCGCATCAAGCCGACGACGCCGTGCTTGGCCGCCACATAGTGACCGGTGTGCGGATAGGCCTTCAGGCCGCCGACCGAACTGGTCAAGATGATCGAACCGCCACGGCCGCCGGCCAGGATGTGCGGGACGCCCGCCTTCACCGTCTTCCAGACACCGCCGAGGTTGACGTCGATCATGTCGGTCCAGTCGGGTTCGCTGGTCTTGTCCAGCGTCGCACCACCGTTTCCGATGCCGGCGTTGGCGACGATAATGTCCAGCCGGTCCAGCTGCTCCACGCCCGCATCCACGGCGGCTTTGAGCGCGTCGTAGTCCCGCACGTCGACCTCGGCGGTGTAGATCCGGCGGTTTTGCGCCTTCACCAAATCGGCGGTCTCGGCCAGGTCTTCGGGCGTGGAGAGCGGAATCTGCACCGTGTCGATCTGCCGACAGATGTCGACGGCGATGATGTCGGCACCCTCTTGGGCCAGTCGCACCGCGTGCGCGCGGCCCTGTCCGCGTGCAGCGCCGGTGATGAACGCAACTTTGCCCTCGACTCGGCCAGCCATCGGAAACCTCATTTCACACGAATGTTGAGCAGTCGCTCAGCACTCTTTCACTCGCGCGCGCCCATGTCAATCAGCGATTTCGGTGCGTTACCGTGCGCTCAGCGCCGGATAACGCACCGAAATCACTGAACCTTGGCGGGCGGCCGGTAGAAGATCAGCAGCTGCCCGATGCCACCGGCCAGCCCCAGCCCCAGCGAGATCGCCAGACCAGCCCAGCCGTCCATCCAGTTGTGGCCGAAGATCGCCCAGTCCAGGCTCAACCGGCCGGCCCCGATCGTCGCGACGGCCACCGCACTGAGCGCCAGCACCAGGTTGTACTCCCAGCCCTCCTTGACGATGAAGAAGCCGTTGGGCCGGTGCACGGTCCACGCCGCGACTAGCATCAGTGCGACGAACCCGGCCGCCGGGATCGGCGTCAACAAGCCGACCGCGAGCCCCAACCCGGCCGCGGTCTCGGCGACCGCCGCGATGCGCGCATGCAGCGTGCCCGGCTTCATCCCGATGCTCTCGAACCACCGGGCGGTGCCGGGAATCCGGCCGCCGCCGAAGAACTTGTTGAGACCGTGTGCGGCCAGCGTCAGGCCCAACACCAGCCGCAGGATCAGCAAGCCGACATCGAGCGCGTAGTCATGAGTCATGACCCAACCTCCTATCAGTCAACGGGTTTCGCGCGACGCCTGGGCCCCCGCAAGCAGAGGACGTCGCCTTGATGATCGCCTGAACGGTGCGCCGGCACCGACCGCAGTCCGCCCCGGCACCGCATGCCTTTGCGACTTTTTTCGTAGTCGACGCGCCCTGCGCAACGACCTCCGCGACCGTCTGGCTGGTCACGCCGTTGCACAGGCACACGTACATCAGAGGTTCTCGTCGATGCGCATCGCGTGCAGCAGCTTGCCCACGAACAGCGGCGGGTAGGCGCCCAGTCCGGCACTTTGGATCCACTCCGCCGCGACGTCCGGATTGCTGATCCATTGGCGCGCATCGTCCTCGTCGTCGATCTGCTGAAGGATCAGCACCTCGTGCGAATCGTCGAAAGCCCGGAAAACCCACGTCTTTTGGATGCCGGCGAGGCGCAGGCGGTCCAGCCCCTGGTTGAACGTCTCGAGCAGCCTGGACACGTCGTCCACCGAGATCATCGCCGCGACCACCACGCTGGGTGCGGCCAGGGTCGCTGAGCCGGCGACGTCGATGGCGTCGACGAGCTCACCGGCGAACACCGCGGGGATGTCCGTGACACCCACGGCGTCGAACCATTCGAAAAACACCCGGGAGCGCAGGAGTTCCACGATCGGCTCGTGGTTGCGTACGACGATGGAGACCAGGACGCGCCCGTAGTCGGCGGTCGAAGCGTGCACGAACACGTGGTGTGCGCCGATTTCGGCCAGAGCCGACTTGCGGCTCTCGAGGAGTCGCGGCACGCGCGCCGGGTCGGGGATGCGGTAGTCCGACGCGATCACCAGCGAGCGATTAGCGGCTCCCCCGGAGTCAGTCACTGGCTGGCAGCGGCTTGGCTTCTTTGATGGTCAGCGGGACCTCGCCGATGGAAAGCGTTCCGGCGCCGGCCTTGGTGACCAGCACCTCGGCACCGCTTGGGTCGACGTAGCGCTTGCCCATGATGTTGCCGTCGGAGAAGTTCGGGTCGAGCTTCGCGTCGCCGTCGGTGTCGGCGCCGAGTTCGCGCATCGGTACCCCACCCGCGCGCAGGTCGTCCAGACCGTCACCGGTCTTGATCACGATGACTTCGGTGTCACACACCTGGCTCTTGAGCCGAGTGCCCGTCTTGATCATTGCATTCTCCTCTTCGCGCAAGCGCTCATCGGCCCAGTCCCTTCTTCTCCAGCAGTTCGTCGATCAGCTCGCGCCGCAAGACTTTTCCGGTGGGCGTGGTCGGCAGCTCAGCACGGAACACCACCCGGTCGGGAGTGCGCGATCCGCGAAGGCTCTTGCGGACGTGTGCACGCAACTCGTCGGGATCCGGCTCCGCCCCGTCGACCGGCACCACCACCGCGACGATGATCTGGCCCCACTCGGCATCGTCGACACCCACGACCGCGACGTCGCGAACCAGCGGGTGCTCCACGAGCACGTCCTCGACCTCGGCGGGCGCGATGTTCTCACCGCCGCGGATGATCGTGTCGTCGGATCGGCCGCCGATGAACAGATAGCCGTCACTGTCGAGCACCGCGACATCGCGTGTGGGAAACCAACCTTGCTCGTCCAGCACCGACCCGATCTCGGCGTACTTTCCCGACACCTGATCGCCGCGCACGAACAGCTCGCCGGATTCGCCGGGGCCGAGCACGGTGCCGTCCTCGCCGCGGATCTGTACTTCGATGCCGGGCACCGGCCGGCCCACCGAGGCCAGCCGTCGCCGGACCGCCTCGTCGGTGGCCTGATGCG
Source organism: Mycobacterium sp. NGS39 (assembly GCF_059812765.1). Taxonomy (NCBI): domain Bacteria; kingdom Bacillati; phylum Actinomycetota; class Actinomycetes; order Mycobacteriales; family Mycobacteriaceae; genus Mycobacterium; species Mycobacterium sp. NGS39. Next base: position 211,940 of record NZ_JCALDH010000002.1, on the reverse strand, counting down.
CCTCGCGGTGGTCCTCCGGCGTCAGAACGGCGATGGTAGAGCTGGTCTCGGTGAGCCCGTAGGCGTTGACGAACCCGACACCGGGCAGCAGGTCCAGCGCCTTACGAACAAGCGGCAGAGGCACTTTCGAGCCGCCATAGGCCAGCGTGCGCAGCGTCGGCAGCGGCGTCGGCCGCGCCTCGAGCTCGCTGACGATCCGGTCCAGCATGGTGGGTACCACGGTGGCCGTCGTCACCGCCTCGTCGCGCACCAGCCTGATCCATTCTTTGGGATCGAACCTGGTGAGGTACACCATCTTTCGGCCCGCATACAGGTTCGACAGCGCCGCCCCCACTCCGGCGATGTGGTACGGCGGCACGCAGATCAACGCGGCATCGCCGGGCTCCGCCGACGCGAACTCGACGGTTCCCATCACGTAGCTCGTCAAGTTGTGGTGGGACAACTCGACCGCCTTGGGGCGCGACGTGGTGCCGGACGTGAACAGCACGATCGCGACCGCCTCGGGGTCGGCGAACTCGGCAGCCGGCTCGCCGGCGCGCGCCATCGCGACGAAATCCTCGGAGCTGACGGACTTTACGCCCGCGCCGGCCACCATTGCGCGATAGTCGTCGTCGAACACCACCAGCGGCTCTGGCAACCGGGCGATCAGCTCGTGCAAGCCCTCGGCGCTGAGCCGGTAGTTCAACGGCGTGAACGGGCGAGCGGCCCGGGCCGAGCCAAAGATCAGCAGCGGCAGCATCGTGCCGCCGGTGCCCACGTACGCCACGCTGGCGGCGCCCGACTCGGCGATCACGCCGGCGGCACCGTCGGCAAGATCGCTCAACTCGCCGACCGTAAGCCGGGTTCCGTTCGCCACCAACGCTTCTCGGTCCGCGTCAGCCGATGCGGCCATCTCCAGCAGCAGCGAAATGCTCATGGCACCGTCATACCGGCTTCAGTGACGAAATCAGCCATTTACCGTCAACTTTCGTCAGGGTGACCACCACGCTGCGCGACGCCATCGACGGCGCCGGGCTGTCGAGCGTGGTGGTGGTCTGGTTGAGGAAGACCAGCACGTCGGCGGTGTCGGGACGCAGTTCACCCGACACTGCGGCCGCGGCCACGGTGGCGTTGGTCTTCATGACCTTCTGCTTTGCGATCGCTGCGACTGCGCTGGAGGCATCGTGTTCGTACTGCCCCAGGAACTCGCCCGTCAGATGCGATTTGGCATTGGCGATGTCGCGGTCGACCGACGTCGACCCGTAGGAGTAGACCGCGACGGTGCCCTCCGACGCTGCGACCTCCGCCGCGTGCGCATCGTCAGGCCTTGTCTGTCTGTCGGGCCAGTAGACGAAGTAGGCGAGCGCCGCGAGGAGTATCAGCGCAGCGGCGACCCCGCCGATCCACAGCGCGCGGCCGACGTTCACGTGCCGTGGCCGGGCGAGGCTACGAAGGCGGGCCAGCCGGCCCTCGCGGGTCTCATCGGCGGACGGCCCCGGCTCGTGCGCCTCGGTTGCCTCGATCTCGACGATTGCCCTGTCTGGTTCGTTGTCTGTCACGGCACGAACTCCACCCGGGACATCTTGAGTTGGTCGTCGTCGGGGCTGACCGTGACGCGGAAGCGGTAGAGGCGAGGTTGCTTGTTGCCGGCGGCGTTGGTGATCTCCTCCGTGGCGGCCACCAACACGACACCCTCGTTCTCGGACATCGATTCGACGCCCGTCTTGGTCACCGTGCCCCGAGCGACCACTTTCGACGCTTCGACGACCTTGACGAAGTCGTCGGCCCGGACTTCGTAGTCGTCGCGGAAGCTGCCGGTCGAGTGGTCGATGATGCGCTGCACGTCCTCCTTGGCGTGCCGGTAGTCCAACGACGTCATCGCGGTGATTCCGTCGCTGGCCGCAGCGGCGAACGTTGCTGCACGCTGGTTGCGAGCTGTGGCCTCGTGGTGTTGCCACAGGATGTACCCGCTGCCGGCCAGGCAGGCGCAAATCACCAGCGCGGCAAGGCTTTTCGCAACAAAGGGCCATCCCGGCCGGCTCAGCCGCAGCCGCAGCGAACGGCGCCGAGGCTTTTCGGCGGGCAGGTCGAGGTCGAGCAGATCAGAGTTGCCACTGCTCGACCGCAGTTCGGAAACCCGCGCCCGCGCCGCTGCAGCAGCAGCCTCCGCCTCTGCCGCCTCGGCTTCGGCCTGCTCGAGCAGCGCTCCGATGTCGGCTGCCGCGGCGTCTTCGGTGGTGGCGTCCGCGACGTCGCGGCTGACGCGCGTGGTCACGTCGTCACCGCCTCGGCCATGCGCTTCGTCGCCCATGAATCAGTCATACCGAACTCCGGTCTCAGTGGTCGGCCGCAAGGCCTTTGACCGGACAATTCTGCGCCGAGGGGCAGCCAGAACAGTGGCCCATCGGCCTTGGCCCTCCTCCGTGTCGGCGCTCGATTGGAGAACCACGTTATCACTAGCTCCTCATCGGCTGCCAGGCCAAGCCACTCGAAGGCCACACACGGGGTGCTCTGGCTGCGGAAACACCATTTCCGGATTCGGCAAACATCACTTACGCCCCCTACTGCAGGCGGTCTTTCTGGACCTTGCCGGTGGCATTGAGAGGCAGCTCGTCGAGGAATTCGACATAGCGCGGCACTTTGAAGCCGGCCATGCGCTCTCGGGCCCAGTCGATCAGTTCCTGAGCTGTGACAGGCGCCTTCGGCACCACGAAAGCCTTACCGACCTGCCCGAGTCGCTCGTCCGGCACACCGACGACCGCCGCCTGCGCCACCGCAGGGTGCTGCAACAAAAACCCCTCGATCTCGGCGGGGTAAGCATTGAAGCCGCCGACGATGAACATGTCCTTCTTGCGCCCGACGATCCGCAGGCGCCCGGAGTCGTCGATGCTGCCCAGGTCGCCGGTGTGCAGCCACCCGTCGGGGTCGACGGCCTCGGCGGTGGCCGCCGGGTCGTCGAAGTAGCCCTGCATGACGTTGTAGCCACGAACAAGCACTTCCCCGTCGTCGGCGATCCGGACCTCGACGCCGTCGCAGGGCAGGCCGGCCGTGGTGGCCCGGTCCTCGAACGAATCGCCGGGCCGAGACAGCGTGACGTTGCCGGCCTCGGTGAGCCCGTAGCCGGTCATCAGCGTCTGGAACGGAAGCTCTTCGAGCACGCGGCGGATCAGTTCGACGGGGATGTCAGCAGCTCCCGTCACGCCCGCCCGCAACGACGACAGTTTGCTCTTGTCGCGCACCGTCAGCAGCGAGTGATACAACGTCGGCGGCCCTGGCAGCATCGAAACCTGTTCGCGCGCTATCAATTCCACTACCCGGTCGATGTCGAACACCGCGACCGGCAACATCGTCGCACCGCGCAGAAAGGACGCGATCAGACCGGCCTTCAGCCCAAACGTGTGGAAATACGGGTTGATCATCAGATACCGGTCACCCTCGCGCAGATCGGCGAGCGTCGCCCACTCCTCGTACGCCCGCAAGGTCTGCCGGTGATTCATCATCACGCCCTTGGGTCGGCCCGTCGTGCCGGACGTGAAGATGATGTCGGCGATCTCGGTGCCGTCGAGCTCGTTCACTCGCTGGTCGAACGGCTGCCCGCTGGCCAGGAAGTCGGACTTGATGTCGATCGCCGGCACGCCGGGCGGGACGTCGAATTCCTGGCCGAGGAAACCCTTTTGCACCAACACCAGCTTCGCGCCGCTGCGCGTGATCACGTCGGCGGCCTCCGGGGCCTTGAACCGGGTGTTGACCGGCACCAGCACTCCCCCGGCCGTCAGCAGACCGAACGCGGCGACGATCCATTCCGCGCAGTTGGGTGCCCAGATGGCCACCCGGTCGCCCTTGTCCACCCCGGCGGCTGCCAAACTGCCTGCAGCGCAACGGATCCGGTCGACCAGCTGCGTGAAGGAAAGGCGCAACGGACCGTCGACGACGGCTTCCGCGTCGCCGAAGCGGTCCGCTGCGCTCAAGACCATCTCAGGGATGGTCCGCCAGCCAGGGCAGGTCACACCGTGACGAGGCGACCCAGGTTACCGCCCATGATCTTGGCCTGATCCTCGACCGAAAGATGCTCGAGCGCGGTCACGAAGTGCGTCGGCTCCGCCAGCCCCTCGGGGTGCGGCCAGTCCGAGCCGTAGAGCACGCGGTCGACGCCCACCAGGTTGATCAGGTCGTCGATGCCCTCCTCGTAGAACGGGCTGACGTGGATGCGGTTCTTGATCTCCTCGATGGGGTTGCCGGGAAAGCTCTCCGGGGTTTTCTTGTAAACCTCGGCCATCTGATCCAGCAGCGGGAACATCCACTTCGACCCCGCCTCGACGATGGCCACCTTCAGATCCGGGAACCGGAACAGCGCGCCGTGAATCACCCACGAGGCCACCGCGTCCTGGATCGGGCGCCACTCGTTGAGGATCGCCATCGCGTTGGTCTGGAACGGCAGCATCTCCTGGGCGGTGCCGTCCCACTCGGAGATGTAGCGCGAGTAGCCGCTGTCCGACGAGTGCATGCCGACCAGCACGTCGTACTCGACGACCTTCTGCCAGAACGGGTCGAACTCCGGAAGCGCGAACGACCGCGGCCCGCGGAACCCGGGCACCGGCGCCGGCCGGATGAGAATTGCCCGCGCACCCCGCTTGACCACCCACTCCAACTCCTCGATCGCCTTCTCGACGATCGGCAGTGTGATGACAGGTGTGGTGAAGATGCGGTTCTTGTAGTTGAAGCCCCACACCTCGTCGAGCCACTGGTTCAGCGCGTGGATGAGCACGTGGATCGCGACGGGGTCGTCGCGCAGCCGCTCCTCGATCAGGCTGGCCAGCGTCGGGAACATCAGCGTGCGGTCGACGCCGAGCTCGTCCATCTTCTCGAGGCGAGGACCCGGCTCGAAGAACGCCGGGATCGCCCTCATCGGCTCGCCGAACAGCTCGCGACGCGTCTTGCCCTCCGGATTGCCGAACTTGAAGTACTCCTCCCACGCCCCGGGCCGGGCGACCACCTCGAAGGTGGGATTGGGGATGTAGTTGCTGATCTGGCCGCGGATCGCAATCTTGGTGCGGCCGTTGACCTGGACGTACTGGACGACGTCCTTGTACTCCTTCGGCAGGTACTTGGTCAGCGCCTCCGGCGGCTCGTATAGGTGGTTGTCCGCATCGAACAGGGGAAACGGAATGTCGACCCGATGCGACAGTTGGCCCATGAAACTCTCCTTTTCATCTCGAGAGAATCCTATTCTCACGCATGTGGTGTGGCAACACGCTGGGGGCCTCGTGCCGTGACCTGCTCACGCGCTTGCGCCCTGACGTGCTCACGCACGGCGGACTTCTGGATCTTGCCGCTGGCGGTGCGCGGATAGTCGTGGACTTCGTGCAGCTCCTCGGGCCATTTCTGCGGCGCCACGCCCTGGGCCTCGAAGTGCCGGCGGACCTCGTCGAGCGTCGGCATCGCAGATCCCGGCCGTACCCGCAGAACCGCCGCCACATGCTCGCCCAGTCGCGCGTCCGGGGCGGCCACCACGACGGCCTCGGCCACTGCCGGCATGGCCAGTAGCACTTCCTCGACCTCCAACGCGCTGATGTTCTCTCCGCCGCGGATGATCACGTCGGACTTGCGGTCGGTGATGGTCAGGTAACCGTCGTCGTCGAGCACACCGACGTCGCCGGTCCGGTACCACCCCTCGTCGTCGAACGCGGCCCGCGTCATCGTCTCGTCGATGTAGCCCAGGCACAGGTCGGGCCCGCGGCTGAAGATCTCGCCGTCGTCGCCGAGCCGGATCTCGACTCCGGGCCGCGGGCAGCCGTCGGTGAGCAGCCGCTTGTCTTCCGGGCCGTCGTGCGGCGTACCGGTGACCGATGGGTGTTCGGTGCTGCCGTAGGACCGGAACACGTGAATGCCGAGATCGGTCAGCCGCCGCGTGACCGCCGCGGGCACGGTCGAGCCTCCGAGGCCGGCCGACTTCATGTGCTGCAGGTGTTCGTCGGTGAAGTCCGGGTGGTCGAGCAGGCTGGTGAAGAAGTACGGCGGGCCACCTCCGATCGCCAGGCCCTCCCGCTTCATCAGCGCCAGCACCTCGGCCGGGTCCCAGTGGTCGACGAGGTCGATCGGGGCGCCGTCGATCACCGGTATCAGGAACGCGCCGAGCATCCCGATGAAATGCCCGACCGGCGCCGCGGTGAGCTGCCTGCCGCGATCGGGCGGATAGTTCGCGTGCAGTTGCCGGGTCTCGCACACGATCGTCTGATGGCTGTGGACGACGCCCTTGGGGTCGCTGGTGGTGCCGGACGTGAACGCGAGCAACGCCGGCTCGGCAGGGTCGGCCGGCAGCGTGCCGGGCATCGGCTCGTCGGCGAGCAAGTCGTCGAAGCGTGCCCCCGCATCGGCGCCGACCAAGCCGACGATTGGAACGTCTGGACACAGGTCGCGCTGATACTCCATGCGGCCGAACCGTTCGGCGGTGATCAACACCCGCGGCTGTGCGGCGCGCAGGATGTGTGCGAGCTCCTTGCGGCCGTAGAAGTGCACGATCGGCACGACCACCGCCCCGAGCAGCGCCGACGCCCAGAACGTTGCCGCCGCCTCCATCCAGTTCGGCAGCTGGAACGCGACCACGTCACCGGGGCCCACGCCGCGCGCGTGCAGTCCCGCGGCGAGTCGTCGTGCGATCTGCTCGACGTCGCGATACGTGCCCGACCACGGCCGCACCTCGGAGTGCACCTGGAAACCGGTGTCGGGAAACGCGGCCAGACCGCGGGCCAGCACGTCGCCGAGCGTCTCCCGGGTCCACCACCCCTCGTCCTCGTAGCGCTTGGCCAACTCGGCGGGAATGGGCCGCGTGACGACGCTTCGACCGGCGATGATCATGACGTTGGAGATGCTATTCTCCCGCAGGGAGAATGCCAATATCGCATCGGAGAACGGTCACATGGTGGACGTGGAGGTCGACGACGGACTGGCCGTACTCACCATCGACCGCCCCCACGCGCGCAACGCGATCTCGTTGGACACGATGGGCCAACTCGAGAAGGCCCTCGACGATCTCGACGCCTCGGCGGACGTCCGGGCGCTCGTCGTGCGGGGCGCCGGCGACAAGGCGTTCGTCTCCGGCGGAGATTTGAAGGAACTCGCCGCGCTGCGCACCGTCGAGGACGCGTCCGCGATGGCGTGGCGGATGCGGACCATCTGCGATCGGCTGGCGCAGTTTCGCGCGCCGGTGGTCGCCGCACTCAACGGTCACGCGTTCGGCGGCGGCGCCGAGGTGGCAGTTGCCGCCGACATCCGGATCGCCGCCGAGGACGTCAAGATCGCGTTCAACCAGGTGTCGCTCGAGATCATGCCCGCCTGGGGCGGCGCGGAGCGGCTGGCAGCGCTGGTCGGGCCCGGACGGGCGCTGCTGCTGGCCGGGTCGGGCACCGCACTGAACGCCGTCGAGGCCCAGCGCATCGGCCTCGTGGACCAGGTGGTGCCGCGGGCGTCGTTCGACGACGACTGGCGGACGCTGGCCCGGTCGCTGGCGAACCGCCCAGCGGCTGAGATCAAGCGCGTAATCAGCGGTGTTTCGCCCGACGAAGCGGTAGCCTCTTTTGCGCGGCTGTGGGTTGGGGACGAACACTGGGAGGCCGCTGAACGAGTGATGAGGCGCGCCAGATGACTCGGACCATCGCAGGTGCTGTGTCGGCGATAGTGCTCGCGGCCACCGCGTTCGGCGCAGCGGCGCCGTCATATGCCGACGACGACGTCGTCGTCGCTCCCCTTCATCACGTGAAGTACACGCTCACGGCACAGAACCCGATCTATGCGGAGATCTACTACCTCGACCACGAGCCTGCGGTCTTCGCCGACTGGAGCCACAATCCGTACGAGTTCATGCCGAACGTCGAAGCCGACATCGGGCCCGGGCACCCGTGGTCGTTCGAGCTGGATCTGCAGAAGCCGGAGTGGTGGGCGATGGTGATCGCGAACACCGGTCCAGAGCCCGGCACGCCGAACTTCCACTGCGAGATCGCGGTCGACGGCGTCGTCAAGGTCAGCAATGACGGCGCGAAGGGCGTGCTCTGCTCGATGCGCACCTGGTAGCTCAGGGCCGCAGCGCGTCCGCCGGCTCGCCCTCCAGCCGGCGAAGGTAACGCTCGACCACCTCGACCGTTTCCGCGTGGCCCAGCGACACGCCGAGACCCTTCTCCATCGCCAGCACGGTCGACAGGCTGGTGAACAGGACCGACCACACGATCGGCGGCATGGTTTCCGGGTCGGCGTCGTAGCGCGCCAGCGCGGTTGCCAACGTTCGCCACTGCTCCTCCCGGAACCGTTCGGCGTAGTGCGCGATCTCGGCCCGCATCGTCTTGCGGTGGTTCGCCAGCGCCGCGAACTCCATCATGAACCGGCTCGTGGCGGCGTTTGAGCTCAGCCGCCACAGCGCCCACAGCGGCTGCGCGGAATCCAGGGCGTCAGCCTGCGCCTTGAGGCCTTGCTCGGCGCGGCGCCGGAACACCTCCAAGAACAGGTCTTCCATCGTGCGGAAGTAATAGTGGACGAGTTGCGGCTTGAGCCCGGCGCGTTCGGCCAGACGCCGGGAAGTCACTGCGGCGTAACCCTCTTCGAGAATCAGCCGCTCTGCGGCGTCCAGCAGCACGCCGCGGTTCTTGGCGTCCGCAGCGCCGATTCTGCGACTCGATGTCATCGCACCTCGCTCTTGCCTTGACCCCGCCCCGGCACCATGCTAAGCAGATGCACAGCATACGTCGCTCGGGCCTATCGAGTGAGGGCTTCAGGAGGCAATCACACCTATGACGAACTTCGACGGGGTCGACTACTTCACCGACCCATCGCTCATCCCCGACCCTCACCCGTACTTCGATCACCTTCGCGGCCAGAATCCCACATGTTGTCCGATCAACAACGGCGTGCTGGCCGTCACCAGCTGGGAGGCGGCGAACGCCGTCTACAAGGACGTCGAGTCCTACTCGTCGTGCGTGGCCGTCGCCGGGCCGTTCACCCCGATCCCGTTCACGCCCGAGGGTGACGACATCTCTGCGCTGATCGAGCAACACCGCACCGAGATCCCGATGTACGAGCACATGGTGACCATGGACCCGCCGTACCACACCGACGCTCGATCGCTGTTGAGCCGACTGCTGACGCCGAAACGGCTCAAGGAGAACGAAGACTTCATGTGGCGGCTCGCCGACCGCTACATCGACGAGTTCATCGACGACGGGAAGTGCGAATTCCTGGCCGCGTATGCCAGGCCGTTCTCGCTGATCGTCGTCGCCGACCTGCTCGGGGTGCCCGAGGAGGATCACGAAGAGTTCCGTGCCAACTTCGGCGCCGAGCGGCCGGGTTCACGAATCGGCGGACTCGACCACGAGCCGATCGCCACCAACCCGTTGGAATGGGCCGACGAGAAGTTCAGCTACTACATCGAGGACCGGCGCAAGAACCCCCGCGACGACGTGCTGACCGGACTGGCGACGGCGAAGTACCCGGACGGGTCCACGCCCGAAGTGACCGACGTGGTGCGCACCGCGACGTTCTTGTTCGGCGCCGGACAGGAGACCACGGCCAAGCTGCTGTCGGCAGCGCTGCGTGTGCTCGGCGACCGTCCCGACATCCAGCAGCAGTTGCGCGAGGATCGCAGCCGCATTCCGAACTTCATCGAGGAGTGCCTGCGGATGGACAGCCCGGTCAAGAGCGTGTTCCGGATGGCCCGCAAGTCGACGACGCTGGGCGACATTCCGATCCCGGCCGGCACCACCGTGATGGTGAGCCCCGGTGCGGCCAACCGCGATCCGCAGCGATTCGACAATCCGCACGAGTTCCAACTCGACCGACGCAACGTTCGCGAGCACATCGCGTTCAGCCGCGGCATCCACTCGTGTCCGGGTGCTCCGCTGGCGCGTGTCGAGGGCAGGGTGTCGATGGAGCGCATCCTGGATCGCCTGGCGGACATCACCATTGACGAGGAAAAGCACGGCCCGGCCGGTCAGCGCAACTACACCTATGAGCCGACGTTCATCCTGCGCGGGCTCACCGAGCTGAACATCAAGTTCACGCCAGTGAAGTAGGCGCGCGGCTAGGTGTCGCCACGCAGCCAAAGCGCCTGGCCTTCGACGGGCACGCAGGTGAGGAAGAGCCCGTCGGGAGCCTGGGCCACACCGTTTTGATAGTTGTTGCAGTCGGTGTTCTCGTCCTTGATGCCGAACATCGACGGGGACCGGAACCACCGCGGCTCGTATCGGCGCGGCGACCCGCAGAACACCAGCCGGCCCCAGTCGGTCACGCCGAACACGTAGTAGGTGGTGTTGTCACACGGCGCCCCCAAGACGGCTCCCGGCTGGATGCCCGGCGTGCACGCCGGCACGTCGCAGACCGTCGGCCCCGCTGTTGCCGGTGGCGCCGCGGTGAGCAATCCAGCGGCCAACAACCCCGTCCCGGCAAGCGCGCAGAGTTTCACGTCGCTACTCTGACATAACCGAGAAGGAAGTTCTTCATTTCGGAGAAGATTCGCCGAGCCCCCGGTGATAGGGTGGCTGCTCTTGCACCGGAACCAGCGACGAAGTCGCCCGCGCACGGGAGGAGCGAGTAAGCAAGTGTCGCCGCGGAAGCGCCGAGCAACGGTGCTCGACGCCCACCCCGAAGGCTCCATCGGCGTCGAGGAGATGCCGATCGAGGACGCCGCGACAGCAGCGCGGGAGGCGCAGGCTCGCGCCGATGCCGCCCGTGCCCGGGCCGAGGAACTACGGCGGCAGGTCGATAAGGCTGCCCGCGCCGACCGTCGAGCGCGCTGGCGGTCACGCCGTCCGGCAATGTTTGCGAAGACGGCCGTAGGCGCCGCTGTGCTGATTGTCGTCGCCGCGCTGGCCTTGACCGGATGGATGCTCTGGCATGTACGCGATGTGGATCGCCATCGGCAGCGCGAAGCGGAGTTCGCCGCCGCAGCGCGACAGAGTGTGGTCACAATGATGTCGCTGGATCCAGCCACGGTCGGCCAACAGATGCAGCGCGTCGTCGAAAACTCCACCGGGCAGTTCAAGCAGGCCCTGCAGGCCGGTGGAGCAGACGAGATCGCCAAGGGTGTCGAGCGGTCCGGGGTGCGCACCACACTCGCCGTGAAAGCAGCGGCCGTCGAGTCGATGACCGACGATTCGGCCGTGGTTCTGGTCGCCGCGACCTCCGACGGCACCACCAAAGACAACCAGAAGCTGCCGTCGGCGACGTGGCGCATCAGCGTGTCCCTCAAAGAAGACGACGGCCAGCTCAAGACCTCACAGTTCGAGTTCGTCAATTGACCACCAACCAGTCCCCCACCGACGTCGACGACGCGCGCGTCGACGAACCCGCGCACCGGCCGAGGACGACGGCGCTCGTGCGCATCGCGAACTGGGCGCAAGCACGATGGCGCGCGATTGCGCTTGTCGCACTGGTGCTGCTCGCGGTCGGGCTGGCCGCATTTGTGTACGTCGAGCAGTACCGCCCCGAGCAGCTGACCGATCAGCGCGCACGCCAGTCCGCCGAAGACGCGGCCACAAAAGGTGCCGTCGCGGTGTTGTCGTACTCGCCCGAGAGCCTCGACAAGGACATCGCCAACGCCAAGTCGCATCTCACGGGCGACTTTCTGGCCTACTACACCAACTTCACGCAGCAGGTCATGGCGTCGACGGCGCGAGACAAGCAGATCGCCACCACGGCAAACGTGGTTCAGGCGGCGGTGGAAGACATCAGGCCCGATTCGGCCAAGGTGCTGGTGTTCGTCGACAAGACGTCCGAAAGCAAGGCGCAGCCTGCTCCGGTGCCCAGCCAGGCCGCAGTTCGTGTCACGCTCTCGAAGGTCGATGGGTCCTGGCTGATTTCCGCGTTCGAGCCGCTCTGAGGGCCCCCGATGTTATTCTCCCGTTCTGAGAATGCCATTTCCCACGAGGAGCGATCGGTGCGTTCGATCGGTGCGATAGCAGGGGTGTTACTGGCGGCTGCCGCCGCAATCGGTGGCCCGGGCCCGGGCATTGCCAATGCCGACAACGACCCGGCGCTCAACGGAACATACGCGGCCACGTCGAACGGCGAATGGGCCAGAACCAACGACAGCTACCACGACGAGGCGACCGTCCGCAGCACCTGGACCATCAGCTCGTCGTGCCCGAACCCGCTGACGTGTACCGGCACCGTCACCAGCGATCAAGGCTGGACCGCCGGCATGTCGTTCATCTCCGGATCGTGGTTGGTGCGCCGGGAACTGCCGGGCTGGGAGACCTGCGCTGACGGCACCTCAGCCACCGGCGAGCAGGTCTACCGGTTCTATCCCGTCGACCCGGAAACGGGATTCGTCAAGGTCGGTTCGCCGATCTTGGCGGGCGAGGACGCCACCACCGGCCCCAGCGGGGCCTGCGGCTTCAACAAGCTCCTGGTGATCCGAATGCCGTTCAAGCTGGTCAAGATCGCCTGACGCGGCTCTACTTCGGCAGCATGTCCTGCCACGTCTTCGGCGGCGTCGCCGACGCCGACGTCCCCACGCCCAGTTGCTGATACATCTGTCCGTCCGGGGAGAAGTAGCGCCCGGTGCGCGGATCATATTGCGCCACAGCGGCTGTCGGCGCGGCAGTGGGTCCGTCCGATGCGCTGGGAGCGGCCTGCGGCACAGCGCCGTCCGGCACGGGGCCAGGAGGCGGACCGTGCGGTGTCACCGCACCGGAATCGGGCGGCACCGAATCAGCAGCTGGCGCAAGCGGATTCGATGTTGGAGGAGCCGGATTCTGGACGGCACCGGCCGGCGGCACGGGTGGCGGCGCCGCGGGTGGCCCGACACCCGGCGGCAGCGGTGTTCCCTGCACCGGCGCGAATATCTGATCACCGAATGTGGCCCGGTCGTCGAGCGGAACCCCTTGAGACACGATGTTGGGATCGAACGGGTAGGGCCCGAGCGAATGCTGCCGCATGGCCAGCGGCTTGAAAGGCTCCGGGCTGCGGCACATTTCGACGGTGGGCGCGCGCTTACCCGGAACCTCCATGCACGGTGCGTTGCGGGCACCGCGGACCGCTATCGGCGAATCCTGCGGAAGCTTGCAGTACAACCCGTCCGGGGTGTCGAGGGTTGTGGTGTCCGCTGGACTCCGCCACAGGCTCGGCGGCAGGAAGCCGACTGTGCAGGGCGGCGGGTCGCTGATGTCGATCGCGAAGTCGCCCAGCGCCCATCCCGTCTGGTTCTTCGACGGCGCGACGGCCTGGATGCCCGCGACGTCCGGCGGAAGGATCACCAGAAGTTGTTCCACCCCAGCGTGATACACCACGAGGATTTGGCTGATGGTCTTCAAGTTGGCCAGCAGCACCGGCAAGGTCGGCTTGATCTGTGACAGCAGCGCCGAGGCTTCGTCGAACGCGCCCGGCCCCTTGCGCAGCACGGTGCGGATCTGCGGGTCGTCGGTGACGAGCTGCTGAGTGATTCCCGACAGGCTTCGTGACCACAGCTTGATCGAGTCGCTGGTCTGGGCCTGACTGTCGAGCAGCGGACCCGCGTCGTTGTAGAGGTCACGGGTGTTGTCGCCGACGCGGTTCAGATCGCCGGAGAGCTTGGCCGACGAGTCGGCGAGCGAGCTGAGGTCATAGCCCGCGCCGTTGAAGCCCTTGAACGTCTCGTCGAGCAATGCGCTGATCTTGTCCCTCGGAATGCTCTTGAGCAGTTCGCTGAGCTGATCGATCATCGGACCGACGTCCTGCGGAATCGTCGTGTCGCTCTTGGCGATCACCGAACCGTTGTGCAGGTAAGGGCCCGAGTCGGTGCGCGGGCGCAGCTCGACATACTGCTCGCCCACCGCCGAGATGCTGCGCACCTGCGCCTCGAGGTTGGCGGGGATCTTCGGCGACGTGTTGAGCGACATCACGGCTTTCGCGCCGTCTCGAGTCAGCTCCACGGAGGTGACCTTGCCGACCTCCACGCCTCGGTAGGTGACGTTGCTGAAGCGGTACAGGCCGCCCGCCGCGGGCAGCTCCAGCGTGACCGACATACGACCGATGCCCAGCAGGGTCGGCGCTTGGATGTAGAAGAAGACCATTGCCAGCACGCCGACGATCGACGCGATCGTGAAGATCGTCAGCTGGATTCGGACAAAACGCGTGAGCATCAGCTACCCATATCCATTTGCGATGGCAGGAAAGGCGTTTCGGCCGCGGGCGCGGCATCCGGTGTCGGAGGCGTCCCGCCAGGTGGCACCGCACCCGGCGACGTCAACGGAGCCGGCGCGGCAGCGGGCGGTGCCTGCGGCGCGGCGGCCTGTGTGACCGGTGCGCGCGGCACGCCGGGCGGGGTGTCCGGCTGCGGCGGAGCGAGGCCGGCGCTCAACGCGGTGTTCACCGGGTTGACCGGGTCGAACATGTCCCGCATGAAGTACGGCTCGCCGGGTGCCGGCGGCAGCACCGCGCCCGGCTCCCCCCAGCGCGTGCCGAGAAGCAAGCCGCGCTTCAAGCGTTCCCGCGAAATGTCGAACACCGCAAATAGATTGGCGTAGTCCCCGCGGACAGCTCGGTCGATCAGGTCCTGGCTGTACGGGAAGTGGGGAATATAGGCGAGAGCGGCAGCGAGATCGGGTCCGACATCGGCGAGCGAGCGGAAGATCGGCTCGAGGTTTTGCAGATTGCGGATCAAATAGGCCTGGCTGTCGTTGACGAGTTGCGTGGTGGTGTCGCTGAACGTGCCGAGCTTCTCCAACGCGGTGGTGATGTTCGGCCGTTCTTTGACCAGCACGTCCAGCGCCGGCGGTATCTTCTTCAGCGCGTCGGTGATCACGTCGCGTTGGCCGGCGAACGTGTTGGCAAGCCGGTTCAGCGACTGAATCGACGCGATGATGTTGTCGCGCTGTTCGTCCAGCGTGCCCACGAATTGGTCGAGCCGGGTGAGCAGGTCGCGGATCTTTTCCTGACGCCCGGACAACGCAGCGTTGAAGTTGTGGATGATGTCGCCGAGCTGTGACAGGCCGCCGGTGTTGAGCACCAGTGACAGCGACGACAAGGTCTGCTCGGTCGACGGGTACGTCGACGACTTGCTCAGCGGGATCGTCGACCCCGGTTCCAGCCGCCCGCGCGGCGGCTCACCGAGCGGTGGAGACAACTGCAAATGCATCGAGCCGAGCAGGCTGGTCTGTCCGACGCTCGCCACCGCGTTGGCGGGCACCACCACGTCCGGCCGCACCGACACCTCGACATTGGCGTGCCACCCCTGCACGCTCATCTTGCCGACGCTGCCGACCACCACGTCGTCGATCAACACGGGCGAATTCGACTCGAGCGTCCCGACATTCGCGATCTCGACGTGGTAGGTCTTCGCGTCCGGGCCCCTGCCGACGGCTCCGGGCAACGGCAGCGAGTTCACGCCTTGGAACGAACATCCGGTGACCGCCGACGCCGCGCAGGCGGCGACGACGACGGCTCGGCGCAAGCGATTCCGGCGAGTCATGACGGCGGCCTTTCGGCGGGCAACAGCAAGTCGGGCAGGCTCGGTCCAGGAGCAGCCGGCGCATTCCCCGGAGCTGGCGTGTTCGGCGGCGGCGGAGGCCCCGCCGCTTCGGTGGGCGCCGGGTACGAGACGCCAGGGATGCGCGCCGGCGGTGGCGGCGGCGGCGCGGCAGGCGGATAGTCGCCCTGCAGGCCGGTGTACGCCGACACGGCGGGCGGCATCTCCGGCGGCCCCGGCTTCGGCCCTTCGCCACCCGGCGCCAGTCGCGGCTCGGAATATTCCACCCGGCCAGGCGAATACGCGGGCATCAGGAACGGGTTGATCGGAAGCGGATTGTTGTTGGCGTTGAGCAACCGCAGTGCCGGCCCGAGGTACTGCTCGCACAGTTTCGTCGTCTCCGTCGATGTGACGTTTTCGACGGCTCCCGCCATTCCGCAGTATTGCCACACCGGGTTGGTGAGCAACGGGTTCAGCACGGGCGCACCCACCTGGCTTCCCGTGTCCGGGTTGTAGATGTGGTAGAAGTTCGAGAACGCGGTCGGCGCCAGATGCAGGATGTTCTGGATGTCCATCTGATGGTCGACCAGCGTCTGCGTGACGTTGGCGAGGCGCTGTACTTGTTCGCTGGTCTGGTTGCGGGTGCCGGCGATGAAGCGCTGCACTTCGCCCACCGCGACGGAAAGATCCGACACTGCGGCGTCCAGATCGGACCGGTTGTCATCGATGACGCTGGTGAGCGTGGCAAGGCGGTTCTCGAACTGCACGATCTGAGTGTTGCTGTCGCGCAACGCACTGACGAAGATCTGCAAATTCTTGATGATGTCGGCGATGTTGCCGCTGCCGTCGGCCAGGACGCGGGCCACACCGGAAAGCTGCGCGATGGCTTGCCGGAGCTTGTCGCCGTTGCCGGCCAGCGCGTCGGCGGCGCTGTCGATGAAATGGGCGACGGCGGGAGTCGACGCGTTGGCGTTCGGGCCCAATTCTGTTGCGAGCCGCTTCAACTGCTCTTTGACTTCGTCCCACTCGACCGGCACGGCAGTGCGCTCCAGCGGGATCACCGCGCCGTCGGCCATCTGCGGGCCCTTCGACTTGTACGCCGGTGCCAGTTGTACGTAGCGCGCCGCCACCAGGTTCTGCGCGACGATCACCGCTTTGGCGTCGGCCGGGATCGGCACACCGCGGTCGACGTGCATCACCATCTTGGTTCGCGTGCCCGCCGGTTCGATCGCCGCGATGCTGCCGACCTTGACGCCGGAGACCCGCACGTCGTCACCGGGATAGATGGCCGTGGCGGTCGTGAAATACGCAGTGATGGTCTTGGGTTTGAAGAACGTCTGGCGCACGACGAAAAACCCTGCGGCAACGAGCAAGCCGACGAGCACGATCGTCACGCCGGTCAGAAGGCGCCTTCTTGTCATCGGCCCGGCCCCCACTGCTCATACGGCTGCGGAATCCCGTTGTACGGGAAGGGGAGTTCGGCTCGCGGCCCCGCGTTGTCCGGCGGCTGTCCCACGTCGACACCGCGCCGGAACCCGAAGATGTAGTCCATGAAGGGCTGAAGCAGCTGCGGCAGGCTCAGGTTCGGGATGAATGCGTTGTAGTAGAACCCGTTGGCCACCGCTTCGCCCTGGGTGATCTGGTATTTTTTCAGCCCCGGTAGCGCTTGGGCGAGGTTGTCGCGGTTCTTCTCGAGCATCGCCGTCACCCGATTCAGCCGCTCCAGCGTGGGCGCCAGCTCGGCTTCGTTGTCGTGGACCAATCCGGTCAGTTGCTGCGACACCGCAGACGTGTTGGCCAGCAGTGAAACGATCGCATTGCGCCGTTCGACGAGCACAGCCAGCAAGCTGTTGGCGTCGAGCAGCAGCGCGTTGATCTGTTGGCTGCGCTCGGACAGGATTCCGGTGACATTGGTTGCGCTCTTGAGCAATTCACGCAGGGACTGGTTGCGGTCGTTGATCGACCTCGACAATCGGGACACCCCGTCGAACGCCGGTCCGAGCTGCGGCGCGATCTGATCGAGCGTGGCGGCCAGCGTGTCCAGCGACTGATTGAGGTTTTCGGTGTTGGTGCCTGACACGTTCGTGGTGAGATCGCTGACCGCGTCGGTCAGCGAGTACGGGGAGCCGGTCCGGGACGTGGGAATCACATCCATGGCCCGCAGTCGCCCGTTGCCGGCGGATTCCAAGGTCAGCACCCGCTCACCGAGCAGGGTTCCGGTTCTGATGTGGGCGGTGGTGTCGTCGCCGAGCTGGATGCGGGCGGGAACGTTGAAGGTCACCAGCGCTTCGCCGTTCTTCAGCTCGATGGCCGACACCGTTCCGACCTTGACGCCCGACACGGTCACGGGATTGCCCTTGGCAAGACCGCCGGCTTCGGTGAACAGCGCCTGGTAGCGCAACGACGAGGCTATCGACTTGAGTTGTTCGGGCTGAAGACCGACGACGATCACGAGCACGATCAGCACCACGCCGAGAAATCCGGCGCGAATGAGTTTGCCTCCGCGGTATTTCTGCATCAGCGCTCCGCACACCGTCCGCTGGTCTGCATGACCCACGGGAAAAACACCGGCCGGCTCGTCGGGTCAGTGGTGGTGGCGCGGAAGAACACTCCGCAGAGGCAGTAGTTGTACCAACCACCGTAGGATCCGAGCCGCACCAACTTGCGGTAGTTCTCAGGCATCTTCTGGATGTTCGCGTCGAGGATGTCCTTGCCGTCGTCGAGTAACGGCGCTAGCCGGTTCAGCTGGTCGACCGTGCCGGCCAGCGGTGGGCGTGCATTGGTCAGCAGGTCGGCGATCGATGCAGTTCCGTTGTCCAGCTGCACAATTGCGTCACCGATCGGGTCGCGGTCTTGCGAGAGCCCGCTGACCAGTTTCTGGAGTCGGTCGAGCGTGTCCTTGAACTGGTTGCCGTTCTGGTCGAGCGTGTGGATGGTGGTGTTGAGGTTGTCGATCAGCTGCTGAATCACCTCGGTGTTGTCGGCCAACGCATTCGAGAACGACGACGTCTTCGAGAACAGCGATTCCAGTGTGCCGCCCTGGCCCTGGAAGATCTGGATGAGCGACTGCGTCAACGAGTTGACGTCTTGGGCGTTCAATCCCTGGATCACCGGTTTGAGGCCGCCGAGCAACAGGTCGAGGTCCAGTGCGCCTGCCGTCCGGTCGACCGCGATCTGGGAGCCGGCGGACATGATCTTGGTGGACCCGGGCCCGTCAGCGAGCTCGAGGTAGCGGTCGCCGACGAGATTGAGGTAGCGCACCATCGCACGGGTGCCGTTGGTGAGCTTGACGCTGCGGTCGGCGTCGAACTTCACGAGGACCTTCTTGTCTTCGCGCAGCGACACCTCGCCGACGGTGCCGACCCGGATGCCCGCAATGCGCACCGTGTCCCCCGGCTTCAGCCGCGACACGTCGGTGAACACCGCGGAATATTCGTTCGTCGCGCCGGTCCGGTACTGGCCGAAGATGAAGAACAGCGACGCGGTCAAAAGGATCATCACCACGGAGAAGATGACCAACTTGACCAGCGTGCCGCGCCATCCGCCCCTCATCCGGGCATTCCGATCTGTGCGGTGTTGCGCGGCGGCCCCGCGATCGGTCCGTACAACAGCTGCTTGAGACCGTCGGAGTTGAGCAGGATTCCGGGGTTTCCGTACTCCACAGGGTTGGCGCCGTCGTCCATGATCAAGAAGTTCGGCTGGGTGTCCTTCGGCACGTTGGGCAGCGTCATGCAGTGGGGCCCGCCCGTCGCGGCCACCTTCGGCAGATTGGTCGGGTAGCGATAGCGCTCGATGCCCAGCGTGAGACCCACCGACACGACGATGCCCGGCAGCGGCAACGGCGGCTGGTGCGTGATGACACCGATGCCCTGCAGCGTGCAGGTCAGCCCCGGGTTGTACTCGTTGAGCAGGTCGGTGGTCGGGATCAGGGTGTGCAGGACATCGGTCAGGGTTTGCCGGTTGGTGCCGATGACGTCGTTTCCGATGTCCGCCAAGCCGATCGCGCTGACCAGAAACGCGTCGAGGTTGTTCTGCTCGTCGACGATCGAGTCGCTGATGCGCGTCGCGTTGCGGGCGGTGTCGAGAAGGTCGGGGGCGGCGTCGGCGTAGGTGTCGAACACCTGCGGTGCCATTTGCAGATCGTGGCGCAGCCCGTCGAGGCTCGGGTAGGTCTTGGCCAGGAAATCGTCGAGATCGCTCAGCATTTGGCCGATCTTCTCGCCGCGGCCGTTCAACGCCGTCGCGAGTGCACCCAGTGTCTCGTTAAGCTTTTCGGGCTGGATGCTCGACAGCAGCTTCGACAGTTGCTCGAACACCGTGTTGATTTCGACGGTGACGTTCTTCGCGTCGAGCACCGCACCTGGCTTGATCGTCTCCGCTTCCGGGTTTTTCGGTGCAACCAGCTGCACATACTTCGCACCGAAGACCGTGGTCGACGCGACGTTGACGAGCACGTTGCGCGGAATGTACTTCAGCGCACCAGGGTCCATCGCCAGGTGGAGGACAGCGTGACCGTCGGCACGCTCTTCGATCGATTCCACCTTGCCGACCTGCACGCCCCGCATCTTGACCTTGGCGTCTGGGTTCATCACCAGCCCGGCGCGGGGCGAAACCACCGTCACCGGAACGGAATTGGTGAATCCGCCGCGAAAGAGGATGATCGCCACGGCCACGACCGCGACCACCAGCAGAACGCTCACCAAGCCCACGAGGGGCCGCGTGACACTGGACTTCATCGACCTCCTCTCTTATCCCGACAGGTTGAAGTTGCCGTTTGAGCCGTAGATCGCCAGCGACACGAGCAGCGTCACCGACACCACCGTGATCAACGACGCTCGCACCGCGTTACCCACGGCCACACCCACTCCGGATGGTCCGCCCTGGGCGAAGTAGCCGAAGTAGGTGTGGACCAACAGGATCGCCAGTGCCATCAAAATGGCCTGAAGGAACGACCACAACAGGTCGATCGGGTTCAAGAACGTCGAGAAGTAATGGTTGTAGAGCCCGGAAGACTGCCCGAAGATCACCACGGTGGTGAACTTGCTCGCGACGAACGACAAGATGACGGCGATCGAGTACAGCGGAACCACGGCGATCATCCCGGCGACGATCCGCGTGCTGACCAGATATTCGACGGACCGAATTCCCATGGACTCCAGTGCGTCGACTTCCTCGTTGATCCGCATCGCGCCCAGCTGCGCGGTCACGCCGGCGCCGAACGTTGCGGCCAAGCCGATCCCGGCGACGACGGGCGCGGAAATGCGGACGTTGATGAACGCCGCCAGAAAGCCGGTCAGTGCCTCGATGCCGATGTTGCCCAGCGAGCTGTAGCCCTGCACGGCCAGCGTGCCACCTGCGGCCAGCGTCAAGAAGCCGACTATCACCACGGTGCCGCCGATCAGCGCCAATGTGCCTGCGCCCATGCTGATCTCGGCGATCAACCGGATGATTTCACGGCGGAAGTGCAGCGTCGCGTGCGGAGTGCCGGCGATCGCCTTGCCGTAGAACAAAGTGTGATCGCCGATGCGGCCGAGCGTGGTGACCGGCCGCTTGAACTGGTCGAGGGCCCGGAAAACCCGGGGATAGGTGGCGCGCAGCGTCATCGCCTGTCCCCCATCACTTCACCGTCGCCCGGATGCCGATCGCGGTGACGACCACGTTCACGACGAACAGCGCCATGAACGCGTAGACGACGGTTTCGTTGACGGCGTTGCCGACGGCTTTGGCGCCACCGCCGGTGATGATCAGTCCGCGGTAGCACGCGACCAGTCCGGCGATGAGTCCGAACAGCGCGGCCTTGACGCACGAGATGATCACTTCGGGAACGCCGGTGAGCAGCGTGATGCCGGCGGCGAACGCGCCGGGGTTCACGTCCTGGACGAACACCGAGAAGATGTAGCCGCCCAGGATTCCGATGATCACCACGAGGCTGTTGAGCAGCAGCGCCACCAATCCCGCCGCCAGCATCCGGGGCGTCACCAGCCGCTGCACCGGGTTGATGCCCAGCACCTCCATCGCGTCGATCTCTTCGCGAATCGTCCGCGAACCCAGGTCGGCGCACATCGCCGTCGCACCCGCGCCCGCCACGATCAGCACCGTCACCAATGGCCCCACCTGCGTGACGGCGCCGAACGCCGCACCGGCACCGCTCAAATCGGCCGCTCCCAGTTCGCGCAGCAGGATGTTGAGCGTGAAACTCACCAGCACCGTCAGCGGAATCGCCACCATCACCGTCGGCAGGAGCGAGACGCGGGCGACGAACCAGGACTGCTCCAAGAATTCGCGCCACTGGAACGGCCGGCGGAAGATGAACATGATCGCGTCACCGGACATCGCGAAGAACCCGCCGATGGCCTGCGCCGGCTTGGAGCCCCGGCCAAGCGAGATGCCGGTGCTCCAGCGTTCCGGCCCCTTAGTCCTTGTCGCCATCAGATCTGTGGCCCTTCCAGGATCGTCACGGCTGACACCGCTGTGGGCCCACCGATGTTGTGCGCCAACCCAATTCGAGCACCGTCGACCTGATTGACGGCCTCTCCGCGCAGCTGGGCGAAAAGCTCGACGCACTGCGCGACGCCGGTGGCGCCCGGCGGATGCCCCTTCGACTTCAGTCCGCCGCTCGGGTTCACCGGCAGCGGTCCGCTGACGCTGGTGACCTCTGCCTCGACGAGCTTGTACGCGCCGAAGCGGTCGGCGAAGCCCAGGTCTTCGTAGCTCATCAGCTCGATGCCGGTGAAGAAGTCGTGCACTTCGGCCACGTCCACGTCCGCCGGCGTGAGCCCGGCCATCCCGAATGCCTGCTTCGCGGCGCGCACCGTGGCGGGGAACGTGGTCATGTCGGTCTTGTGCTGATGCATCACCGAATCTAGGCCCAGCCCGACGCCGCGGATCCAGACAGGCCGGTCGGTGAACCGGTCGACCACGTCCTCGGCGGCCAGCACCAGCGCCGCAGCACCGTCGCTTTGGGGCGCGCAGTCGTAGAGCCCGAACGGGGTCACGATCGTCGGCGCGGCGAGAGCCTGCTCCATCGTGATCTCGAACTGCAGCCGCGCCTTGGGGTTGTTCGCGCCGTGCCGATGGTTCTTGACCGCGACCATCGCCATGTGCTCCTTCGTCGCGGGCGACTCGTGCAGATAGCGCGCCACGTGCAACGCGAATCCGGCGGGCGACACCAGTCCCAGCGGGTAGTCCCAGGCCATGTCGCGCGCCATGGCTTCCCACTCCCACACCATGTCCTTGGTCGAGGTCTCGCGGATCTTGTCCGCGCCCATCACGAGCGCGACGTCGCACGCACCGGACGCGACCCCGAACAGCGCATTGCGCACTGCGTCGTTGCCTGTCGCGCACGAGTTCTCCACCCGCGTGACGGGCAGGTCCGGCAAACCCAGGGTGTCGGCGAGGATGCCGGAGGGGAAGCCGTCGGGAGTGCCCATCGCACCGAACCAGGCGGCCCCGAGATCAGACTTGTCGATGCCGTTGTCGACACTCGCCGCGCACTCGGCGAACGCCATCGGCAACAAATCTTTGATGCCGAGCGCAAAGTGCTCGGCGAAGGGAGTCATGCCAGCGCCGACGATGGCTACCTTCCGCATGCCGTCCCCTCCTGCGCCTTCCGGCAATGGCTGGCATGCGTCGCCTCGGCGATGTCAGGCTCAGCCACTTTCTCAAGCGTCAACAGAGTATGACTCACGCCACACTCGTTTCGGGTTCGAATGCATATCCGTAATCAGGAACCCCAGATCTGACCGCCACCCGGCGCAGCGCGAGCCGGCCGCGATCACCGATGCCGACGGTTCCGGGCTCGGCGCCGGTCACCTTCACCAGCGCGCGCACCCCCACACCGTCGAGTTCGACGATCACCAGCGAATACGGAGCCTTGAGGCCAGGAACCGGGATGTGCACGGTTGTCTCGGTGTAGACGGTGCCGGTGCGGGGCAGCGGCACGCGTTCGTAGCGCGTCTTCAACCGGCCGTCCGGGTCGACGCGGTAGCGGGGCGGGAAGTCGAGGTCGTCGCTGTCGGCAAACTTGCCCGCCTCCCACCGGACCTTGGCTTCGAAGGCCCGCTCGTAGGCCGCAAGCGAGATCGGGATGTCCGCGCCGGGCACCACTGTGCCCGCCGGCATCTCCCGTGCTTCGGGCTCACGCCGATGGGTGGGCGCGCGACCGCCCACGACGGTCAGACCCGACAGGCTGGCCTGCTCGACGGCCACCAACGGCCCTGTCTTGCCGGCTTCAGCCATCGCCGCCAGGGCGAACAGCCCCGCGCTCGCGCCGGTGGTCGGCAGCGGCGCCGGATCGCCGAGGCACAGTTCCGCGGCGGTCGCGTGGTCCACGCCGGCCAGCGCGGCGGGCGTATCCAGCCAGGCCGCGCCGAGGGAGGCGATCAGGCCCCGTTCGTGCAGCAGCCGCGGATCGCCGTAGTCGTGGACGCCGCCGATCGTGTTGCGGGTGCGCACCGGCAGGCTGCGGGCGACCCGGGCGGCCGTCCTCACCCATAGCCCGTTGTCTGCCGTCAGCACCGCGGCGGCCCCGGCCGGCTCGAGGTCCACTCCGATCACCAGCGTCCGCGGACGCGCCGAACTCAGAGCGTCCAGCGCGGCGGGCGCACCACCGAGACGCTCGTCGACTTCGAGCTCGGGGTCCAGGCTCAGACCCGCCAGCAGGACTGCGGCATTGCTGCTTTCCAGCAGGGGCAGGTCGCGGCTGACGATCACCACCCGCTCCACCGCCGCGCTGCCGTCCAGCGCAGCGCGCCCGGCCTCGACCGCGAGCGTGATCGCGTCCTCGTCGTCGCCGGCAACCCGGTGAAGCGACGCTCCCCAACAAGGCAGATAGGTCCCGATCGACGCGACGTACGGCATGGGGCGTCCAGCCTAGGTGACCGCGCCGGCGGTCTTGAGTTCGATGATGCGGTCCCAGTCCAGCCCGAGTTCGGCCAGGATCTCGTCGGTCTGCTCGGCGAACCCCGGTGCCGGCCCGGTTTGCGGCGCCGAGACGTCGAACTGCACCGGGTTGGCGACGAGGTCGAGTTGGCCCGCGCGGACGAGGTATTCGTTGGCGCGCACCTGCGCATCTTCAGCCGCCTGCAGCGTGTCCTGCACCGGCGCCCACGGCCCGGCCAAGGTGGCGAACCGCTGACTCCACTCCACCAGCGGCCGCTTGGACATCGCGGCCTTCAGGATCTCCACTGCTTCAGCGGTATTCGCGGCGATCTGCTCGTCGCCGGCGAAGCGCGGATCGTCGATGTACTCCTCGAGGTCCATGTGCTTGCACACGTCGGCCCAGAACTTCGACGCCTGCATCATCACGAACGAGATGTAGCGCCCGTCGGCCGTCGGGTACACGCCGACGAGCGGGTTGATCGGTGAGCCGTGGATGCCCGGCGGCGGGCTGACCATCAGCTGGCCGAGGTGCTTTGTCAGCGCAACCGTGTGACCCAGCGACCACAGGCCGCTGCCCAGCAGCGAGACGTCGACGATCGACGGCTCGCCGGTGCGCTCACGCTTGAGCAGCGCAGCCGCGATGCCCCCGGCGAGATTGGTGCCGGAGATGGTGTCGCCGTACGCCGGCCCCGGAGGCGCGATCATGCCTTCCATGCCGGGCGGCGTGATGGTCGCCGCGGTGCCGGCGCGACACCAGAACGCGGTCATGTCGTAGCCGCCTTTGACCGATTCCACGCCGCGCGGGCCCAGCGCGCTACCGCGGGCGTAGATGATGTCCGGGTTCACCGCGCGGATGTCGTCGACGTCCATGCCGAACTTCTTGCGGTGTCCCGGCAGGAAGCTGGTCAGGAAAACATCTGCGCGCCTTGCCAATTCGAGCAATACCTCTTTGCCCTCCGGCACGGACATGTCCAGCCCGATGCTGCGCTTGCCGCGGTTGGCGTGTTCGATGTTCGGGTTCGGGTCGCCTTCGACGCGCAGCGGTCCGGTCTGCCGCAGCCCCCGCTGCGGGTCGCCGGTGACCGCGTGCTCGACCTTGATGACGTCGGCGCCCCACTCGGCCAGCACCGCGCCGGCCGACGGGACGAAGCCGTACATCGCGACTTCGAGGACACGGATTCCGTCCAGCGGCTCACTCACTGCTGCACCACCGTGGCGAGCGTCTTGGTCTCCAGGAATTCTTCGAGCCCTTTCGTGCCCATCTCGCGACCGATGCCGCTTTGCTTGTAGCCGCCGAACGGCGCGTCGGGGCTGAAGTAGCTGCCGCCGTTGATCGAGAAGGTGCCGGTGCGGATGCGCCGCGCCAGCGCGATCGCCCTCTCCTCGTTACCGAACACCCCGCCGGACAGCCCGTAGATCGAGTTGTTGGCGATTCGCACCGCGTCATCATCGTCGTCGTAGGCGATCACCACCAGTACCGGCCCGAAGATCTCGTCCTGCGCGATCTCGCTGTCGGGATCGACGTCGGTCAGCAGCGTCGGCTCGTAGAAGTAGCCCGGGCCGTCCACCTTCTTGCCGCCGGTGACCAACGTGGCGCCCGCCGCCACGGCCCGCTGCACCATGGCGTCGACCTTGTCGCGCTGACGCTCGCTGATCAGGGGGCCCATGTAGGTGGCCTCGTCGGCGGGATCGCTGTAGCGCACCATGCCGAGGAAGTTGCGGACCTGCTCGACGATCTCGTCGTGGTGCTTGCGTGGCACCAGCAGCCGCGTGGTGATGGCGCAGCCCTGGCCCGCGTGAGAGGTGATCATGAACGCGGCCATCATCGCGCAGGTGTTGAAGTCGGCGTCGTCGAGGACGATCATCGCCGACTTTCCGCCGAGCTCTAAGAACACCCGCTTGAGGGTGTCGCTGGCCGCGGCCATGATCTTGCGACCGGTCGCTGTGGAGCCGGTGAACGTGACGACGTCGACGTCCGGGTGCGTCGTCAGCACCGCGCCCACCTCCGGGGCCGACGAGCTGAGCACGTTGACCACGCCCGGCGGGATGTCGGTGTGGTTGGCGATCAGCTCGCCGAGCGCCAGCGTGACCAATGGCGTGTCGGGGGCGCCCTTGAGAACCACCGTGCAGCCGGCGGCCAGCGCCGGCGCGAGCTTGGCCAGCGCCAGCTGGTTGGGGTAGTTGTACGCGATGATCGCGGCGACGACGCCGGCAGCCTCTTTCTCCACCCAGCGGTGGTGCTGAGCGCCTCTGCTTTCGATGTTGCCGAGGTCTTCGGTCATCGGATAGGTCTTCAGCAGGTCGCCGTAGTAGCGCACGATGTCGATCGGCTGGTCCAGCTGCGGGCCGGCACACAGCATCTGGGTTGCACCGACCTCGGCGATGGTCAGCGCGGCCAGTTCGTCGCGGTGCTCGACGAGCGCGCGATGCAGCTGCTCGAGGCAGCGGACGCGCAGCTCGACGTTCGTCGACCAGTCCGTGGTGTCGAACGCACGTCGCGCCGCGGCGACGGCGGCCTCTGCGTCGGCAGCGGTGGCGTCGGGCGCATGACCCACCACTGCGCCGGTCGCGGGGTTATAGGAAGGAAAGGTCTTCGCGGCGCCCACCAGCTGCCCGTCGATCAAAAGGTGCCGGTCGGCCGGGCCCGGATCAGAGCTTCCGTTGGCGGACTGCCGAGCGGTGTCAGTCGCCGTGCCCTGTTGCGCCATTCGGCCTCCTAGACCACCTTGATAATTTGGTTCTCATCTGCGGCGAATCATACATTCCGATTCAGAGAACTCAAGCAAGTCGGCCCAACCGTGCGGCGCTGGTCAGAGCGACTGACGGCGGCCGCCCCACCGCTCTGACCAGGCGTGTCGCGCGGTTGCACGCCGGCGATATTTGAGAGTAGTGTTCTCAAAACCGGAAGGGAGATTCTTGTCCACCATGAAGACGGTTGTGCATTTCGCAGCCGCTGGCACTGGAAACGACGGGCTGACTGTGCGATGAGAACCGCTGTCGTCACTGGAGGCGCCTCGGGAATCGGGCAGGCCATCGCCGCGCGCCTGCGTAAAGACGGGCTCGCGGTAGCCACGCTCGATCTGCGCGCACCGGACGATGACGAGTCGGCGTTCACCGCCGATGTCACCGACCGGGTTCAGGTGGACGCCGCGCTCGACGAGATCCGCGGTCAGTTCGGGCCGGTGACGGTTCTGGTCAACGCCGCGGGCATGGACTCGTTCAAGCGCTTCACCGACATCAGCTTCGAGCACTGGCAGCAGATCATCGACGTCAATCTCAACGGCGTCTTCCACTGCATCCAGGCGGTGCTGCCGGACATGATCGAGGCCGGCTGGGGGCGCATCGTCAACATCTCGTCGTCGAGCACTCACTCGGGTGTCCCCTACATGGGCGCCTACGTCGCGGCCAAGTCCGCGGTCAACGGGCTCACCAAGACACTGGCGCTGGAATACGGACCCAGCGGCATCACCGTCAACGCCGTGCCGCCCGGCTTCATCGACACGCCGATGCTGCGCAGCGCCGAAGCTCGCGGCTATCTGGGGGACGTCCAAGAGAACATCAACCGCACGCCGGTGCGGCGCATCGGCAAGCCCGAGGACATCGCCGCCGCATGCGCCTTCCTGGTCTCCGACGAGGCCGGCTACATCACCGGCCAAATCCTGGGCGTCAACGGCGGCCGGAACACCTGACCGATCAGTCGAACGAAAGGACACTCTGTGGGACGCGTTGAAGGCAAAGTCGCATTCGTGACGGGCGCTGCCCGCGGGCAGGGCCGCAGTCACGCGGTTCGCTTGGCCGAAGAGGGCGCCGACATCATCGCCGTGGACATCTGCCACGACATCGAGACAATCGGCTACCCGCTGGCGCAGCCCGAGGACCTCGAGGAGACCGCCCGCCTCATCGAGAAGACCGGCCAAGGCGTGCTGACCGCGCAGGCCGACGTGCGCGATGCCGCTCAGCTGCGCGAGGCGCTGCAGAACGGCTTGACCGAATTCGGCAAGGTGGACATCGTCGTGGCCCAAGCCGGGATCGCCGGGATGAAGGGCGACCCGCCGCTGCAGGCCTGGTGCGACGTCATCAACACGAACTTGATCGGCACCATCAACGCCATCCAGGTCGCCCTGCCGCACCTCAACGAGGGCGCGTCGATCATCGCGACCGGCTCGACGGCTGCGCTGATGGACGTTGCGAAGAAGGACAATCCGGGCGCCGATCCCGGCGGCATGGCATACGTCACCGCCAAGCGGCTGCTGTCGCAGTACGTCCACGACCTCGCCACCGAGGTGGCGCCGCGCGGCATCCGCGCCAACGTCGTCCATCCGACCAACACCAACACCAACATGTTGCAGAGCGAACCGATGTACCGGGCCTTCCGCCCGGATCTCGAACACCCGACGCGCGCGGACGCCGAGCCGGTGTTCGGGGTGCAACAGGCGATGCGCATTCCCTACGTCGAGCCCGAAGACATCAGCAACGCGGTGTTGTGGCTGGCATCCGACGAGGCCCGGTATGTCACCGGCATGCAACTGCGCGTCGACGCGGGCGGCTATCTGAAGTGGTACGACTACCACATTTAGGGGAAGCAGTGAAGGTTTGGGTTGACGGGGACCGCTGTCAGGGCCACACGCTGTGCAAGATGGTCGCCCCGGATGCGTTCGAGCTCAACGACATCGACGGGACGTCGTCGCCGGTTTCGGAGGTCGTGGCACCCGGCCAAGAAGAGCTGGTTCGCGAAGCCGCCCACTCCTGCCCTGAGCAGGCCATCCGCATCGAAGAGTGAACAGCCAAGGGAGACAACGCGTGAGCGTCGACATCGAGAGCGGTAGCGATAGCGATAGCGCGCGCAGGCAGCCCCGCTATCACTTCGACCGCCACACTCCGGATTACCGGTTGCAGTTCGAGAAGATCACCGAGGAGATGCACCAGAAATGCCCGGTGGCCTGGTCGGACACCTATGGCGGGCATTGGGTGGCCGCGGGCAGCAAGGAAGTTTTCGAGCTGGCCCGCTGCCCGGCCGTCTCCAACCATCACGACGTCACCGGTCAGACGCCGTACAAGGGCATCGCGATCCCATATGCCAAGCGCGTCAACGGCATTCGCGGCGGCATGTTGGAGATGGATGATCCGGAGCACCGCCTCTACCGAACGGTGCTGAACCCGTATCTGTCGCCGGCCGCGGTCAAGCGGTGGGAGCCGTTCATCGACGAGATCGTGCGCGCCAGCCTCGACGAGAAGATCGAAGAGGGCCGCATCGACTTCGTCGACGATCTGGCCAACATTGTGCCCGCGGTGCTCACGCTGGCGATGATGGGCATCCCTCTCAAGAAGTGGGCCATCTACAGCGAGCCCACCCACGCTGCGGTGTACACCCCCGAGGACTCCCCGGACATCGACCGTGTGGTCGCCATGCACCGTGAGATGGGGCTGGATCTGCTGACCACCATGATGGAGATCCGTGAGAACCCGCGGCCGGGCTTGGTCAACGCGCTCGTCAACATGCGCATCGACGGCGAGCCGGCACCAGATCTCGAGATCATGGGCATGCTGGGCCTGCTCATCGGCGGCGGCTTCGACACCACCACCGCGCTGACCGCGCACTCGCTGGAATGGCTCTCGCAGCACCCGGATCAGCGCGAGCTGCTGTCCCGCGAACGGGATCGCCTGCTGGACATGGCAACTGAGGAGTTCCTGCGCTACTTCACGCCGGCGCCCGGCGACGGCCGCACGTTCTCGGCCGATGTCGAGGTCGAGGGCACCCACTTCAAAGAAGGCGAGCGGCTGTGGATTTCGTGGGCGATGGCCAACCGCGACCCCGCGGTGTTCCCTGAACCCAATGAGATTCACATGGACCGAAAAGGCAACCGCCACTTCAGCTTTGGCATCGGGGTGCACCGCTGCGCCGGCTCGAACGTGGCGCGCACCGTGTTCAAGGCGATGCTCACCGCCGTGCTCGACCGGATGCCGGACTACCAGTGCGATCCGGAGGGAACCGTGCACTACGACACCATCGGCGTGATCCAGGGCATGCGCCATCTGCCGGCCACCTTCACCCCCGGCCGCAGGCTGGGTCCCGGCCTGGACGAAACGCTGGACAAGCTGCAGCGGATCTGCGACGAGCAGGAATTGGCCCGCCCCATCACCGAACGCAAGGAAGCGGCCGTCATCGTGTGATTTCGGCGCGCAGAGCGACGCTGAACATCGCCTTGCGCGCCGAAATCTGTGAATTACCGTACGGGTGCCTGAGGTTTCGAGTCGGTGCCGTGTGCGTCGACTACGGTCGAATACCGATGATGTCGACGCAATGGAAGAGGATCGCACTCGTTGCATCCGCCGCTGCGCTGGCGGCGATGGGCGTCGCGACGGTCCAGACCGGCTCGGCCGGCATCGGCGCGCCGCACATGGTCGCCAACGGCGACAGCACCATCACCTCACCGCTTCCGGCCACCACGCCTTCGATCGCCAGGGCGGCCCCGCAGGTCAAGGCGACCACGTTCTCCGGTGGCGACTGGCCCGGGCACGGGGCGTTCGGCGAGGACTGGGCCAAGTAGGCAGCCGGCCGCCTATCGTCGCGGCAGCCCGAGAACCTGCTGCGCGATGATGTTGCGCTGGATTTCCGACGTCCCGCCGGCGATCGTGCCGCCGAAGCTGCGGGCGTAGCGCTCGAACCAGCTCGCAAAGTAGTGGTCGAGGTTCATCGGCGCATACGGCCCCGTCAGCGCGGGATGCGTCAGCCCGTCGGATCCAGCCGCGGCCAGCGCATGCTCGAAGCCGCGCTGTTCGGCCTCCGAGCCGAGCAGCTTGAGCACCGACACCGACGCCGTGTCCTGTTCGCCGCGGGCCGCCCGCGCAAGCGCTGCAGAGCCCAACAGCCGAAGGGCGGTGTAGTCCATCACCATCGTGGCGTACTGGTCGCGCTCCAGCGCCGTCTTCGGATGGAAGTCGGTCATCGCGTTGTTGAGGCGGTCCGCGAACCCGAGCCACATCATCGTGCGCTCGTGGCCCAGCGATCCGTTGGCCACCCGCCAGCCCTCGTTGAGTGGACCCACCAGATTCTCGGCGGGAACGCGGGCGTCGGTGAAGAATACTTCGTTGAAGTCGAGGTCGTCCTGGCCGCAGATCGACGCGAACGGCCGGCGCACCACGCCGGGCGTGTCGGTGGGGATCATCAACGCGCTGATTCCCTTGTGCTTGGGCGCATCCGGGTCAGTGCGGACGAATGTCAGCAATACGTCGGCGTCGTGGGCGCCCGACGTCCACACCTTCTGGCCGTTGACCACGAAATAATCGCCGTCGTTGTCGGAAACAAACTCAGCGCGAGTTCGCAGCGAGGCCAGGTCCGAGCCCGCACTCGGCTCGCTCATGCCCAGTGACGCGGTGATCTCGGCTCGCAGTATCGGCACCGCCCAGCGATGCTTCTGCTCGTCGGTGCCAAACGTAATCAGCGACGCCGCAATGATATTCACACCCTGCGGGTTGAAGCTGTGGTAGATCCGCCGTCGGCACAGCTCCTCGAGATGCACATACTGTTGCAGCACCGTGGCGTTGCGGCCACCGAACTCGGGCGGTTGCCCGGGCAGCAGCCAGCCGTTGTCGAACAGCAGCCGCTGCCAGCGGCGCGCCCACTGCGGCATGTGCGATACCGACCGCGGCCGCTCCAATGTCTCTGCCTCAGAAGGCAAATGCTCGTCGAGGAAGGCGCGGAACTCGGCGCGGAACTCCTCGACGTCGGGATCAAAAGTCAGCTGCACGGTACTCCTCGGCGATCGTCGCTCGGTGCTCGGCTGCGCCGCCGAGCATCAGCTCGCCGGCCTTGGCCCGCTTGAGCGCGAACTGCAGGTCGTTCTCCCACGTGAAACCCATTGCGCCGAATGACTGCAAGCCTTGCCGGAATACCAGGGACTGGCATTCGCCCGCGGACGCCTTCGCCATCGCCGCCGCGAGCCGACGCCGCGGATCGTCGGCCGCGATCGTCAGCGCGGCGAAATAGGCCAGCGCCCGGGCACGTTCGATCGCGACGTGCATGTCGGCACACTTGTGTTGCATGGCTTGGAAGGAGCCGATGGGCACCCCGAATTGATGACGGTCACGTACGTGGACCAGCACCATGTCGAGGATGCGCTGACACGCGCCCACCATCGTCATCGCCATCCCGGTGAGTGCGACGTGGCGTGACCGCTCGAAATCGGCGTCACCGACACGTGCGCTCTCGGGCACTCGAAGCCCGGCGAAAGCGACATCGGCGACATGCAGCACCGGGTCGAACACCGGCGTGCGGCGCGCCGTCACGTCGCCCGCGTTGACGAGGAACACGCCGGCAGCGGTCACCACCGCCAATCGTTCGGCGCGGTCGCCGTCGAGTACATGGCGCGCGGTGCCGTCCAGCACCCAGCCGTCGGCGTCGCGGTGGGCGGTCACTCCTGCGAACACCGCCGCGCCCGACTGATGGGGGTCGAAACGGTCGCCGGCCAGCGGCGCGAACTGCGTCATCGTCGCCAAGAACGGCGTCGGGTCGGTGGCGCGGCCCAGCTCCTCGACAACGATTGCCAATTCGACTGCGTTTTCCGGATCGTTCATCTCGGTCCAGCCGGCGTCGACGTACGCCTTCCACACCGGAGTCGGATCAGTGCCCTGCTCGGCGACGCTGCGCACCAGTGCCGGCGGACACTGCTTGGCCACGGCGTTGCGCACAGTGTCTTGCCATAGCTTTTGGTCGGCGTCGAACTCCAGAAGCATTCGAGGTCTCCTCAGGCCGGGTCGACTTCGCGGCGAGAATATCATTCTCACCAGTGAAAGGGCCAATCTCCCGAGCGTCTCGGACGTTCACCAGCGCCCCGTCGCGTCGACGACCTTGGTCTGCCCTCGAATCCAGCTTTCCGGCCATCCGCCCTGAGAACCGAATTCTTGCCGCCGAAGAATTCGGCTTTACACTGTGAACGTGAAGTGTAGTGTGCCGAAATAATGATTAGGTTCGCTAGCAGGTAGGGCTTGGGCCGCCGGATGGCGCCACTAAGGACGAGATCTCGTGATTGAACACCGCGACGGCAACCGCACCCCGCTGATCGACGCGAGCGTGCACATCTTCTGCCGGTCGAACTCGGATCTGCGGGGATTTCTGCGGGAGCCGTACCGCAGTCGCGGCTTTCCCGACTACGAGATGGATTGGTACGGCGCTCCGGGGGGCGAATACGCGAAAGGCACGAAGGGCCCGAACGGGCAGTACCCCGGCTCTGATCCCGACGTGGTCGCCGAGCACCTCTTCGCTGACCGCCATGTGGATGTCGCAGTCCTGCACCCGATGACGCGGGGCATCATGCCCGACCGCCACCTCGGTACGGCGATCGCGGCAGCGCACAACGAGATGCTGGTGTCGCGCTGGCTGGAGCACGGCGAGTTCGGCGACCGCTTCCGCGGCACCATCCGCGTCAATCCGGACGACATCGCCGGCGCACTGCGCGAGATCGCCCGATACAAGGACCATCCCCGCGTTGTGCAGATCGGGATTCCGCTGCAGTCGCGCGAGCTCTACGGCAAGCCTCAGTTCTGGCCGCTCTGGGAAGCCGCGGTCGACGCGAATCTCCCTGTGGCCGTTCACATCGAGGTGGGTTCGGGGGTTGCTGCCGCACCGACGCCGTCGGGCAACACCCGCACCTACGAGCAGTACCTCGGGTTCATGGCGCTGAACTACCTGTACCACCTGATGAACATGATCGCCGAGGGCGTGTTCGAGCGGATGCCGCAGCTGAAGTTCGTGTGGGCCGACGGCGCCGCAGACATGTTGACGCCGTTCATCTGGCGGATGGACTGCTTCGGCAGGCCGCATCTCGAGCAGACGCCGTGGGCACCGCAGATGCCGAGCGACTATCTGCCCGGCCACGTGTACTTCGTGCAGGGCAGTCTCGACGGGCCCGGTGACACCGAGTTCGCCGGCGAGTGGTTCGCCTTCACCGGCAAAGAGGACATGGTGATGTTCGGCTCCAGCTATCCGCACTGGCACCTCGGCGAGCTGACGGTGCCCAGCAGCTACACCGTCGAGCAGCGCGACAAGTTGTGCTGGCGCAACGCCGCGAGCCTGTACGGCATAGACGTCGGCGCCGGTCTCGGCGCACAGTAGAGGTAGAGCTTTGCAATCAAGGGAGACGCGATGACGGTCACGACGACAGAGCGCAAGCCAGCGGCCGAGCGCATCGCTGTGCGGTGCGTCGACTCCGACGTCCATCCGGTTCCCCGCCGCGGTGATCTGGTCAACTACATCCCCGAGCCGTGGCGCAGCAAGTACTTCCTCACCCGCCGCGTCGGTGAGCTCATCTACTACGACGCACCCGACTACGCGCACGCCTACGCCATGCGGGTGGACACCTTCCCGCCCGACGGTGAATTCCCCGGCAGCGACCCGGATCTCGCGTTCAAGCAGCTGATCATGGAGGCCGGGGCCGACATCGCCGTGCTGGAACCCGCCGCCTACTCGGCGCGGATCTCCGAGGCCAACACCGCAATGTCGAGCGCACTCAACGACTGGCAGGCCAACCACTGGCTCGACGCTCACAACAACTGGCACGAGCGGTGGCGCGGATCCATCTGCGTCGCGATCGAAGAACCCGAAGCAGCCGCCCGGGAGATCGAGCGCTGGGCCGGGCATCCCTACATGGCGCAGATCTTGATCAAGGCCGAGCCGCGTCCGTCATGGGGACACCCGAAGTATGACCCGCTGTGGGCCGCGGCCACCAAGCACGACATCACAGTCAGTTGCCACCTGTCGCGCAGCCACCACGAGGAGCTGCCGATGCCTCCGGTGGGCATGCCCAGCTACAACCACGACTTCATGGTCACCTACTCCCTGCTGGCGGCGAACCAGGTCATGAGCCTGATCTTCGACGGTGTCTTCGACCGGTTCCCGACGCTGCGAATTGTCCTGGTGGAGCACGCCTACACCTGGATCCTGCCGCTGATGTGGCGGATGGACGCAATCTACGAGGCCCGCAAGTCCTGGATGGACATCAAGCGCAAGCCCTCCGACTACGTCAAGGACCACATCAAGTTCACCACCCAGCCGCTGGACTATCCGGAGGACAAGACCGAGCTGACGCGGGCGCTGGAGTGGATGGAGTGCGAGAAGATCCTGCTGTTTTCGTCGGACTACCCGCACTGGACCTTCGATGACCCACGCTGGCTGGTCAAGCATCTTCCCGAGCACGCCCGCGAAGCGGTCATGTTCCGCAACGGGATTGCGACGTATCACCTTCCCGAGACGGTTCCGGCCCTCGAGGGCCAGGTGCGGGTGTTCTGAATTGGCAGAGGAGACCAAACCCCGGCGCCTCGCGCAGGGGCGAGAGCACGTCGTTGCGACTGTCGACGAAATCCCGCCTGGGACACACAAATTGGTGCCGATCGGACGTCACGGTGTCGGTGTCTACAACATCAACGGCACGTTCTACGCGATCGCGAATTATTGCCCGCACGAGGGCGGCCCTCTGTGTGCCGGACGGCTTCGCGGTCGCACAGTAGTCGACGAGTCCGTGCCCGGTGACGCGGTGATGGTGCGCGACCTGGAATACATCTACTGCCCCTGGCACCAGTGGGGTTTCGAGCTGGCGACCGGAACCACGGCCGTCAAGCCCGAGTGGAGCATCCGGACGTATCCGGTGCGGGTGGTCGGCAACGAGGTGCTGGTGCAGGCATGACGGAGAAGAGCATCGAGATCAACGGCGGCAACGTCGTCTACGAAACCCTCGGGGAAACAGGCGAATTCATCGCCCTGACCCCGGGCGGCCGCTACAGCAAGGACATCGACGGGCTGCGGCCCCTGGCCGACGAACTGGTCAAGGGCGGCTATCGGGTGCTGTTGTGGGATCGGCCCAACTGCGGAAAGTCTGACGTCCAGTTCTACGGCCAGAGTGAATCGCACATGCGGGCCGAAACGCTGCACGCGCTGATCACCGGTCTCGGCATCGGGCCGTGCATTCTGGCCGGCGGTTCGGGCGGCGCCCGCGATTCGATGCTGACGACGATGCTGTACCCGGAGATCGTCACCAAGCTGGTGGTGTGGAACATCGTCGGCGGGGTGTACGGCTCGTTCGTGCTGGGCTCGTACTACGTTGTGCCGAGCATCCTCGCGGTCCGCAATCTCGGTATGAAAGGCCTTCTGCAAGTGGCCGAGTGGAAAGAGCGGATCGCGGACAACCCCGCCAACGAGGCACGCATCCTGTCGCTGGATGCCGACGACTTCCTGAAGGTGATGCTGCGCTGGCTCAATGCGTTCGTGCCGAAGCCGGGGCAGACGATTCCCGGCGTCGAGGACGAGGTGTTCGACAACATCAGGGTGCCGACACTGATCATCCGCGGCGGCGAGAACGACTGGGACCACCCCAAGCGCACCTCCCTGGAAATCAGCTGCCTGATCAAGGGATCCACGCTGATCGACCCGCCCTGGCCAGAGGATGCCTGGGAGCGGGCGGCCGAGGCCCGCGCGCAGGGAAAAGTCAAGCGCTTCAACATGTTCGACACCTGGGTGCAGGCGGCTCCCGCGATCCTGAAGTTTTTGGGGGACCGCTGATGGCACACCGACTGGTCACCGAGTGTGCGTTTTCAGACGCCCGCACCGGCGTTTCGCGTACGAAACCGCACACTCGCCGCGCGTCTGCCGCCTCAGATGACGCGGATGTGGACCTCACAGTTCAGCGAGGCTTCGAGCGCCGTGTGGATGCGGCTTTCCGGCACGCGGGCAAGATCGGCCCTGCGCAACGTTACGTACACCACGTCCCAGCCTTCCTCGCCGGGCATACGGGTGATGTCCCCGGTGAGCCCGAACCCGGCGAGCACCCCGTGCGCGTCGTCGTCCGTTCCTCTGCTCACGTATGTCAGCACACCGGCCACCGGCTCGGTGCCAAACGCCTTATGACACAGCGCAATCGCGGTTTGCGTCAGCTCGTCCGGATCGGGGCCGGCCATCAGCAGCTCGACTTCGCGGCGACCGGCCGGCATCGCCGCAAGGTTGTTGGCTACTACCCCGGCGCCCACGTCGCCGGCGAGCTCACGGAGCGTCGTCATGCCGTGGCTTAACTGTGCAGGAGTGAGCGCACCAGCCGGGTCGACCTGGACGCGCACCACTGCGATTCTCATGGTTGCCAGCCTATCGGCAGGAGAGTCGGCGCCATGAAAACCGCAGCGCTGTCAACAGATCTCGCGGTGGCTGTGTGGCCCGGCTGCTCGCCGCGGCTACTGCGGCTGCAGCCGGGAATCGAGGACCTGAACACGTACCGCAAGACCGGCGGCTACCAGTCGCTTTCCGATGCGGCGGAATTGCTCGAGGAAGCCGACCGAAGCGGTGTGCTGGGCCGCGGCGGTGCTGCGTTTCCGTTGGCGGTCAAGGTGCGGGCCGTGCGCGACGCCCGGCGCAGCGGCGCAGAAACGGTAGTGGTCGCCAACGGAGAGGAGGGCGAGCCGGCCTCTATCAAGGACCGGTGGCTGCTGCGGCACCGGCCGCATCTCGTGCTGGACGGACTGCGCCTGGCCGCCCAGATGGTGGGTGCCGATCGCGCCTACGTCTACGTGTCGGACGCGTCGGCGGCGTCGGTTGTCGACGCCGCGGTGAGCGAGTTGGAGACAGCCGGGCTGATCGAGCTGCCGATCACCGTGGTCGCCGTGGCGCCCGGGTATGTCGCCGGTGAGGAAACCGCGGCCGTGCGCGCGATCAACGGCGGGCCGGCCAAACCCTCCGACAAGCCGCCGCGCCCGTTCCAGGAGGGCGTCGCGGGACAGCCCACGCTGGTGAGCAACGTCGAAACCCTTGCGGTCCTGCCGTTCGTGCACCAGCACGGCGCAGACGCGTTCCGCGCGGCGGGCACATCGGCGTCGCCAGGCACTTTCTTGGCGACGATCACCGGTGCGGGGCGGGCACCGGCTCTCTACGAGCTACCGCACGGCCTGCCATTCACTGAAGTTCTTGCATGGCATGGCGTTTCGGCCGACGAACTGCGCGGCGTGCTGATGGGCGGCTACTTCGCCGGCATGCTGAACCGCGAGATCCTCGACGCCACGCTGGATCACGAGACACTGCGGCGGCTCGGCAGCGGATTGGGGTGCGGCGCCATCTCGCTGATCACCAGCGAGTGCCCGGTGGCGGTGGCGGCGTCGGTGATGGCCTATTTCGATCGGGAGAACGCCGGTCAGTGTGGGTCGTGCTTCAACGGCACCGCCGCGATGTCGGCGGTCACGTCGGCTCTCCGCGACGGCGTCGCCACCTCCGAGGATCTGACCCGCCTCGAGCGCTGGTCCGTGGTGCTCCGGGGCCGAGGCGCCTGCGCCACGCTGGACGCGGCCTGCAACCTTGCCGCCAGCCTGCTTGTGCAGTTCCCTCAGGTGGTCAGCCGCCACCTGGAAAACGATTGCGCCGCATGCCGTGCCGGCGTGTTCGATGCGCTGCGGCCCTACGAGGTGGAGGCGGTGGCGAGCGGATGAAGATCCGTCTCGATCGGACGGTGTGCGACGGTTTCGGCGTCTGCGCAAAACATGCACCCGGCTATTTCTCGCTCGACGACTGGGGTTACGCGTCGCTGATCGGCGACGGCAGCGTGCTGGATGAAGACCGCGACGCGGTCATGCGCGCGATCATGGACTGCCCGGTGCACGCCATCCTCACCATCGGCGAGCACCGACCGCCGGACGTACCGCCATCGGCGGCCGAGGCACACGACGAACCCGGGCTGAAAACCGAAGACAACGAAGCGGAATGGGGATTCGTCCGCTGAGACCGGGACGGCTCAGGACCGCGGCAATCGGAGGACCTGCTGCGCGATGATGTTGCGCTGGATCTCCGATGTCCCACCGGCGATCGTGCCCGCATAGCTCGCCGCGTAGCGCGCGAACCAGCTGGCGGTGGCGTGATCCGAACCGTACGGGTTGTACAGCGCGGTCATCGCCGGATCGACGAGCCCGTTGCCGCCGGCGGCGTCGAGCGCATGCCTCGCCGCGTTCTGCGCGCCCTCCGAACCGAGCAGCTTGAGCACCGAGATGGCTGCCGTGTCGGGGTCGCCTCGCGCCGCACGCGCCAGCGCCGCCGAACCCAGCAGCCGTAGCGCCTGATAGTCGATCGCCGCGGTCGCGAAACGGTCGCGGTCCACAGCGGTTGCAAGGGGAAAGTCGTCGAGAAGGTCGCGCAGGTGGCTGGCGAAGTTCATCCACATCAGCGTGCGTTCATGGCCCAGCGAACCGTTGGCCACCTTCCAGCCGCCGTTGAGGGGGCCGACGAGGTTCTCGACGGGCACCCGCACGTCGGTGAAGAACACCTCGTTGAAGTCCAGGTGGTCGCGGTCGTACACGGCGGGGAACGGCCGACACATGACCCCCGGGCTGTCGGTGCGAATGAGCAAGGCGCTCAAGCCTTTGTGCTTTGCGGCGGCAGGATCCGTGCGTACGAACGTGAGCAGCACGTCGGCGTCGTGCGCCCCGGAGGTCCACAGTTTCTGTCCATTGACCACGAAGTGTGCTCCGCCGGCGTCGGTACGCAGCACCGCTTGTGTCCGCAGACCGGCTAGATCGGAGCCGGCACCGGGTTCACTCATCCCCAGCGATGCGGTCATGTCGCCGCGCAGAATAGGCACCGCCCACGTGCGCTTCTGTTCTTCGGTGCCGAATGACAGCAACGACGCCGCGACGATGCCCACGCCTTGCGGGTTGTAGCAGTGATAGATCCGCCGCCGCGACAGCTCGTCGCGATGCACGTACTGCTGCAGGATGTCGGCATTGCGGCCGCCGAATTCCGGCGGATTGCCAGGCAACAGCCAGCCGTGCTCGAACTGTGCCCTCTGCCACCGCCTCGCCCATTCCGGCACGTGAGAGCTCGACCGCGACCGCTCCCAGGTGGCGGCCTCCGGCGGAAGATGCTCGTCGAGGAATGCGACGAATTGTGCCCGGAAAGTTTCCAGTTCGGCATCCAAGGTCAGTCGCACGGCACTCCTCCGCCGATCCGTGGCGCTAGGTATCAAGTACTTTATAGGCTGCGTAGAGCTGCGGCGACAGGAAGGGGCCTAGTGCTCGACGGAGAAAAGATCCTCATCACCGGAGCCACCGGCAAGATCGCGTTCCCGATCGCGCGGGCACTGGCGCCGGACAACGAAGTGTGGGGCGCGGCTCGGTTGCGCGATCCGGCCGACCGCGAAAAGCTCGCCAGCGCGGGGATCAGACCCGTTGTGCTCGACATGTCCATCGGCGACTTCTCCGCGCTCCCCGACGACTTCACCTACGTATTCCACGCTGCGGTTGACACCGGCACCGGCGACTGGCCGACCTGCGTCAAAACCAACGCCCACAACTCGGGTCAGCTTCTGTATCACTGTCGCGCGGCCAAGGGTTTCGTGTTCTGCTCCACCGGGTCGGTCTACGGCTATCAAGGCCGGCGCCCACTGACCGAAGCAGACCCACCCGGGGTGCCGCTGCGTGCCAACTACAGCTTCTCGAAGGTAGCGGGCGAGTCGGTATGCACTTGGGTCGCTGGGCATTTCGGCATTCCGCTGACCATCATCCGCATCTGCTCGACGTACGGGCCCGAAGGCGGCGCCCCCGCTGACCGCTTGGAAATGATGCTGGCGCACAAGCCGATCCGGCTGCATCCGGATGCACCCAATAACTACAACCCGATCTATGAAGACGATTACGTGCGACTGGGCATCCGCGCCATGGAGGTCGCCTCCAACCCA
This sequence comes from Mycobacterium sp. NGS39, assembly GCF_059812765.1. Classification (NCBI taxonomy): domain Bacteria; kingdom Bacillati; phylum Actinomycetota; class Actinomycetes; order Mycobacteriales; family Mycobacteriaceae; genus Mycobacterium; species Mycobacterium sp. NGS39. The sequence goes on along the minus strand of NZ_JCALDH010000002.1, from coordinate 170,963 downwards.
CCGGTGGTCGTGAACTGGGCCGGCAGCGAAACCGTCAGCGTCGAGGAGTACTGCAACTACATGGGTGAATTGGTCGGCGTAAAGCCGATCTTCGAATACACCCCCGATGCGCACCCCCCGCTGTGGCCCGACGTCACCTACATGCACCAGGTGCTCGGCCGCACGTCTGTGCACTGGCGCGACGGCTTCCGTCGGATGATCGCGGCTCGCCATCCCGAACTCGAACTGTCCGAACCGAACTCGGCAGGAAGTCGCGGCTGATGATGTTGCCTGGTACACCCTCCGATCAGGTGGCCGGTGTACTCGACACCGGCCGTGGCGACATCGGCACGCTGTTCGTGTCCATGGCGACCCGGCATCCCGACGGCAGCGATGCGGAGTATCTGCGCTGGCACACGTTGGACCATCGCCCCGAACAACACCGACTATCGGCGGTGCGCGCATCGTTGCGCGTGGTGTCGACGCCGGAGTGCCGTGCGGCCAGGGCGGCCAGCCCTGGCCGCTTCGACGCGATCGACCACGTGATGACGTACTTCTTCACCGATGTCGGTGGGCTGCAACGATTCAACGACCTGTCGATCGCCCTGGGTGCGGCCGGCCGCAAGCTCCCGCTGCTTCCACCGGTGCAACGCGCGGTCTACGGTGTCACCGCCAAAGCTGCCGCCGCACGGATCAAGATCGGTGCCGACGTGTTGCCGTGGTGGCCGGCCCGCGGAATGTACCTGCTCCTCGAACGAGGCAACGCCCCGACGTCAGAGCTACTCGGCGTCGAGGGCGTCGCCGGAATCTGGACCGGGGTGGCCGAAGACGTCCGCGGTTTCAGCAGCGCGGAGCCCGGCCAGCAGATCTCATATTGCTTTCTCGACGACGAGCCGGTCCAGACCGCACAGCGCCTCCGGCCGGTACTCGAAAAACGTTGGCGCGAAGAGAATCTGGAACCTCTTCTGGCCGCGCCGTTTCACGTCGTGGTGCCGTACGAATGGGATCGCCATGTACCGTGAACAGGAGTCGACGTGCGCCTCGGCCTGATGATCGGCTCCGACAAGGAGCGCCCACGCCAAGAGCGGCTGACCGGACTGATCGCCGACGGGCAGGCGGCCGAAGCAGCGGGCTTCGCATCGTTCTGGATTCCCCAGGTCCCCGGTTACCTCGACGCGATGACTGCCGCTGCCCTACTCGGACAATCCACTGGCCGCATCGAAATCGGGACCGCGGTCGTGCCCGTGCAGACCCGCCACCCGATTCCGATGGCGCAGCAGGCCCTCACCACGCAGATGGCCTGCCGCGGCCGGTTCACCCTCGGCCTCGGGCCGTCACACCACTGGATCGTCGCCGACCAGCTCGGCCTGACCTACGACCGCCCCGCCGCATTGGTCCGCGACTACCTTCAGGTGCTCGGCGCGGTGTTCAGACAACCCGGCCGCGTCGATGTGGAGAACACGACCTTCCGCGTGCACAGCCCGATGGACGTCACCGAATCGACCACGATGCCGATTCTGCTTGCGGCACTTGGCCCTACGATGCTGCGCATCGCCGGCGAACACACCGGCGGCACCATCCTGTGGATGGCCGACGAACGCGCCATCGAACATCACGTGGCTCCCCGCATCACCGCCGCGGCGGCCAGGGCCGGGCGGACAGACCCGCGGATCGTCGCCTGCGTCCCGGTCGTGTTGTGCGGGGACGACGAGATCGACGCTGCCCGCGGCCATGCCAACGAGGTGCTTGGCCACGCCGAGATCTCGCCGAACTATGTCCGGCTACTCGAGCACGGCGACGCGCAAGACGTCGGCGATACGATGGCAGCGGGCGACGAGAACGCGATCCTTTCCCGGTTGCGGCGCTACCGCGATGCCGGCGTCACCGACCTTGCCGCCCGCGTCGTCCCGCTTGGCGCTGACGCGGCCACGCGCACGACGTCGCGGCAGCGCACGCAGGACTTCCTCGCGTCGATCGGACCGCAGCTCTAGGGTTGCAGTTCGGCCAGCGCGTGCACCTGCTCGAGGTAATGCTCGAGCGAGTGGTGGACGAACCGCGCGGACACGGTTGTCACGCCGGCGGCGGCCATCGTGTGAAGTGTTTGTCTCGTCGACTCCGGCTGCCCCACCGGGTCGAGCGGTCGATCCGCGGGCAGCACGACTTCGAAACCTGTTGGAAGCTCGTAGGAATTCACCCATTCGGCGGCCGTGGCAACCGAGACGTTGAACGGACACCACCCGTCGGCGAGGGTGACCGCCCGTCGCAGCGACCGGCGGGTGCGCCCGCCGATCCAGATCGGCACGTGCGGCTGCAGCGCGCAGGGGTCGACTGTGAGTCCGCTGAACTCGTAGTAGTCCCCCGAATAAGCGGGCTCGTTGCTGGGTAGCGCCGCGCGAAGCGCCTTCAATGCGTCGTCGGCGCGAGCACCGCGGTCCTCGAACGGTGCGCCGAGCGAGTCGAACTCCTCCTTCAGCGTGCCTACTCCGACGCCGAGGATCACTCGACCCCTGCTGACGTGATCCAATGTGCCGTAACGCTTTACGATCGCCAGTGGGTGATGGTATCCCAGCACCAGCGTCATGGTGGCGAGCCGGATCTGCCGGGTCCGCGCCGCCACGTAGCCGAACGTGGCCAGTGGGTCCCAGTACCGCGCGCCGCGCCGCGGCGCCTCGCTGGTCGGCACGCCGATGTGCTCACTGCAGGTGAGGTGGTGGTAGCCGAGCCGGTCTGCCGCCTCCGCGACGCGGCCGATGTCGTCGATCGTCGCGGTTTTCTCCCACGTCAGCGCCGCGCCGCCGACGTTGGTGACGACGGGCGTCGTGAGGCCCAGTTTCACTGCAGCGGCTCTTCTCCCGCCAGCACCGTGCGGTGCATCAGCCGGCCGCTGTCGGCGGCATACGGCAGCGCCCGGTGCATGGTGCCGGTGTTGTCCCAGATCAGCAGATCGCCCACCTGCCATTCGTGCCGGTACACATACCGGGGCTGAGTGGCCCAGTCACGCAGGCGTGCGAGCAGAGCACGACTTTCCTCCACCGGCAACCCGATCACGTAGTCCGCTGTCGCGCCGAGCAGCAACGACTTTCGCCCAGACCTATGGGTCCACACCAGCGGGCAGGACTTCGTCGGCGACTGCTGCCAGAACACGACTTCCTCGTAGCTCATCTCCGGGTTCACGTAGTACTGCGAGCGCTCGGCGCTGTGAATTACCCGGAGGTCGGCGATCGCGTCCTTGTCGGATTGCGACAGTTCCTCGTACGCGGCGTAGGTGTTGCAGAATTCCGTTTGTCCGCCGGTGTCGGAGAGTTTCACGGCCCGCAGCAGTGTGGCCAGATTCGGGTAAGGCTGAAGCGAGCCGTCGAAGTGCCAGAACATCGATCCCTTCAGATACTGCGCCCGCTGGTTCACGTTCTTGTCGAGTGAGATCTTGTAGATGCCGCCTTCGCCTTCGTTGGCCACGATGGCGCCCAATGTGGTCGCGATGGCCACCTGCTGCTCGTCGCTGATCTGCAGACCGCGGAAGAACACCACGCCGCGCTGTTCCAATGTGTCGCGGATCGTTTCGGCTTCGCGGCCCGACAGCAGCGTCTCCAGATCGGTCTTGATTTCGCTGCCGATGATGGGTGTGCAGTCGACGATGTCCATCCGGGTCAGCTCAATCGCGTCAGGATCGTGTTCGCCGAATGCTGCACGCGCGGCTGGTTCCACAACTCCACGGCCAGCGACACAGTGATCAGCGAGTACATCAGGTTGCGCAAGTTGGCGGCTTCCGGCGGTAACGGCTGGTCGTAGTCGAATTCGTCCAGATACGCCACCGCAGCCTTGGCGTGCGGAAACACCTCGTCGTAGAACGCGCGGATCTGTTCCATCGAACTGTTCACCCGCTTCACGTAGCGCTGGTGGCCGTCTTCGATGGCCCACTCGGGCACCAGGTGTTCGAGCTCCTGAAACTGTTGCGGCAGTGAGTGATTCACGGCACCTCGGCTTTGCGGGCCTCGCCGTCGCGGACGTAGTCGGCCACCACCTTGTGCAGGTGGCGGATCAGGATCTCTTCGTCGTTGACCGGGAACTGCTTGATCACACCACTGTTGAGCATCGCCTGCATGCCTTCCAGCGGGCTGGCGTCTTCCAGGATGATGTCGTTGAGGAAAGTCACGGTGAGCTCTTGTCCCAGCCGCTCCTTGTGGGTCCTGGGCGGCCGATAGAACATCTCCACTTCGAAGATGTGCGAATGCGGGCCGGTGGGCCAGTGGGTGTGGGTGGTGAAACCCGATGCCCCGAAGATCAATATGAAGTTCGGGAAGAACTGGAACGAGTCGAACCCGTACTTCTCAGAGCGGGTCGGGTTGAGCCCCGGCGGCATCGGGCCGCGGTCGTCGCGCTTGTTCCACGGGCCGGCCGCACTCGCCTCCATCACGCATTCGATGGGCTTGGAGTACGGGGTCTTGCGTGACGGTTCGCCGGCGAACGAGAACATGCGGTGCGGGCCCTTGAGTTGATAGGCCAGCGCATCGGTGAAGGGATTGGGTTTGTCTAAAGCGGCTTTGGCCTCGGCGGTGAGGTTGCCGAACGACGACGCGTGCAGGTATGGACCGTGGTAGCTCTCGGCGAAACCGTCGACGAAAATCTTCCAGTTGCACTGCAATTCGGCCTTGAACCGGTACACCTGGTGCGGGCCGTCGAATGGATAGCCCTCGATGCCGTGGGCCAGCGGGCCCAGGAAGTCGCGCAGCGGCTCGGTGTTGTGCGGGTTGAGGTTGACGAAAATGAACCCCTCCCACACCTCGCACTGGATCGCCGGCACCCGGCAACTGGCGGGATCGAAGTCGAGCAGCAAGTCCTTGCGGGTCGGGGCCAGCAGCGAGCCGTCGAGGTTGTAGCGCCACCCGTGAAACCGGCAGTACAGCACCGGGGCGCGCCCTTCGACTTCTTCGAACGGATCGTCGCGCCACAACAACTTGTTGCCGCGGTGCGGACAGATGTTGTGGAAAGCCCGGATCACGCCGTCCTTTCCGCGCACGACGATCACCGACGTGTTGAGAAACTTCAGCTCGCGGGTGAAGTAGCTGCCCGAGCGCGGCACGCGCTCGACGCGTCCGACGTAGAGCCAGGTCTTGGCGAAGACGTGCTCGCGTTCCTTGGCGTAGAACTCTTCGGACACGCAGTCGTCGAGCGAGATCGGGCCGCGGCCCAACTCGGGATATGCGTCGGTCCAGTGCCCGCTTGCCGGCTTGGCCACCAGGACGTCTTGGCTCATGAGGCTCTCCTTCTCACCGGCCTCGACTCCGCTGCGGCCGACGGTACAGCGGCAGAAATCAGCGAAACAGATGCAAACCTTCAACACCCTGTTGCATATTTGGAACACCCATGAAGCAGACCCCGACCTTCGACTTGGCCGCGTTGCTGGTGTTCGGCAAGGTGGTCGAATGTCGCAGCGTCTCGAAGGCGGCGGCGGCGCTGGACATGCCGAAGTCGACGGTGAGCCGCAAGCTGAGCAAGCTCGAGTGCGACTTGGGTATCAAGCTGCTTCGCAAGAACACCCATCAACTGACAGTCACCGACCTCGGCGAGCGCGTCTACGCGCACGCGGTGAAGATCCTCGAAGAGGCCAACGGCGTGCGCGCCCTGGCCGAAGCCAGCCGGCACGAGCCGCAAGGCGAATTGCGCGTGGCGATACCGGTTTTCGTCGGCATCGACTACGCATCGCGGGTGGGCGCAACCTTCCTGCAGCGTTATCCGCACTCGCGGCTGGACATCCGGCTGGTGGACTCCATGGTCGACCCGGTCAAAGACGGTTTCGACGTGGTGTTCGGCACCGGGCCGCTGCAGGATTCGACGCTGATCGCCCGAAAGGTGTTCAGCCTCGAACTGTTTTTGTGCGCGTCGGCGGACTTCGTGCGTCAACTGCCCGAGCCGGTCACCGAGCCCGAGCAGCTGAACTCGCTGCCGTTCATCGACTTCGGGTTCTGCGGGCCGCGCAGGCTGATCCTGGCCAAACAGAAACGACGCTGTGAACTGTCACCGCAAATCCGGGCGCGTGCCAACAACTTTCAGGTATGCAAGCAGTACATCCTGCAGGGGCTCGGCATCGGCGCGATGCCCGCCCAGATCATCTGCACCAACGAACTGCGCGACGGCAGCATCGTCCCGGTGCTGCCTGAGTGGACGCCCGAGCCGCTGGATGTGCACATGATCTACCCGTTCGAACTTTCCTTCTCGACGCTCATCAGCGCGTTCCACGAGACAGCGTGCGAGATCATCGTCGAGAACTCCGCGATTTCGGCGCGCGAACCTACGCTCACGGTCAGCGACGATTCGCGCGCCGAAATCACACGGGGCCGGCGCAGATAACGGCACCCCGCTCGTTGCGAGAGCTGTTCGACCAGCTCGGCCTGCGCGAGGTTCCGTCGTCCGACGGCACCGTGGTGATGGAGATGCCGGTGGACGAACGCGTCACCAACGTCGCCGGCGGCTTGCAGGGCGGCCTGATCGCCACCATGGCCGACGTCACGGCCGGCCAGCTGGCCGCACGGGCAACGCCGTTCGGCAACGCGATCGCGACCACCGACCTGTTCATCCGCTATCTGCGCCCGATCAAGATCGGCCCGGCCCGCGCGGTCGCGCGAATCCTGCGGACCGGCAAGCGATCCGTCGTCGTCCAGGTGGATATCTACCGCGGCAACGACAGCGAAATGGGCGCGACTGCGACGGTGAACTTCGCCGCCGTGGGCCAACAAGACTGACCGTACAAAAAACACGCCGGCCAGCTATGGATTCATGATCGCGCCGCCTGATAACGTGATTCTCATCACTGAGAACGCCGTGTCCCTGGAGGCCACTATCAAACCCGTGGACGTGATGTGTCCGAAGCGCTAGGCCGTCCCCTGCCCCCCGTCACCGACGAGACCGAGTTCTTCTGGCGCTCCGGTGCTGACGGCACGTTGCGGTTTCAGGAATGCACGAGATGCAACGCGCTGATCCACCCACCCGCGCCGATCTGCCGCTACTGCCGGTCACATGAAAGCGGCGTGCGGGCCGTCTCGGGCCGCGCGACACTGTCCGGCTTCACCGTCAACCACCGGTTCAGCCTGCCGGGGCTGGCCGCGCCCTACGTCGTGGCTCAGGTCGCGATCGTCGAGGACCCGCGCGTGCGGCTGACCACGAACATCGTCGACTGCGACCCCGACCAACTCGAAATCGGCCAGCTGGTCGAAGTGGTCTTCGACCAGCACGACGACATCTACCTGCCGCTGTTCCGGCCGGTGGCCGAACAACCCGCCGAGCCGGCGCCGCAAGCCGTCGACGAGATCGACCCGGAGCGGTTCGGCGAACACGTTCGCCCGATGCTGACCCGGGACAAATTCGAGGACAAGGTCGCGCTGACCGGCATCGGGATGTCCGAGATCGGCCGGCGTCTGATGCGGCCGCCGCTGGCCTTGACGATCGAGGCCTGCGAACGCGCGATCGCCGACGCCGGACTGACATTCGACGAGATCGACGGGCTGTCGACGTATCCGGGCGGCGGCGGCTTCGGCCCGTTCAGTGAAGGCGGAGTGACGGCGCTGGAGTCGGCGCTCGGCATTCGGCCGACGTGGCACAACGGCGGCATCGAGACGTTCGGTCCCGGCGGTTCGGTGATCGCCGCCATGCTCGCCGTCGCCACCGGCCTGGCCCGCCATGTGCTGTGCTTCCGGACGCTGTGGGAAGCGACGCACGGCGAGTTGATGAAGCAGGGCAAGATCGCGCCGATGACGCGGGCGGACAGCTGGTTCCTGCCGTTCGGCGCGGTCTCCGCAGCGCACACGCTGGCCCAGAACGCCCAACGGCACTTCCACCGCTACGGCACCACGCGCGAGACGCTGGGCTGGATTGCGTTGAACCAGCGCGCCAATGCCGCGCTGAACCCGACCGCGATCTACCGCAAACCGATGACCATGCAGGACTATCTCGACGCGCGGATCATCACCACGCCGTTCGGCCTCTACGACTGCGATGTGCCCTGCGACGGAGCGGTCGCGGTGATCGTGTCGCACGTCGACGTCGCCCGCGACATGGCCAAGCCGCCAGTGCTCGTCGAAGCCGTCGGTACGCAGATCATCGAGCGGCTCGACTGGGATCAGAGCACGCTGACGCATGAACCGCAGTCGCTCGGACAGGCGGCGCACATGTGGAGCCGCACCTCGTTGCGGCCCGACGACGTCGACGTCGCCGAGCTGTACGACGGATTCACCATCAACTGCCTGTCCTGGATCGAGGCGTTGGGGTTCTGCGGCATCGGGGAGGCCAAAGACTTCCTCGACGGTGGGCACAACATCGCGCGAGATGGCGTGCTGCCGTTGAACACTCATGGCGGCCAGCTGTCGCACGGACGCACCCACGGGATGGGGTTGGTGCACGAGGCCGTCACCCAACTGCGCGGCGAAGGCGGCGACCGCCAGGTGAAAGACGCACGGGTTGCCGTGGTCAGCAGCGGCGGGCTCACTCCCAGCGGCGCAATCCTGTTGCGGGCGGACACATGAGCAGCTGGCCCGCGCCGTCTTCGTGCGTCGTCGACGTCGACGGCATCCCGATGTCCGGTCTGCTCGCCGAAGCACCAGAACCACGGGCCACCGTCGTCGCGATTCACGGCGGCGCCACGACGTCGGCGTACTACGACTGCCCAGGACATCCCCGGTTGTCCTTCCTGCGGCTGGCCGCGGCACTCGGATTCACCGCGATCGCGATCGACCGCCCGGGATTCGGCGCGTCGGCGCCGCACGCCGAGACCATGACGGACCCGGATCGCCGCGTCGAATTGGCTTATGGCGTGGTTGATGCCATCCTCGGCACCCGGTCGCGCGGCGCCGGGCTGTTTCTGCTCGGTCACTCCAACGGCTCCGAACTCACTGTTCGAATGGCGGTCGCCGACCCGAAGGTGCTGGGCCTGGAGACTTCGGGCACCGGTCGGCGCAACCAGCCCGCCGCTCATGCGGTCCTGAACAGACCGAAGATCCGTGACATCCGCCGGGGTCTGCGCGAATTGCTGTGGGATGCAACGCACCTCTACCCCGACGACGTCATCGGCGGGGTGCAGTCACCGTCGCCCGCCTATGAGGGCACCGTGGTCGCGACGTGGCCGAATCGCGACTTCCCCGCTCTGGCCGCGCAGGTGCGTGTTCCGGTCCGGTTCACGCTGGCCGACCAGGAACCGTTCTGGGAGAACGGTCCTCGCGGCCTGGATGACGTCGCCGCGATGTTCAGTTCCGCGCCTCGCGTTGTGGTCAACGAGCAGCGCGACAGCGGCCACAACCTGAGCCTGGGCCACACCGCGGCCGCGTACCACCTGGGTGTGCTGTCGTTTGTCGAGGAATGCGCTGTCGCGCGGCATGTTTCGGGCAATCTGAACGTCCAACCGGAGGCCAGCTGATGCGGATCGGGTTCATCGGGCTGGGCAGCCAGGGCGGGCCGATGGCGCGCGCGATCGTCGACGCCGGTTTCGAGACGACGCTGTGGGCGCGCCGTCCGGCGTCGCTGGAGCCCTACGCCGACACTGCCGCGAAAGTCGCCGGCTCACCGGCGGAGCTGGCAGCGGCCAGCGACCTCGTCTGCCTGTGCGTGGTTGGCGACGCCGACGTCGAGGAAGTACTGAGCAGAGACGACGGCATCCTGGCGGGGATTACCGACGGTTCGGTGATCGCGATTCACAGCACGGTCCATCCCGACACCTGTCGCAGGATCGCGGAAAAGGCTGCGCCAAAAGGTGTTTCGGTCATCGATGCACCGGTCAGCGGGGGTGCTCCAGCGGTGGCCGAGAAGCGCCTGCTGGTGATGGCCGGCGGCGACGAAGACGTCGTTGCGCGGTGCCGCCCCGTGTTCGACACGTATGGCAGTCACGTCTATCTCGGGCCACTGGGCTCGGGCCAGGTGGCCAAGCTGCTCAACAACTTGTTGTTCACCGCCAACCTCGCCAACGCGAAGACCACCCTGCAACTCGGCGAGGCGCTGGGTGTCAGCACCGCGAGCCTGGCCGACGTTCTCACGCGCGGCTCGGCCAACAGCGCTGCGCTGGGCAGCATCGCGGCGCTGGGTGGCAGTCTCGAGGTGCTCACTCAAGTGGCCGGCGCGCTGCTGCAGAAGGATGTTCGGCTGGTGGTGGATATCGCCCAGAAGGCCGGCGTCACCCCGGGCGCAGTGCTCGACGCGGCCGACGCCGCACTGGAATTGCTGGAGCACCCGCGGTGAGCCGTGTCGGCTTCATCGGGGCGGGTCGCATGGGCGCTCCCATGGTCGGGCGCCTTGCCGACGCGGGCCATGACGTTCGCGTGCTGACTCGGACACCCGAAAAGGGTTCTGACGCGAAAGCTTTGGGTGCGCAGCCGGTCACCGCGATCTCCGCGCTGGCCGCGGATGCCGATGTCGTCGCCGTCTGCGTGTTCACCGATGACCAGGTCCAGAAGATCTGCCTCGAAGGTGATCTGCTGGCGGCGATGAAGCCGGGATCGGTGCTCGTGATTCACACCACCGGCAGTCCCGACACCGCAGAGGCGATCGCGACGCGCGCCGACAGGTACTTCATCGAGGTCGTCGACGCACCCGTCAGCGGTGGGCCGCACGATGTCGCCGCCGGCCACGTCACGCTTTTCGTCGGCGGCGCCGACCATGCGGTGGCGCAGGTCCAACCGCTGCTGTCCAGCTACGGCGACCCGGTGCTTCACGTCGGGCCGATCGGTGCGGGCCAGCGGGTCAAGCTGATCAACAATGCACTGTTCGCCGCCCAGATCGGGCTGGTCACCGAGGTCATCGAGTTGGGCAGTCGCCTGGGCATACCGGAATCGACCCTGTTGCAAGCACTTCCGCACGGCAGCGGCACCAGCAGCGCGCTGAGCCGGATAGCCGCCGCGGGGTCGGCGTCGACCTTCGTCTCCGCGGTCGGAGACTTCATCGGCAAGGACGTCGCGGTGATCCGCAAGACCCTTGCCGAGTTGGGCAGTCAAATGGGGCCGCTCGACGACATCATCAACGCGGGGCTGGAGGCGTGAATGAGACAACCGCCGCCAGATCGTCCTGCGATACGGCTTCTCCAGGTCATCAGCCCGCCGCGAAAGAGGAAACCATGACCAAGCCGAAACTCGTGTTCAACCCGTATTCGCAAGAGTACTTCGACAATCCGTACGAGATTTATCGGCGGATGCGCGACGAGACTCCGATCTACTACGACGAGGACGAGGACTTCTACGCGCTGACCCGGTATGCGGACGTGGCGGCGGCTCTAAAGGACCACGAATCGTTCTCCTCCACCCGTGGGTGCCACCTGTCGATGATCAAGTCCGGCGAGGGATTCCAGAAATCGATCATCTTCATGGATCCGCCGGAACACCGCTTCATGCGCAGCCTGCTCAACAAGGCGTTCACTCCGCGGGCCATCCAGTCGCAGCGTGAAACCGTCGTCGAACTGGTCGAGCACTTCCTGTCCAAGGTGGATCCCGACAACTTCGACGTGGTTCAGGACTTCTCCGGCCCGTTCCCGGTGGAGGTGATCACCAGGATGGCCGGGGTGCCGGAGGACTACCGCCAGCAGGTCCGGCACTGGATCGACAAGGGTCTGGAAGTCAAGCCAGGACAGATCGAGATGTCCGAAGAGAACATCCAAGCCAACATGGACGCCGGGGTCTACTACTACAGCCTGGTGCAGGAGCGTCGGCAGAACCCGCAAGACGACATGATCAGCCGGCTGATCGCCGCCGAGATACCCGGCGACAACGGCCAAATGCGCAAGCTCGACGACATCGAAATCACCGGCTTCGTCGCGCTATTGGGCGGCGCGGGCGCCGAGACCGTGACCAAGTTGGTCGGCAGTGCCGTAGTCGAATTCGCGCGGCATCCCGAGCAGTGGGAGATGTTGCTCGACGACCGCAGCCTGGTACCCGCCGCCGTCGAGGAGTTACTGCGTTACGTAGGCCCGGTCCAGTACAACGTGCGCTACACACTGAAGGAAGCCGAAGTGCCCAGCGGCACGATTCCCGCGAATAAGCCGGTGTTCCTGATGAAAGCGGCCGCCAATCGTGACCCGCGCGCATTCGACGACGCCGAGACATTCAATATCACCCGCGACCGTACCCAGGCTCCGCACCTCGGCCTGGGCTACGGCATCCACAGCTGCCTCGGTGCGGCCCTGGCACGGCTGGAGACGACCATCGCACTCGAGCACCTGCTCGACTTCATGCCGCGCTACGAGGTCGACTTCGACGGCCTGGAGCGCGTGCACATGCAAAACGTCGCCGGATACCACCGAGTGCCAGTGAGGGTTGTGAAATGACGAAGAAGATCAAGGTCGACTTCGGCCTCTGCGAAAGCAACGGGGTGTGCATGGGCATCATCCCGGAAGTGTTCGAACTCGACGACCAGGACTACCTTCACGTCCTCCAGGAGGAGGTCACACCCGAAAACGAGAGTCAGGTCAAGGAGGCCGTTCGGCAATGTCCGCGTCAGGCGATATCGATCAGCGACGAGTGAGCAGCCAATGACCACAACGAAACTGGTCTTCGACCCGTTCTCCGAGGAGTTCTTCAACGGGCCTTGGGAGATCTACCGGCGCCTGCGGGAGGAAGCGCCGGTGTATTACAACGAGCAGTACGATTTCTACGCCCTGTCCCGGCACGAAGACGTGGCGGCCGCGTTCAAGGATTACGAGACCTACTCGTCGGCATACGGACTGGACTTGGCGATGGTGAAAGCCGCTGAGCCACCGCCTATGAAGGCCATCATCGTGATGGATCCGCCCGAGCACCGCCAGATGCGCAGCCTGATCAACAAGGTCTTCACGCCGCGGGCGATCGAGGCGTTGCGGCCCATGGTCACTGACACGATCGAGCGCTACATCGCCGACGCCAATCCCGAACGGTTCGACGTCGTGCAGGACTTCTCCGCGTTGTTCCCGGTCGAGATCATCACCCAGATGCTCGGTGTCCCTGCGGAATACCGGCAGAAGGTCCGCGAATGGGTCGACACGACGTTGCACCGTGAGCCCGGGCAGGTCGAGATGTCCGAGCAGGGCCTGCAGGCCGTCGGCGAAACGTTCGCGCTGTATTACCAGCTGATCCAGGAGCGGCGGGCGCAGCCTCGCGACGACATGTTCAGCCGCTTGATCGCAGCCGAAATTCAGGACGAGCACGGCCAGCAGCGCCAACTCGACGATTTCGAAATCGCCAGCTTTGCAACATTATTGGGCGGAGCCGGCGCCGAGACTGTCACCAAGCTGGTGGGCAATGCCGCCGTCACCTTCGCCCGCAACCCCGACCAGTGGCAGAAACTGCTCGACGACCGCAGCAAGATCCCGGCCGCTGTCGAAGAGCTGCTGCGCTACGAGGCACCGAACCAGTACAACGTGCGACGGTCCATGCGCGACGTCCAGCTGCACGGCGTGACCATTCCGGCGGGCAAACCGGTACTGCTGCTCGGCGGTTCGGCGAACCGGGACCCCGAAGCGTTCACCGACGCCGACAAATTCGACATCGACCGCGACCGCACCGAGGCGCAGAACCTCGGCTTCGGCTACGGGGTGCACAGCTGTCTCGGTGCGGCGCTGGCCCGGATGGAAAGCGCGATAGCACTCGAGAAGCTGCTCGACTTCATGCCGCGCTACGAGGTCTTCTGGGATGAGTGCCGACGGGTGACAATGCAGAACGTCGCAGGCTGGTCGCATGTACCCGTCCGCGTGCTGACCTGATTCGGCCCGCGGAAGCTCAGAGGCCGGAGAGGATCACGCCGTTGCAGTCGGCAGCCTTTTGGCGCAGCTTGACCGCTTGCTGGTAGGCGTCGGAGTTGTACCACTCACGGGCGGCATCGACCGATTCGAACTCCAGCAGCACGGTCTGCGTGCCATGCCATTGGCCCTCGAGCACCTCAGGGTTCTGGTCGAACGCCAGCAGCGTGGACCCGGCCATCGCCTTCCCGGCCAGCTTGGCGTACTCGGCCATTCCAGCCGGATCTTTGACGTCCTCGGTGATGAGGATATAACCCTTTGGCACTGAATCTCCCTGATTGTCAGTCGGTTTCGACGATCGCCTGCTCGGGGCAGTTGGCAATCGCGTCCTTGGCCGCGTCTTCGAGCCCGTCGGGCACCTCGGCGGGATCTGCGACGGCGTAGCCGTCGTCGGTCATGTGGAACACATCGGGGCACAGCGTCAGACACATGCCGTGGCCTCGGCAGCGGTCCTCGTCGACGGCGACCTTCACCGGCCACCTCCGTTAGCCGCCAGGTCGAATTCGATGTGCAGCTCGGTGAGCCCACGCAGAATGTAGGTCGGAATGTATTGGTAGCGGCGGTTATTCGGCGGACCGTGGTGCGCCTCGCTGATGCGGATGTCGGTGGTGCGGTCCAGCAACCGCTCGAGCCCGACGCGCGTCTCGGCGCGCGCCAGCGGCGCACCGGGGCAACTGTGGATGCCGCGGCCGAACGCCAGGTGCTGGCGGGCGTTCTTGCGCTCGGGGTCGAAGACGTCGGGGTCCTCGAAGCGGCGCGGGTCGCGGTTGGCCGCACCGTTGATCACCATCACCGTGCAGCCGGCGCCGAGGGGCTGCTCGCCGACGGTGGTGGGCACCCGTGACAACCGGAAGTCGCCCTTCACCGGGCTTTCGATGCGAAGGCACTCTTCGATGAAGTTCGGCAGCAGGCTTCGGTCGTCGCGCAGCCTGCGTTGGATGTCGGGACGGTCACCGAGCACCTTCATCGCGGTGCCGAGCAGACGCACAGTGGTCTCCTGCCCAGCGGAGAAGACGTTGGTGGCCACCCGCACCACGTCACCGACGTCGGGCACCGTCCCGTCCGGGAACGTCGCGGTGGCCAGTCCGGTCAGCACGTCGTCGCGGGGCTCGCGCCGACGGTCTTCGATGTACGTGGCGAAGACGTCATAAAGGTATTCCAGCGGGGTCTTGGCCAAAGTCTTGTCCGCATTGCCCAGCCCGCTGCCGTGGGTGCCCCGCGCGAGCCGCTCCAACAACTCGGGACGGTCCTCGTCGGGCACGCCGAGCAGATCAGCGATCACGCGCAACGTGAACGGGCCGGCGAACCCCTTGATGAACTCGCCCTGCCCTGGCGCCAGGAAGTCGTCGAGGATGTCGTCGGCGAGCTGCCACATCGCGTCCTCGTTCTCCTTGAGACGCTTCGGTGTGATCAGCCGCATCAGCAGGGCGCGGTGGTTGGTGTGGGTCGGCGGATCCAGCGTCGGCAACTGGTCGCTGAACGGGATCTCGTCGCGGTGCTCCTTGATGATCTCGGTGACGTCGTCACCTTCGAGCGGTACCGGAAAGCCCGGAAACGGCCCAGTCACCGAGATGCACGACGAGAACGTCTCCGCGTCGTTGTAGACGTCGACGGCCTCCTGCCAACCGGTCACCATCGTGACGCCGTAATGCTCTTCGCGGGTGACCGGGCATTTGTTGCGGAGCGCCTCGTAGAACGGGTACGGGTCATCGGTCAGACGGCCGTCCCGGAAGAAGTCGACCCTGGTCAAATCCTCCGCCAGATCCTCCGCCATGTGCTACTCCGTTTCCGACGATCTCGTGTGACGAGAACGTGACTCTCATCTTTGAGTATTAGATTTTCACAGTCTGCGCGCCGCCGTCAACGAGGGCCCCACCGCCTAGCTACGCCGCCGCGCGATCACTGAATCGGCTCGTCACCCAGCACCGTGGTGCGCAGCATCTCCCGGGGCGAGTTCGGGTCATAGGGCGCGGCCCGGTGCAGCACCCCGCGGTTGTCCCAGATCACGGTGTCGCCTACGGACCAGCGATGGCTGTAAACCTTGTCTGCGCGAGTGGCCCGATCCAACAGGTCGGCCAGCAGCGCCCGGCCCTCGTCCAGATCCATCCCGACTATGTAGTCGGCCGAGGCGCCGAGCACCAGCGACTTGCGTCCGCTGCGGTGGGTCCACACCAGCGGGTGCTCGTGAGTTGGGCGGGCCCGCCAGCGCGCCAGCTCTTCGGCGGTCGGGTTCGGGTTGACGCGGCGCTGCGACGCCTCCAGGGAATGCACCACCCGAAGCGACGCGAAGCGCTCCTTCTCGTCATCGCTCAGTTCCTCGTAGGCGCCGTAGGAGCTGGCGAACTCGGTTTCTCCCCCGCGGTCGGCCACTTGGACCGCGGACAACACCGTGGCTTTCTGTGGTGGTTCGCCGTTGGTCGGCGTGCAGCCGTCGATGTGCCAGTCGAACGTCGCGCGCAAGTAGGCCGCCGACGAGTTCTTCGATTTGTCCAGCGTCACCGGGTAGATGCCCGGGACGGGATGGTGGCCGTCGGAGGAATGATCGACCTCGCCGAGACGCCGGCAGAAATCCACTTGCGTCTGCGGGTCCAGATGCAGACCCGGGAACACCAGCACGCCGTTGTCTTCCAAAGCTTCGAGCACGGCTTGGGCGACACCGTCGTTGGTAGCCAGCGACTCTCGGTCCACCCCTGACACCTCCGCCCCGACCGAGGCGGTGAGCTTGGTGATTGTCAGCAGACTCATGATCATCTGGTCCTGTCCGTCACGGCACCGGCGCGCTGACGCGGTGAAGTTCCGCGTCAGCGGAGTCGGTGGGTTTCTGGGTGCCGAAGATTTCGACGGCCATCGACACCATGATCATCGAGTAGACGAGGTGCAGCAGGTTGAGCGCATCGTCGGGGATGTCGTCGAGAGTGAACTTGTCGCAGTAGTCGATGGCCTCTTCGAAGCGGGGCGAGAACGCGTCGTAGAACTCTCGGATCTCGGTCATCGGGGTAGCCAGGCGCATCGCCCAGCGTTCGGGTTCTGTTGCCAGACACCATTTTTCGGCAAACGGCTCGAATTCGGCGAATGCGCTTGGCAATTTCGACTCGGCCATGGTCACACCCCCACCGGAGCGCGTTCGTTCTTGTACTCCTCGACCCATTTGACCGCCTCGTGGTGCAGATGACGGACCAGGATCTCCTGATCGCTCAGCGGATAGTCGTCGACTACCGGTTCTCCCAAGCCGTACTCCAGCGCCGCCTGCGTCCCGCCCAGCATGCCCGCGTCCTGCAACGCGAATTCCTTGAGCACCACCGACGCCACCTCGTGTTCGATGCGCTCACGGACGGTGCGCGCCGGATGAAAAGCGTTGTACGCCTCGAACTTATGAGTGTTGTGCGACGTCGGCCAGTAGCGGTACAGGAGGTACCAGCCGTGGTAGATGAGGATTTCCAGGTTGGGAAAGATCTGGAAATTGGTGATGCCCCACGGCTCGATACCGCCCGGGTTCAGCCCGGCCGACTGGTGCGTCTCCGGTGTCCGCCACGGCCCCACCAGCCCGCTGCGCGTGATCCGTTCGACCGGATACATGTATTCCGGTGCCAGCAGCCACCGCCGGGTGCCCGCCGTGGACACCAGCCGGTGCGGCCCGTCGATCTGGAAGTGCCCGCACTCGAATGACTGGTTGGGCTGACGCACCGCGCTCGGCACCTGTTGGCTGTGCAGCGACGGCACGTGGTAGTACTCCTGGAACGCGTCGGCGAAGATCTTCCAGTTGCTGTTGTTGTGCGCTTCGAATTCGTAACGCTCCGTCATCAGGTGGAACGGATAGTCGTCGAGCGCTGTGATCATGGGACCCAAGTACTCCCGCAGGCTCCACCGCGGCTCGGGGTCGAAGTTGATGAAGATGAAGCCGTTCCACACATCGCAGTGCACCAGCTTCAACCCGTACCGTGACGGGTCCAGGTCGAAGAACTCGCCCTGCTGCTGCACGAACTTCAGTTGCCCCGTGAGGTCGTAGCGCCACCCGTGGTACTTGCAGGTGAACTGGCGGCAGGTGCCCTTGACTTCCTCGCTGGGAAAGTCGTTCCACACCAACTTGTTTCCGCGGTGCCGGCAGATGTTGTAAAAGGCACGGATCTGTTCATCCTTGCCCTTGACCACGATCACCGACGTTCTGGCAGCCTCGATCTCCTTGGTGAAGTAGCTGCCCACCCGCGGCACATCCTCGACCCGCCCGACGTTGAGCCATGCCCGCTTGAAGACCGCCTCGCGCTCGAGTTCGTAGAACTCGGGCGAGATCGAGTCACGAAACGAGATCGGTCCGGTGCCCAGTTCCGGATAGTGTTCGGTCCAGCTGCCCTCGACCGGCTTAGGCCACTTACCCATGCGAACCTCCCTGTGCTGCTTGAAAACTCATCACATCACCGAACCGCCGTTGACGCCCAGAGTCTGGCCGGTGATGAAGCCGGCCGCCTCTGAGCACAAAAAGCCCACCGCCGCCGCGATGTCTTGCCCCGTCCCCAGATGTCCCACGGGGATACTTGCCGCCATCTGCTCATTCGGCGGCAGGTGGCCGGCGGCTTGCGACTGGTGTTGCATGGGCGTCTCGATGCCCGACGGCGGAATGTTGTTGACCGTGATGCCGGCCGGGCCGTATTCACGCGCCAGGGAGCGGGTCAGCGACAGTAGCGCCCCCTTGGACGCGGCGTAGTGGGCCATCCCCGGTGAACCGCGCTGCGCGCTGGACGACGAAATCATCACAATCCGGCCCCATTTCGCCTCGAGCATGTCCGGCACCGCCAGCTGACAACAGTGGAACGTGCCGGTGAGGTTCACGTCGATCAGCCGCTGCCACGCCGCAGGTGTGATCTCGGTGAACGGCGCGAAATCCACTGCGCCGGCGCTGGTGACCAGAATGTGCACTGGCCCCAATTCGCTGCGGATCTTGGCGAAGGCTTCCTCCACGGCGGCGCGGTCGCTGACGTCGGCTGCGACGCCCAGCGCCGTCACGCCCTCCGCCCGCAGCTCTTCGGCCACCCGCTGCGCTGCGTCGCCGTCGAGGTCGAGAACAGCGACCTTACGCCCGAGCCTGCCGAGCTCGTGACACGTCGCTTGCCCCATGCCCGACGCACCGCCGGTCACCACCGCTACTCGGTTCATCGAATCCGCCTCATTCTCAACCCTTCTCGGCTACTCGTAGACCACGTGGACTGTCCGGCTGGTCGGTAGCGATTGGCACGTCAGCACCCAGCCCTCGGCCACCTCGTCGTCGTCCAGCGCATCGTTGTTGAGCATCCTGGCGCTGCCTTCGACGATTCGGGCCATACACGTTCCGCACGAACCGGTTTCACATGACGACGGTGCGCGCAGACCGGCGGTTCGTGCGGTCTGCAGCAACGTGTTGCCCGCCCGGTACGGCACCGTGGTCTTGCGGCGATCCAGTTCGATGACCACCTCTTCGGTCTCTGCCGCGGCGCTGTCGAGGACATCGGCAGGCGCCGGCGCCACCTCGAAACGCTCCAGGTGCACCCGCTCGCGCGGCGCGCCTGAAGTCAGGACCGTGTTCTCCACGGTGTCCATGAACGCAGCGGGACCGCAGATGTAGTAGTCAGCCGCCCCGGCACCGGCGACAAAAGCTTCGATGGCCGACGGTGTCACGACGCCGGCGTCTTCGTCGAAGTGATGCACCACGGTCAACCGGTCGGCATGGCTGTCGGCCAGCCGGGCCAGCGCGTCGGCGAAGATCACCGACTCACGGCTGCGGTTGGCGTAGAACAAGCGGATTCGCCGAGACGATTCGGCCAACGCCGTTCGCACGAGCGACATGATCGGGGTGATGCCGCTGCCACCGGCGAACGCCACGATGTCGTCGGAGGTCTCCCGCAGCACGAACCGCCCCTCCGGCGGTGCGGCGTGGATTTCTTTGCCTTCGGACGCGGTGTCGTTGAGCCAGTTGGAGACCAGCCCGCCGGGATCGCGTTTGACGGTGATCTGCAGATCGTCCTCCACGGGCGCGGAAGACATCGAATAGCAGCGACGGAGCTCTTGACCGTCGACGTTGACGCGAAGCGTCAGGAACTGGCCGGCCTGATACCGGAATTTCGAGGAGCAGTGCTCCGGAACGTCGAGCACGAGAGACACCGCGTCGGGCGTCTCCCGCACCACGCGCTTGATGCGCAGCGGCGCGAACCCGTCGACTTCTGTATCCCCGCTCATCGTCGTCAAAGATATCAAGTACTTGTCATAAATATCAAGTACTTACTATTGGGGGTCGATGTGGTCTACGTGCAGCTTGTGGCCAGTGCCCTCTTCGATCACGCGGCCGAGCAGCTCGCGCAGCGTCTTCTGCTCGGCGCTGTTGAGCACCCCGAACACCTTGTGGTGGGCATCGATCGCGTCGTTGACCACAGCCTCGGCAACCTCGCGGCCCCGATCGGTCAGGAAGGCCTGAAGTATCCGGCCATGTTGCGGGTCCTGCTTGCGCTCCACCAATCCGCGCCGCTCGAGTTCCTTCAAGGCCAGCTGCACACCCTGCGGGCTGATGAGCAGACGCCGGGCCAACTCGGCACCCGACAGCCCGGGTTCGGCGGCCAGCTGGCGCAGCATGCCGATCTGCGCGGTGCTCACACCGTGGTCGCTCACCGAGTCGTTTACGGTGGTCAATGCGAAGTACCACGCCTGCTTGAGCAGCCACAGGATGTTGTCGGTCTGTTCCATACCCGTTCCCTCGCTAGACGCTATCGCTTGAAGATCTGGCCGTTCTTCATCACGAACTGCACATCGAGCGTGGTGGAGATGTCGCGTGACGGGTCGCCCGGCACGGCGATGAGATCTGCCAAGTAGCCGGGAGCGATGCGGCCGAGCTCGTCATCGGCGTCGATGAGCTCTGCGCTGGTGACCGTCGCCGCGCGCACGGCCTGCATCGGCGTCATGCCGCGAGATACCAACGCGCACAGCTCCTTTGCGTTCTGTCCGTGCGGGATTGCCGGGGCATCCGTGCCACAGGCGATCCGCACACCGGCGGCGATCGCCTTCGGCAGCATCGACTGCGCGCGGGGGAACACCTCTTCGGCCTTCTTGCGCAACTCCGGGGCGATCCGGTCGACGGCCATCGCCTCCGTGAGGTAGGTGGTCGACACCAGAAACGTGCCGGTGTCGGCCATCATCTTGATGGTGTCGTCGGAAGCCAGGAACCCATGCTCGATGCAGTCGATGCCGGCGCGGATGCACGCCCGAATCGAGCTGTCCCCCACAGCATGCGCGGCGACCCGGACCCCGGCTCTGTGCGCCTCGTCGGCGATCGCGGCGAACTCTTCGTCCGAATACTGCTGCGCGCCTGGCGCGGTGCTGTGCGACATGACGCCGCCCGATGCGGACACCTTGATCAGCTTGGCGCCGTGCCGAATTTGGTATCGCACGCAGGCGCGCACATCGTCGACGCCGTTGGCGATCCCCTCTGCCACCGACAGCGGCATGATGCCGGGCGCAAGGCGTTGGAACACCGTCGGGTCGAGATGCCCCCCGTAGGGCGTCACCGCATGGCCGGCCGGATAAATGCGTGGGCCGATGTGCCAGCCCTGGTCGATCGCGCGCTGCAGCGCGACGTCGAGGAGGTAGCCCCCGGTCTTGACCATCAGCCCCAGGTTGCGGACAGTGGTGAACCCGGCTTCGAGCGTGGTGCGGGCGTTGACCGCTCCGCGCAGGGTCCGGTAGGCGGGATCGTCCTGCACGCCGTGCATGGGGCTGGGCAGGCCCTCCGGTCCGCCGGGGCCGCCGATGAGCAGGTTCAGCTCCATGTCCATCAGACCGGGCAGCAAGGTGACGTCGCCCAGATCGATGTCGTCGGCCGAATCCTTCGGCAGCTCAACGGGATTCACCGCTGCAATGCGCTCGCCGTCCACCACTACAACGGCCGGTGACCGCACTTCGCCGGCATCCACGTCAGCCCAGCGCGCGGCGCGCAGGACGGTCGGCCCGGTGCTGGATGGTCGCTCGGACAAGCCTCGCTCCGTCACGGGACGGGCTCGACGACGCAGTCCAGCGACGTCGCGCCGGAGTCGGGCACCTTCGGTTGCTTCCAGCACTCGACCGGGAACGACACCTGGATCATCGAGTACAGCATGTGCATCAGGTTCAGCACATCCTCGGGCAAGTCGTCCAACGAGAATTTGTCGCAGTAGGCCAGCGCTTCCTCGGCCCGTGCGGTGATCGCGTCATAGAAGGCCTGCATCTCGGTCATCGAACTGGCCAACCGCTTGGCGTAGCGCTCCGGTTCGGTTGGCAGGCACCAGTCGGAATACGGCTCTAGGTCAGCGAATTCGGGCGGCAGCTTCGCGGTAACGGTGTCCATTGAAGTCACACCCCTGCCATCCTGCGTTGATAGTCCTCGACCCATGCGGCCGTCTCCTTGTGGAGGTGACGGATCAGTACCTCCTGGTCGCACAGGAGGAAGTCGTCGAGCACGCGCGATTCGATCATCGACTGGGTGGCTTCCAACGTGTTCGCGTCCTGCAGGCCGTATTCCTTGAACGACACCGCGGCCAGTTCCTGAGCAACCCGCTCACGCGGGGTGCGGGGCTGTGGGAAATACAGGTTGCCCTCGAAGATGTGGCTGTTGTAGGACGTCGGCCAGTAGTGGTAGGTCAGGTACCAGCCCTGGCCCCAGAACAGGATCACGAAGTTGGGGAACAGCTGGAACGAGTCCAGGCCCCACGGATCACATTTCGCGGGGTTGAGGCCAGGCGGCATCTCCCCCAGGTCCTGTTTCTCCCATGGCCCGAAGAGTCCGCTGCGACAGATGTCCTCGATCGGCTTGCGCATCTCGTCGCTCATCTCCCACGCCCGCACCCCGGAGGTGCTGACCAGGCGATGCGGACCTTCGATGCGGTAGTGCGGCGCTTCGAACCCGGCCTCGGCTGCGGCCTTGGAGTATGCGGTGGGCGACTGGTTCGCGTGCAGCACCGGCGCGTGGTAGAACTCCTGGAACGCGTCCATGTAAAGCTTCCAGTTCGCCTTCACCTCCGAGCGATAGCTCCAGCGCGACGTCATCTTGTCGAATGGATAGCCCTCCAGATTGGTGATCATCGGGCCGAGGAAGTCGCGCAACGACTGCTCGGGTTCGTCGGCGAAGTTGACGAAGATGAAGCCCTCCCAGACGTCGCAGTGCACGCCCTTGAGCCCGTAGCGGCTCTTGTCGAGGTCGAAAAACTCCTCTTCCTGCTGGACGAAAGTCAGCTTCCCGTCGAGGTCGTACCGCCAGCCGTGGTATTTGCAGGTGAACTGCCGGCAGGTACCGCTGGTCTCCTCGAGCGGCAGGTCATTCCAGACGAGCTTGTTGCCGCGATGGCGGCAGATGTTGTGGTACGCCTTGATCTCACCGGACATGTTGCGCGCCACGATGATCGAGGTGTTGACCACCTTGAGCTCTTTGGTGAAATAGCCGCCCTTGCGCGGAAGCTGTTCGACCCGCCCGACATTGAGCCAAGCCCGCTTGAAAATGGCGCGACGCTCGAGCTCGTAGAACTCGGGGCTGATCGAGTCCTCGTAGGAGACGGGTTCGGTGCCCAGCTGCGGGTAGTGCTGGGTCCAGCTTCCCTCCGGCGGCTTGGGGAATCGGGCCATTTGGCTTCTCCTGTCCACGCGGTCAGGCCGGGTCATGCCGCGCGCGCCCCCGAACTCGGGCCTTGACAGTCAGCAAGTCTTTGGTGCTGTTCGGCGTATTCCGGGGGTGGCGTGCAGCGCCGACGGTATATGCTTCCGCCAGCAATCGCAAGTAGTTGATATTAAGGATCGGCCCATGACGACCACCGAAGTGGAACCGAACCTCGCCCGACCATGGGCACCCCACCGCCTGCGGATCTATCTCGCCGTCGCGGCGATCACGGGCTTCATGTTCGTCCTGATGACCGTGGGTGTCGGTTTCGGGTTCATCGCGCCGACGTTCACCGCAGACGTCGTGGCCAACCTCCTGTTCGGGGTGCCGGTGATCCTGCTGCCGTTCGCGATCTTGTGGACGGCGCGAGGCGAGCAGCGCTCGCGACTCGAGAAGGCAGCCGAGCTCGTCCTGGTGTACCTGCCCTACACCGCCGGCAGTCAAATCGGCTACGAACTGGTCTTTTTGCTCGGCCATCCATTCGGCCTGTGGAAGCCCACCGACGACCCGGGCTGGAAGTGGCTGTGGTGGCAATACGGGCTGACCGACTCGCGCTACACCAGCGGCAACAACTGGATCTTCGGGCTGGAGTTCATGGGTGTGCTCGTCGGTGTGATGCTCTTCGCCGTGTGGACGCGCCTGATCAAACCCGATCTGCCAACCGAGTCCCGAATTCGTTGTCTATGGCTGGCTTTCGCGGGAACCGCCATGCTGATCAGCAGCACCGGCGTGTATTACGCCACTGAGGTGCGCTCTGGCTTCACCCACATCGGCCAAGGCGCGTTCGGGTTCTGGTTCAAGTTCATCGGCGAGAACGTGCCCTTCACGGTGCTGCCTTTCCTGGTCCTCTTCGCGATCTACCTTCAGGTCGACTATTTGACGCGGCGCGCCGGCGCACACGACGCCGCGGTCAGCGTCGACGACTTGACCGCGAAGACATAGTCGGCCGGCCGCGTCCTCCGGAACACCGGGACCCATTGACAGACAGGCTATTTCGGTGACTGCATCGCTTCCCATGACGAAACACCACGGACGACGTTCCGAAGAAAATTGGAAGATCCCCATTGGCCGTCTAGATACTCATTGGTACCTTTCTCGTCATACCGCAGGCAGCCGGGAGGCGTCATGAGCGATCTGTCCAGTAAGACCAAGCCCGTCGTCACCGAGTCTCTCGGTGGGGCCGCCGCGCTCGGTACGCAACCGCAGGCCCCCAGTAAGCCGGTCAAGATCTGGGCGTTCTTCGGCGGCGCTCTGCTGATCCTGCAGCTGTACGTGTGGATCCGATGGATCACCGGGCCGTACTTCGTCCAGGTTCCCGCCGGGCCCACCGACCCGCCCACGTTCATGAAGGTCATGCTCACGGTCAACGCGGCCTTCATGGTTGTGGGCTTTCCAGCCGCCATCTGGTGGTTTCTGATCAGACCGTGGCGGCGTGAGCGGCGCATCACGCTCGACGGCATGCTGCTGGTGTCCTGCGGTCTGTTCTTTTTCCAAGACCCATTTCTCAACTACGTCAACACGTGGTGCACCTACAACACCTGGGTGTGGAATCGCGGATCGTGGTCCTCACATGTTCCCGGTTGGGTGTCCCCCGAGTCGCCCGGACATCAGGTCGCAGAACCGCTCCCGATCAACGCTCCGGGATATTCCCTGGTTCTCGTGACCCTGATCGTGGGATGTCTGGTGATGCGCAAGGTCAAGCAGCGCTGGCCCAACATCAGTACCTTCCGGCTGGTTCTTGTCACATATGTGTTCTCCTTCTTCTTCGACTTCGTCATGGAGGGTCTGGTCCTGTTGCCGATCGGACTCTTCACGTATCCCGGTGCGATCCGGAAGGTTTCGCTGTTCGCCGGCACCTATCACCAGTGGCCGGTCTACGAGGGCCTGATGTGGGGCGGCGTGATGACAGCGCTGTGCTGTCTGCGGTTCTTCACCGATGACCGCGGCCGCACGGTCGTCGAACGGGGACTGGAGCATGTCCGAGGCGGTGCCGTCACCCAGCAGCTCGTCCGGTTTCTCGCGATTTTCGCGGCGGCCAGTGCCGCCTTCTTCTTCTTGTACAACGTTCCTGCGCAGTGGATCGGCCTGCATTCCGACCCGTGGCCCGAAGACCATCTGAAGCGCTCGTACTTCAGCGGCAGCGTGTGTGGCGAGGGCAGCGATACTCCGTGTCCGGATCCGGTTCTGCCGATGCCCACCAAGCGCTCCGGTTACATCGACGTCAACGGTCACCTCGTCCTTCCGGAGGGCGCACAGTTCCCGGAAGTGGTGCCTTTCCAGAGAGGCGGGTGAGATCTCAGGGCATCTTGATCGCCGACACGTACATCTCGACAACCGGCCGATAGAGATCGACGTCGTCTAACTGACTGCCCATCTCGACGGCGTCGGTCGTGGCAATGAGAATGTGGGCGAACGTCGCCGGCGGGATCAGCAGCGTGCCGCCGAGCCGGTCGACACCGGCGACGATGTACTTCGCCAGTCCGGCGACCACCTCAGCTCTTTTGTCGGCCAAACGTTTCCGCGCATCGGGGTTGCGCAGTAGGTAGAGGTTGAATTCCACTCCAAGCGCCGCATGCTCAGCGCCACGGTCGCGACTCAGCTGGCGCCACCGTCGAGCGATCTCCTCCAGTTCGTGCGCCCCAATCTGACTTGCCGAAGACATGAGCTCGGTGAAGGTGTCGAAGTAGCGCCGCCAATACCGGTCGCTAGCGGCCAGGAAGAGGTCTTCCTTGGTGGGGAAGTACTTGTAGATCGCGCCCTTCGAGTACCCGGCCGCTTTGGCGATGTCATCGAGAGTCGCTGGAATGAAGCCTTTCTCAGCGAACACCTCTTCCGCGGCATCGAGCAACAGTGAACGAGTGCGCTCGAGGCGTCGCTCCCGTGTCCAGGGCTCAACCATGCGGCAATCTTGCCACAAAAGTTGACCGCTTGGTCATCTAGATACCCGCTGGTATATTTTCAGCGCATCAGCCAGTTCCGGTGAGACGTGTGGCCCGTGCGATCGAAACGTGCAGAGGAGACGGTTTCTCATGAGCGACCTAACGCAAAAAAAGCCCGCTGTCACCGAACCGGTACCGGGAGCGACATCGCTTGGCGCGCAACCACGTTCGAAGATCGCACCGATCCATATCTGGGCCGCGGTCGGCGGCGCGATCCTGCTCTTCCAGCTCTACGTGTGGATCAGCTGGATAACCGGACCGAACTTCGAGCGGGTCCCGCCCGGCCCGAGCGATCCGCCGATGTACATGAAGGCGATCCTGGTCACCTGGACGGCCGTGATCATCGTCGGTCTACCAGTCGCGATCTGGTGGTTCATCATCCGGCCCTGGCGGCGGGAGCGGCGAATCACCCTCGACGGGATGCTGCTGATAGCTTGCGGCCTTTTGTTCTTCCAGGATCCGCTGCTCAACTACATCAGCACTTGGAGCACCTACAACACCTGGATGTGGAACCGCGGCTCATGGGTGCAAGACATCCCTGGCTGGATTTCGTTCGGCGAACCCGGCCGCATGATGGCCGAGCCGTTCTTGATGAATGCGCCCGGCTACTCGTTCGTCCTGCTGTGCACGATGCTCGGCTGCTGGGTGATGCGCAAAGCGAAGTCGCGCTGGCCCAACATCAACGCCCTCGGCCTTATCGGCGTGGTGATCGTCTGGACGTTCTTCTTCGACTTCGTCATAGAAGGTTTGTTCCTCATGCCGATGGGGCTTTTCACCTATCCCGGTGCCATCCGCGCCCTGTCGGTCAACGCCGGAACGTACTACCAGTGGCCGATTTACGAAGGACTCATGTGGGGTGGTGTCCAGGCTGGTCTTTGTTGTCTGCGGTACTTCACCGACGATCGCGGCCGCACCTTCGTCGAACGCGGGCTGGACAAGGTCCGCGGCGGGTTCGCCAGGCAACAGCTGACACGCTTCCTCGCGATCTTCGCGGCCTGCAGCGCCTTTTTCTTCGTCCTCTACAACCTTCCCGCGCAGTGGTTCGCGCTGCATCAGGATCCGTGGCCGGAGGACATCCTGAAGCGCTCATACTTCTTGATGGGCATTTGCGGTGACGGCACCGATCGCGCCTGTCCTGACCCGTCAGTGCCGATACCCCTGCAGAATTCCGGTTACATCAACACCGATGGCAAGTTGGTGATGCCCGAAGGCGTCACGCCTCCCAAAGTCGTTCCCGTCGAAAAGGGTAGATGAGTTGTTGAACAATACGTCGGCCTTTGCCAGTCCAGTAACCAACGCACCGTTTTACCGAGCGGTCGGCGACGAGGTGGAGGTATTCCGGGCGGCGGCGCGACGCGGGTTGCCCGTGCTTCTCAAAGGTCCGACCGGATGCGGAAAGACGCGCTTCGTCGAAGCGATGGCCTACGAACTCGGCCGTGAGCTGATCACCGTGGCGGGCCACGAGGACATGACATCGGCCGACCTCGTGGGCCGCTTCCTGCTCAAAGGAGGGGAAACCGTCTGGGTGGACGGCCCGTTGACCCGTGCGGTCCGAGAGGGCGCCATCTGTTATCTCGACGAGATCGTGGAAGCCCGTCAGGACACCACCGTCGTCATCCATCCGCTTGCCGATCACCGACGTGAGCTTCCGGTGGACCGCTTGGGCACGACGTTGACTGCGGCACCGGGATTCCAGCTCGTGATCTCCTACAACCCCGGCTATCAGAGCGTGTTGAAGAACATCAAGGAGTCGACGAGGCAGCGGTTCGTGGCCATTGAACTCGACTTCCCGTCCGCCGAGGTGGAAACGGACGTGGTTGCCCATGAAGCCGGGATCGACGTGGACACCGCGGCTGCTCTGGTCAAAGTCGGCCAAGCGATTCGCAACCTCGACGGCTCACCGCTGCGCGAAGTGTCCTCGACTCGCATGCTGATTCTGGCCGGCGGGCTGGTCGCCGAGGGGCTCAGTTTGCGCAGCGCTGTGCGCGCCGCCATCGTCCGAGTCCTCTCCGATGACCCTGATGTGGTCCGCGCGCTCGGTGAGCTCGTCGACGCAGTCCTGCCCCGTTCGTGACGCCTCCCGATTTCCCTGACGTTCAGCGATTTCGGCTCCTCGCGACGTTCATCGCCGGCCGGGCCGTCGATGTCGCCGCAGCAACACCGGGCCAGCTGGCTTACACCAACGGCCAGACTGTATTCGTCTCGGCGCAGGCGTCGGCCGCCGAACAGCGTCGCGAAATCGTCGTGCAGAGCGCACTGCTCGGCGGAGGTAGCCTGCAGCGGCACCTGGTGAAGGGCCTGCGCGGGCGGCCTTCGGTGGCACGCCGCTATCTGGCGCTCGAGGGTCGGCGCGTGCTGGCGGACTTGGCCCGGCAGCTGGCGATCGCAGCCGAGATCCTGCCGGACGCGCAACCGAGCACCGCGACGGCCGACGAGTCGCTCGACGTCGCGAAAAGCCGTGCGCGCGTTGCGAATCCGCCCAGCTGGTTCGGCGGCATCAAGCCTTCTCAACTATCGGCATCGCCAGCAGCTGCGGGCACCAAGGCAACGGACAAGGACCTGCGCCTGCAGTTCGATCTCACCGATCTGCCCGATGCCCAGGACGACGACGAGGAAGACGAAGACGAGTCCGCCCAGAGCAAGATCCTCAAGCTCTTCGAGAATCCCGTCTTCAAGAACCAAGCGGTGTCGGACTTCTTGCGAAAAATGCTGGGCAGTTCGCGATCTCCCGGCAACGACGCGGCCGGCGGTGAATTGCAGATCCGGGCACTGCGCCGGGCGCACGAGACAGGGGTGAACGCGCGGCCGCTACCCACCCGGATCCACTTCACCGACGACGCCAAACCCGGGGCCGCGGTTGGCGTCGGCGGCGCCCTGTTCCCGGAATGGGATGTCTTCAACAACCGATACCGGCCCGACTGGTGCCGCGTTCTCGACTTCCCACTGACGGTCGACGCCGACGTCTCCGCCGCCGGTGTGGCGAAAGACGACGTGTTACGGCGGCGGCTATCTCGAGTTGGCTTGGGCCCCAAGGTGCTTCGCGGCCGCGCTGACGGCGACGACCTCGACATCGAAGCGCTCATCGACCTGTTCGTCGACCTTCGCTGCGGCTACTCGCCGCCCGAGCATGTGTACCTGGAGCGCCGCAAGCTGGCGCGCAACCTGGGCGTGCTCATCTTGATCGACTCCTCCGGATCAGCCACCGACAGCGATTCCGAGGGCCTCACCGTCCACGATCACCAGCGGCGCGCGGCGGCGACGCTGGCCGTGACCCTCGAGGAACTCGGCGACCGCGTTGCGGTGTACGCCTTCCGCTCGCAGGGCCGCCACGCCGTGCACCTACCTGCCATCAAACCGTTCGAACAACGGTTCAGCGCTGTCGGGCGAGCCCGGCTCAACCAGCTTCAACCGACGGGCTATACGCGTCTGGGCGCGGCCATCCGTGGTGCCGGTGAGATCCTCAAGACTCAAGCCGGCACACCGAACCGGCTTCTGCTCGTGCTTTCCGACGGATTTCCTTACGACGACGGATACGAAGGCCGATACGCCGAAGCCGACGCCCACAAGGCTCTCGAAGAACTGCGCGCGGAAGGCGTTGCCTGCCTTTGCCTTTCGATCGGGGCCGCCGCCGATACCGACTCACTCGAGCGGGTCTTCGGTTCGGCCAGCCATGCGAGCGCCCCGACCCTCGCGGATCTAAGCCCTCGGATGGACGAGTTGTTCCTGTCGTCGCTGCGCGAACTCGCCGCGCCCAGCGCGACCAAGGTGGGCTCCTAGTTTTACTCTGGTCAGCTCTTCCGCGCGCTGCTTTCTCCTGATAACGTGCGCTGATGCCGCGCGTCGTATCCGAAGCCCATGCTGACCGAAGTCGGCGTCGTGCGTCGTATCAACGGCCACGTTCGGTCGAAACCAAGCGCGCCCTGGTCCAGGCTGCGATGGCGCTGTGGCGGACCAACGGTTACGCGAACACCACAGTCGCCGACATCTGCCGTGCCGCTGGAGTATCGAAGGCGCTGTTCTACTTCCACTTTCCGCGCAAAGAAGACGTGCTGTTCGACGTCGGCGTTCTCTCGACGCAAGCCGCGCAGCGCACCGTCCACAAGCTGCTGACCAAGCCGTACGAGATCCGCGAGGTCGTCGACGCGGCCCTGGCCACGCTGGAGCGATCGATGGTGCGCAATCCGCCAGAGCTAATCATCGAGACCATCCTCGAGGGCTACCGCCACGAGCATCGGATCCTGGCCGGTGATCACCCTGGGGAACCAGAGTTGGGGATGTTCACGGAATTGTTCGAGCGTGCCCGAAATGACGGCAAGCTTCCCGCTGACCTCGACGTGCACCATCTGGCCTATCTGGCCGGGACGCTGGTCAGCGAAGGCGCGCGGCATTGGGCCGCAGGCACATTCGGGCAGCGTTCGTTCACCGACGTCGTCGGGGCCGACATCGCAGCCCTGGTCGCGGGTTACAGCAAGTAGGGAGACGCCATGGCGTGGGATTTCGAGACCGACCCGGATTACCAGGAGCTGTTGGACTGGGCCGACGCGTTCGTCCGCGAAGAGGTGGAGCCGCTGGATTTGGCATGGCCACACCAGCAGTTCGTGCCGCTCGACGAGACCAGGCGCAAGGTGGTCGATCCGCTCAAGGAACAAGTGCGCAGGAAAGGGTTGTGGGCCACCCACCTTGGCCCGGAGTTGGGTGGCCAGGGCTACGGACAGCTCAAGCTCGCACTGCTGAACGAGATTCTCGGCCGCTCGCAGTGGGCTCCGATCGTCTTCGGATGCCAGGCCCCCGACACGGGCAACGCCGAGATCATCGCGCATTACGGCACGCCGGAGCAGAAGGATCGCTACCTGCGCCCGCTGCTGGACGGGGAAATCTTCTCCAGTTACTCGATGACCGAGCCGCAGGGTGGCGCCGACCCGACACAATTTCAGACCCGGGCGGTGCGCGACGGTGACGACTGGGTGATCAACGGCTGGAAGTTCTTCTCCTCCAACGCCGCAACCGCGTCGTTCCTCATCGTCATGGTGGTCACCAATCCGGATGTCAGTCCGTATCAAGGAATGTCGATGTTTCTCGTCCCCACCGATACCCCAGGTGTGGAGATCGTCCGCAACGTCGGTCTTGCCGGTGAGCCGGACAACCAGGGCAGCCACGCGCTGATCCACTACAACAACGTGCGAGTGCCCGCCGAGGCGTTGCTCGGCGGCGAAGGCCAGGCATTCGTGATCGCCCAGACGCGGTTGGGCGGTGGCCGCATCCACCACGCGATGCGCACCATCGGCTTGTCGCGGAAGGCGCTGGACATGATGTGCGAACGCGCCCTGAGCCGCCACACCGCCGGGAGTTTGCTCGCCGACAAGCAGTTCGTGCAGGGCTATATCGCCGACTCGTATGCACAGTTGTCACAATTCCGGTTGTTCGTGCTGTACACCGCGTGGGAAATCGACAAGTACAACGACTACAAGAAGGTCCGCAAGGACATCGCAGCGGTCAAAGTGGTGTTGCCCACCGTACTCCACGACATCGCTTGGCGGGCAATGCAAGTGCACGGTGCACTGGGAGTCAGCAACGAGATGCCGTTCATGGGCATGGTTCACGGCGCGGCAGCGCTCGGCCTCGCCGACGGTCCCACAGAGGTTCACAAAGCCACCGTCGCCAAGCAGGTGCTGCGCGATTACCGAGCCAGCGACGATGTCTGGCCCACCGAGTGGATCCCGAAGAAGCGCGAAGCCGCCAGAGCGAAGTTCGCCGAGTATCTCGAAAACGAAGTAGGCAACCTGTGACCGTCACGGCGGGTGACTCGGCGCTGGACATCGCGCGGCTTGCCGAGTGGATGGACGGCGCGGGTCTGCCCGGACACGGCGAGCCGCTGCACGCCCGGTTTCTCTCCGGCGGAACCCAAAACGAGATCTACGAACTCCGCCGCGGCGAGCACCGCTGCGTCATCCGGATTCCCCCTCGCGGCGCACCACCCGACCGCGACAAAGGGATCCTCCGGGAATGGCGCATCATCGAGGCGCTCGACGGCACCGACGTGCCGCACACCCCGGCCGTCGCCATGTGCTCTGACGCCTCGGTCCTCGGCCGCCCGTTCTACCTCATGGGTTTCGTCGACGGCTGGTCGCCGATGGACCAGAAGTGTTGGCCCCCACCGTTCGACGCCGACTTCGACGCCCGCAAGGGGCTGGCATTCCAGTTGGCCGAGGGCATCGCGTTGCTGGCCAAGGTGGACTGGCGGGCGAAGGGCTTGACCGACCTCGGCCGCCCGGACGGTTTCCACGAACGCCAAGTCGACCGCTGGACAAGCTTTTTCGACCGGATCAAGGGCCGCGAACTCGACGGCATGCAGACCGCGACCTCATGGCTGCGAGCGCACCGGCCGCTCGACTTCATTCCCGGCCTGATGCACGGCGACTACCAGTTTGCCAACGTGATGTACCACCACGGGGCGCCGGCGCGTCTGGCCGCGATCGTCGATTGGGAGATGGGCACGGTCGGCGATCCGAAACTCGACCTCGCATGGATGGTGCAGAGCTGGCCCGACGATCCGGACTCACCCGAGCCGTCGGCGATGAGTTACGTCGACATGCGCGGAATGCCGTCGCGCGCGGAGGTGGTGGCGCACTACGCCGAGGTGTCGGGCCGTCAGGTCGACGACCTGGACTACTACGTCATCCTGGCGATGTGGAAGCTCGCGATCGTGCTCGAGCAGGGCTTCCAACGGGCGGGCGATGACGAGAAGTTGCAAGCGTTCGGCCCGATCGTGCCGGAATTGATGGCATCGGCCGCAGAACTGGCCGAAACCACCGACTACCGAGGCTGACGTGCGCGCTGCTGTGTGCCCGCAGTACGGGCCGCCGGAAGTCGTGCGCATCGAGCAGCGGCCGTCGCCGACGCCGGCGCCCGGTGAGGTACGGGTGCGCGTAGCCGCTGCGGCCGTGAATTTCCCCGACGTACTCCTGATCGCCGGCAAGTACCAGATCAGCGTGCCGCCGCCGTTCGTCCCGGGCAGCGAGTTCGCGGGCATCGTCGACGAAATCGGTGATGACTGTTCAGGTTTCGAGGTCGGTGACCGCGTCGGCGGCACGGGACTTTTCGGAGCGTTCGCCGAACAAGTGGCGGTCCCCGCTACGGCCCTAGCACGCATTCCCTCCGGCGTCGATCTGCGTGCCGCCGCCGCGTTCGGTGTCGCGCACCGCACCGCCTATCACACGCTGCGCTCGGTCGCACGGGTCGGCGCTGGCGACGAACTCGTGGTCCTGGGTGCTGGCGGAGGTGTGGGCCTGGCCGCGGTCCAGCTCGGCAGCCGGCTCGGCGCCGTCGTCACCGCCGTTGCGTCATCGGACGAAAAGCTTTCAGCGGCAAGGGCTCACGGGGCTCGACACGTGATCAACCACCGCCGGGCAGACGTGCGTGAAGCTCTTCGCGAGGCGGTGCCGACCGGCGCGGACGCGGTCATCGACCCGGTGGGCGGCGACCTGTCCGAGCCGGCGCTGCGGGCGTTGCGCCGCGGCGGGCGGTTCGTCACCGTCGGCTATGCGTCAGGAGTGATTCCCCGCATCCCGCTGAACCTGGTGCTCGTTAAGGGCGTGACGATCGCCGGGTTCCAATTCCAGGACGTCGCACCGGCTGAATTCCAGCGCAACGAGGAGGAGCTACAGCAGTTGCTCGTGTCCGGGCAAGCCGCTCCGCACATCGGCGCGGTGTTCCCGCTCGACGAAACAGCGGCTGCTTTGCGCCTCGTCGCCGACGGACTAGCCGTCGGCAAGGTGCTGATCGAGTTGTGAACGCTCCCTCGCCCGGCGCGAGCGTGCGCAGATGCCCGTGCTGGGCGGCGTGTCGCTGCACAGACACGCACGCTCGCGGAGGTGGGTGGGGCTAGCTGGCAGGGATCAGGTCGGCCGCCACGGATAGACAGTTGCGCAGCCCGCAGCGAAAGACTTCCGTCGGCGTCACAGAGGCTGCCGGTTGCGGTAAAGCGTTGAGCGCCTGCGCTTTGAACGCCCGCGCTGCAGCGCTCAGCGGGTGCTGCACCGAGTCGACCGCGCGCTCGAGTTCGGCCGGACACGCCTGCCCCCACAGCGTCACCTCGGTGGCGCCCTGCTCGAGGGCCGCCAGCACCCCGCGGCGGATGCGGGAGTCGCTGGCGAACAGCTCTGCGGACACCGCGACCGTGTGAGGGTGCGGGCGCTCGGCCCACATGTCCAGTGCCTCCTGGAGATTGAGCGTCTCGGCCCCGAGAATCTGTATCGGTCGAAGATCCTCGTCGCCGGCGATCAGCACGGTGACGTCCCAGCCGGCCATCACCCGATCGAAGATCCATCCGCCGGCCGCTGCGACGACGTCGGCCACGCTCGCGCCAACCACATCGAGGCGGTACCTCATATCGCGCTCGGCCGTTCGAGCTCGCGGGCGAGCGAGTCTGCGTACCCCTTGAATGCGTCTGTCAAGGGGATCGAGGGATCGAGCAACCATGTGGTCTCCATTCCTGTGATGAACGCGATGATCTCGACAGCCTTTGCGGCCGGGTCCAGGTCGGTGCGGTACTTACCGGCGCGCTGCCCGCGGCGGATGATGTCGGCGATGATCTCGACCGCGGCGCGATACCGGTTGACAAGGCGGTCGTGCAGCGGCGCCTCCGGAAGAATGTTCTCGACGAGCAGCACCGTGTATGTGCCGATCAGCTCGGGCGCGCGCTCGAACCGCTCGGCGACGCGCCGGATCTCCACGACGAGGTCTCCCGACGAGCGGTCGGCGTGTGCGTCGTCGTCGGCATCGCGCGCGTCGAGC
Source organism: Mycobacterium sp. NGS39 (assembly GCF_059812765.1). Classification (NCBI taxonomy): domain Bacteria; kingdom Bacillati; phylum Actinomycetota; class Actinomycetes; order Mycobacteriales; family Mycobacteriaceae; genus Mycobacterium; species Mycobacterium sp. NGS39. The sequence continues at coordinate 135,874 of NZ_JCALDH010000002.1, read as the reverse complement.
ACCGCGTTGAGCAACTGTTCTTTGGATTCGAAGTGATGCAACAACCCGGCCGGTGTCACGCCTGCTTCCTTGGCGATCTGAGCCAGCGAGGTGTTGCGCCAGCCGTTGCGGGCCAGCAAGCGCTCGGCCACGGCGAGGATGCGCTGCTTACGATCCTCGCCCTTCGCCAGCAATGTGGCGTAGGGGCGAGGAGAGCTCGTGCTCAGAGCAGTGAGCCCGTCGTCCGCAGACACCCGACTCCTTCGTCGAAGACCAACCTAGTGAACACACAGTAGGTAGGTTTCGCCGCTGTGACAAGAGTCGCACTGAGGAAATTTCTTGACACGCGTCACCGCCGGAGCGCGTCAGCGGCCAGTGGACCGACTCACAACCCCAGCGACTTGGCGATGATCACCTTCATCACCTCGCTGGTGCCCGCGTAGATCCGCGCCACCCGCGCGTCGGTGTACAGCCGGGCGATCGGATACTCCATCATGTAGCCGTATCCGCCGAAGAGCTGTAGGCAGCGATCCACGACCCGGGCTTGCATCTCGGTGCAGAACAGCTTCACCCGCGCCGCGTCCGCGCCGGACAGCACGCCGTCGACGTGGTCGCGCACAGCGCGGTCCAGCATTGCCTGGGCTGCTTCGATCTCGGCAGACACCGCCGCCAATTCGAACTTGGTGTTCTGGAACGACGCGACCGGTGTGCCGAAGGCCTTGCGGTTCTTGACGTAGTCGATGGTCGCGGTCAGCGCCGAGCGGGCCTGCGCCACGGAACCCACCGCAACGGTCAGCCGCTCCTGCGGCAGGTTGTGGCCGAGGTAGCTGAACGCCTCGTCTTCTTCGCCTAGCCGGTTGGCGACGGGGACCCGCACATCGGTGAACGACAGCTCCGCGGTGTCTTGCACCTTGCAACCCATCTTCTCCAGCTCGCGCCCCCGCTCGAAGCCCGGCATGCCGTCCTCGACGACGAGCAGCGTCAGTCCCCGGCGGCGGTTCTCGGGGTCGGTCGACGTGCGGGCGACGACGATCACGAGGTCGGCCTGGATGCCGCCGGTGATGAAGGTCTTGGCGCCGTTGACGACGTAGCAGTCGCCATCGCGCACGGCGGTGGTGCGCACGCCAGCCAGATCGGACCCGGTGCCCGGCTCGGTCATCGCGATCGCGGTCAGCAGCGTGCCGGCGGCCAGCCCGGGAAACCAGCGCTGCCGCTGCTCTGCGTTGGCGTAGTGCAGGAAATACGGCAGGATCACCTCGAGTTGGGTGCGCACAGTCGACAGCGTCACCAGCGCGCGGGCCGCCTCCTCTTGCAGCACCACGTTGTAGCGGTAGTCGTCGATCCCCGCTCCGCCGTATTCCTCGGGAATGGCCATCCCGAGCATGCCGAGCTCGCCCATCTGCTTGAACACGTCGCGCGGCATCCGGCCGGCCTTCTCCCACGAGGGGTAGTGCGGCACCACCTCTTTTTCGATGAAGTCGCGCGCGAGTTGCCTAAACGACTCGTGGTCGGCGGTGAACACGTCGCGGCGCATCACACCACCAGTTCGACGAGCGTCGCGTTCGCTGTGCCGCCACCCTCACACATCGTCTGCAGCCCGTAGCGAATCCCGTTGTCGCGCATGTGATGAACCATGCGGGTCATCAGCACCGCGCCCGACGCACCGAGCGGATGGCCCAGCGCGATCGCACCGCCGAGCGGGTTGAGCCGCTCGAGGTCGGCGCCGGTCTCGGCCAGCCACGCCAGCGGCACCGGCGCGAACGCCTCGTTGACCTCGAACACCCCGATCTCGGACAGGTCGACACCGGCCTTGTGCAGCACCTTCTCGGTCGCCGGAATGGGACCGGTCAGCATCAGCACCGGATCTGCTCCGGTGACCGCGCCGGCGCGGTACCGCACGATCGGCGTCAGGTCGAGCTCGAATGCCTTCTCGGTCGTCGTCACCAACAGCGCCGCGGCACCGTCGGAGATCTGAGAAGAGTTGCCCGCATGAATGACTCCGTCGTCGACGAAGGCCGGCTTGAGCCCGGCGAGCTTTTCCACGGTGGTGCCGCGCCGCACGCCCTCGTCGGCCGCCACGACCGTCGCGACGTCCGGGAACACTGCAACGATTTGGGTGTCGAACGCGCCGTTGTCCTGGGCGGCGGCGGCCAATTCGTGCGACCGGGCGGAATACTCGTCGAGCTGCGTGCGTGAAAAGCCCCACTTCTGCGCGATCAATTCCGCCGACAGCCCTTGATTGAACGAGAAATCGTGATACCGCTCGAGGACTTTCGGGCCGTACGGCATGCCGGTGGCGCGCGCGGCACCCAGCGGCACCCGGCTCATCACTTCCACCCCGCCGGCGACGACGACGTCCTGCTGACCTGACATCACGGCCTGCACGGCAAAATCCAGCGCCTGCTGGCTCGACCCGCACGCCCGGTTGACCGTGGTGCCCGGGATGGTCTCCGGCCAGCCGGCCGCAAGCACCGAATATCGGCCGATGTTGCTCGACTGGTCGCCGACCTGCGACACACAGCCCCACACGACGTCGTCGACGATCGCGGGATCGATGCCGGTGCGCTCGACGAGCGCGCCCAGCACCACCGCCGACAGGTCCGCGGCATGCATGGTGGACAGCCCGCCGTTGCGCTTGCCTACCGGGGTGCGCACCGCTTCTACGATGACGGCATCACGCATCGCTCTGCTCCTTTCTCGCCGGAATCCAGCGACCGGTGAAAGACGGCGTCCGCTTCTGGGCGAACGCGGCATAGGCCTCCGGCGCGTCTGCCGTGGCGAAATTGACTGCCTGCGCGCGTGCTTCACTCTTCAGCGCTTCCAGAAGGGTGCCATCGGCGCCCTCGTTCAGCAGTGCCTTGGTCTGTGCGAGCGCCACCGGCGGTCCCGCCACCAGCCGCGCAGCGAGGTGCTCGACGAACGCGTCGATCTCTTCCGCCGAGACCACCCACGTGACGAGGTTGAGCATCTGGGCTTCTTCGGCGTCGATCGTTTCCGCCAGCAGCGCAAGGCGTTTGGCCTGCTGAAGGCCGACCAGCTTGGGCAGCAGCCAGGAGCCGCCGAGGTCGACGGACAAGCCGCGCTTGGCGAAGATCTGCGAGAACGTGGATTCCGGTGTGGCGGCGACGAGGTCGCAGCCCAGCGCGAGGTTCCATCCCGCGCCGACGGCCACCCCGGTCACCTTTGCGATCGTCGGTACCGGCAATTCGTGCAGCAGCAGCGCCACGTCGGTGAGGTTGCGCATCTTGTAGGCGGGATGGGTGGGGTCAGCCGCGGACAGGTCTGCGCCGGAACAGAAGGCGCCGCCGGCTCCGGTGATGACCACGACCCGAACGTTGCGGTCGCTCCCGGCCGCCCGCAGCGCGTCGGCAAGCGCCAGCCACAACTCCCGGTCGATCGCGTTCTTCTTCTGCGGGCGGTTGAGCGTGAGCGTGCGCACGCCGTCGTGGTCGCTGGTCAGCAGTACAGGTCGGTCAGACATCGGCATCAGGCGTAGGCGGGCCCGATTGCGCCTTGATCGCGCAGCCGAGCGATCTCGGCGTCGGTGAATCCGAGCTCCGCCAGCACCGCATCGGTGTGCTCGCCGAGTCCCGGGACAGCGCCCATGGGTGGGTCGTAATCCGCGATGACGGGCGGCGGCAGGAGCGCCGGTATGGGTCCGTTCGAGGTGTCGATGCGCCGCCAGCGATCCCGCGCGGCCAGCTGCGGGTGCACCAGCACCTCGCTGGGAACGTTGTAGCGCGCGTTGCCGATTCCGGCTGCGTCCGCTGTCTTCTGGACATGCTCCAAATCGTGCTGGGCACACCAGCTTTCGATCGCGTCGTCGAGCAGCTTGCGGTGTGCCACCCGGCCGGCGTTGGTGCGGAACCGGTCGTCATCGGCTAGATCGTTGCGCCGCAGGATCTCTCGTGCGAGCCGCTGCCATTCGGCGTCGTTGGTGGTACCCAGGATCACGGTCTGCTCGTCGGCGGTGCGGTAGGCGCCATACGGCGCCACTGCCGGCGAGCTCATGCCCAACGGCTGCTGGTCGATGCCCGAATGCCGCGTGTAGGTCAGGTGATAGCCCATCAGCTCTGCCGCCGCGTCGAACAGGCTCACGCGAACCGCGTCACCGGCGCGCTGCCCGCGGCACAACAGCGCCAGGATCGACAACGCGGCATACAACCCGGACACCACGTCGGCCACCGGTGGTCCCGGCTTGGCCGGCTGACCCGGTCTGCCGGTGACGGCGCACACTCCGGACTCGGCCTGGATCAGTAGGTCGTACGCACGCTTGTGGGAGATCGGGCCGCCGGGCCCATAGCCGTCGATCTCCACCGGAATGACGTCGGGGTGCCGCTGCGCCATCTCTTCGGCCGCGATCCCGAGCCGTGCCGTGGCACCCGGAGCCAAATTGGACACCAGCACGTCGGCGCGATCCAGCAGCCGATGCAGAACATCCAGTCCCGCTTGGGATTTGAGGTCGAGCGTGACCGACTCCTTGCCGCGGTTCACCCAGACGAAGTGCGCGGCAAGACCGTTGACCACGTCGTCGTAGTGGCGCGCGAAGTCACCGCCCCGCGGGTTCTCCACCTTGATCACCCGCGCGCCGAAGTCGGCCAGGGTACGGGTGCACATCGGCGCGGACACGGCTTGCTCGAGCGTGACGACGGTGATGCCGGCCAGCGGCGCGTCAGAAGGGGTCGACGAGCCGCTTGCGCGAAGAGCAGAGCGATCCGCCATCACATCACCATGCCACCGTCCACCGGCAGCACCTGACCCGTGATGTAGGAGGCCGCGTTGGACGCCATGAACACGAACGCGCCGGCGACTTCGGCCGGCTCCGCCCACCGCTTCATCGGGATGCGGTTCATCATGTTCGCCGCGAATTTCTCGTTGGTTCGGATGGTTTCGGTCATCGGGGTCGCGGCCAGCGGCGCCAGCGCGTTCACGCAGATGTTCTTGGTCGCCAGTTCGCGGGCAAGCGATTTCGTGAACCCGATGATTCCGGCCTTGGCCGCTGAATAGTTGACCTGGCCCAGCGTGCCGGTGATGCCGGCGGCTGACGTGACGTTGACGATGCGCCCGGTCCCGTCGGTGGGGATGTACGGCAGAGCGGCCTGGGTCACGTTGAACGCGCCCATCACATGGATGTCGAACAGCAGGCGGAACGACTCCTGCGTGGTCTTCTCGAACATCGCCGGCCGGGTGACCCCCGCGTTGTTGACGACGATGTGCAGCGCGCCGTCGGCCATCGCTGCGGCTTGCCCGGCCGCTGCATCGGCGGAGTCGCGGTCGGCCACGTCGAGCGCGGCCGAGTCGGCGCGGCCACCGGCAGCCGAAATGCGTTCAGCCACAGCGGCGGCGGCGTCCTTGTCGACGTCGGTGACCAGCACCGCCGCGCCCGCGTCGGCCAGCGCCGCGGCAACCGCCGAGCCGATGCCCCCCGCGGCGCCTGTGACCAACGCCGAGCGGCCGGTGAGGTCGAAGTAGGAAGTCACGATCAGTAGCTCCTGGGCAGTCCGAGCACATGCGAGCCGAGGAAGTTCAAGATCATCTCCTGGCTCACCGGTGCGATTTTCATCAGCCGGGCTTCCCGGAAGTACCTCGCCACGTGGTACTCCTCCGAATAGCCCATGCCGCCGTGGGTTTGCAGCGCCCGGTCGGCGGCGGTGAAACCCGCATCCGCACACAGGTATTTCGCGGTGTTGGCCTCGCGGCCGCACGGCTTGCCGTTGTCGTAGAGCCAGGTGGCCTTACGCAGCATCAGCTCCGCGGCGTCGAGCCGGGCCAGCGAATCGGCGAGCGGGAACTGGATGCCCTGGTTCATTCCGATCGGCCGGTCGAAAACGTGGCGCTCGTTGCCGTACTTCACCGCCTTCTCCAGCGCCACCCGGCCCAGGCCGAGTGCCTCGGCGGCAATCAGCATCCGTTCCGGGTTGAGTCCGTCGAGAATGTACTGAAATCCCTTGCCTTCCTCGCCGACTCGGTCCTCGACCGGGATATGCAGGTCGTCGATGAACAGTTCGTTGGAGGACACGGCGTTGCGGCCCATCTTGCGGATCGGCCTGATCTCGACGCGACTGCGGTCCAGATCAGTGAGGAACAGCGTCATCCCGTCGGTCTTCTTGCGCACCTCGTCGTAGGACTGGGTGCGCGTCAGAAGCAGGATCTTCTGTGACTCCAACGCCTTGGAAATCCACACTTTTCGGCCGTTGACCACATAGTGGTCTCCTTTGCGGCGGGCGAACGTGGTGATCCGGGAAGTGTCCAAGCCGGCACCGGGCTCGGTCACACCGAAGCACACGTGCAGCTCCCCCGTCGCGATGCGCGGCAGCGTGCGCGCCTTGAGTTGCTCGGAGCCGTGCACCACCACCGGGTGCATCCCGAAGATCGACATGTGGATCGAGCTGGCAGCGTTCATGCCGCCACCGGAGCGAGCGACTTCTTCTGCCAGCAGTGTGGCTTCGGTGATCCCGAACCCGTGTCCGCCGTATTCCTCGGGGATCGTCATGCCCAGCCAACCGCCGTCGGCGATCGCCCGGTAGAACTCCGACGGGAATTCGTGCGCCTGGTCCTTTTCCATCCAGTAGTGATCGTCGAAGCGGCGCGCCAGCTCCGCGACCGACTTGCGGATCAGCTGCTGATCCTCCGTCAACTCGAAGTTCATTCCGTCCGGCACTCGTCCGCCTCCTTCGCTCCTCGCTCAGCACGGCGCGCACGCATATGCGCCGGTGCGGCGAAGTTCGTTCCGCACCGGCGCATGCGGCGCATCGCCCTCGACTCAGTCCGTGTTGCCGGTGATCGATTTCGCGCTGGCGGCGAAGTCGGAGAACGACGAGCCGGCCCGCTCTTTGTGTTGGCTCAGTGCCCGGATCGAGACATCGTGGCCCTCGGCCGCCTTGCGCAGCGCGCCCACCGTGGCCTGCTCCCGCGGAACATGGGAGAACGGGTCGAACGAATACCAGCGCATTGCGTTCTCGTGGGTCATCTTGTTGATCTCGTCGTCCGGAACATTGTTGGCGCTCAACACATCCCACAGCTCCTCGGGTGCACCGGGCCACATCGAGTCGCTGTGCGGGTAGTCCGCCTCCCAGCAGATGTTGTCCACGCCGATGAAGTTGCGCAGCTGCACGCCCACGGGATCGCTGATGAAGCACGTGAGGAAGTGCTCGCGAAACACCTCACTGGGCATCTTTCCGCCGAAGTTCTGATGCGTCCAGGTCGAATGCATTTCGTAGGTGCGGTCCACCCGTTCCAAGAAGTAGGGAATCCATCCGGTGCCGCCCTCGCTCAACGCGATCTTGAGGTCCGGATAATCCTTGATCGGCTTGCTCCACAGCAGATCTGCGGCAGCCTGCACGATGTTCATCGGCTGCAGCGTGATCATCACGTCCATCGGCGCGTCCGGCGCGGTGATCGCCAGCCTGCCCGACGACCCGATGTGCACGTTGAGCACAGTGTTGGTGTCGCACAACGCCTTCCACAGCGGTGTCCAGTACTCGTTGTGGAAACTCGGGTAGCCCATCGCGGCCGGGTTCTCGGTGAACGTCAGCGCGTGCACGCCCTTCTTGGCGACGCGCCGAACCTCTTCGGCGCATGCCTCGGCGTCCCAGATGACGGGCAGCGCCATCGGAATGAACCGGGCCGGGTACGCCCCACACCACTCCTCGATATGCCAGTCGTTGTAGGCCTGCACCAGGGCCAGCGAGAACTCCGGGTCCTCGGTGGCGAACAAGCGCCCGGCGAAGCCGGGGAACGACGGGAAGCAGATCGACGCCAGGATGCCGCCGGCGTTCATGTCCTTGACCCGCTCGTCGACGTTGTAACAGCCGGGCCGGATTTCGTCGAGGCCTTGCGGCTCGAGCCCGTACTCTTCCTTCGGCCGCCCCGCCACCGCGTTCAGCGCCACGTTCGGGATCACCGTGTCGCGGAACTGCCAGGTGTCGGATCCGTCGGGGTTGTGTACCAGCCGCGGCGCGTCGTCGATGTATTTCTTCGGCAGGTGGTTCTTGAACATGTCGGGCGGCTCGACGATGTGGTCGTCCACGCTGATCAGGATCATGTCCTCTTTGTTCATGACCGTCCTTTCGGTAGCTGGCGGGCCCGTCGGTCAGCGGTGTTCTCTATCTAAGGAAACTAGCTTCTCAATCTGCGAGAATCAACGTGTGGAATCGAGCGCGCCCGCGTTCACCTGCTGACTTCTCCCGCGACAACCTCCATCTTGGCACTCCAGAGGGCCTCCAGGATTGACCAACCACGCAAAACATGGAAACCTGTTAGGCGAAATTGGAGAACCTGATTCTCATCCTTGCGATGCGCTCTTCGGCGAAAGCCGTCGCCGGATGGAGAGGAGATGCGCGGTGCGGCTGCCCCCGTTGCCGGAGGACGAGTGGGATGACGCCACGCGTGCGGCCCTGTCCGGCATGCTGCCCGAGGATCGGCGCAATGCCGAGGGTGCCGGCACGGCGTTGGCCACGCTGGTACGGCATCCCGACCTCACCAAGGCCTTCCTGCGGTTCAACGTCTACCTGCTGACACAGTCCACACTTGCACCCCGGCTCCGGGAGCTGGCCATCCTGCGGGTGGCGCACCGGACCAGTTGCGTCTACGAGTGGGCGCACCACGTCGATATCGGCATGCGCGAAGGATTGACCGGTGACGACGTGCAAGCCGCCAAGCGCGGAGACGCCGCCGACGCCTTCGACCGCGTCGTGCTGCAGGGTGTCGACGAGCTCTTCGACAAATCGGAGCTGTCGGATGCGACATGGTCGGCGCTCGGTGAGCGCTTCGACGACCGGCAGCGGATGGACTTCGTCTTCACGGTCGGCTGTTACACCGCGCTGGCCATGGCATTCAACACTTTCGGCGTCGAGTTGGAGAAGGACTTCGTCGCCAGAGCCGAGCAGATCACAGAAGGAAGGTAGAAGCGGTGCCACATTTCACCAAACCCGCCGAAGGCAGCTGGACGGAGCACTATCCCGACCTAGGCACCGGTCCCGTCGACTACACCGACTCGGTCGACCCCGCATTCTTCGAAGAGGAACGCGAAGCGATCTTCAAGAAGACGTGGCTCAACGTCGGCCGCGTCGAGCGGCTGCCGCGCACCGGCAGCTACTTCACCAAGGAGCTGCCTTCGGCCGGACCCGGCATGTCGGTGATCCTGGTCAAGACCAAGGACGGTTCGATCAAGGCGTTCCACAACATCTGCCGCCACCGCGGCAACAAGCTCGTTTGGAACGACTACCCGCACGAGGAGACGTCAGGTACCTGCCGGCAGTTCACCTGCAAGTACCACGCGTGGCGCTACAGCCTCGACGGGGAGCTGACGTTCATCCAGCAGGAAGACGAGTTCTTCAACGTCGACAAATCCGACTACGGGCTCAAGTCGATTCGCTGCGACGTGTGGGAAGGGTTCATCTTCATCAACTTCGACGATGCCGCGCAGCCGTTGCGCGACTACCTGGGTCCGCTGGCCAAGGGCATCGAAGGCTATCCGTTCGGCGAGATGACCGAGGTCTACACCTACCGAGCCGAGGTGGGCAGCAACTGGAAGCTGTTCATCGACGCGTTCGTCGAGTTCTACCACGCACCGGTGCTGCACCAAAAGCAGTACACCCCAGAGGAAGCCGCCAAGATCATGAAGCACGGCTTCGAGGCGCTGCACTACGACATCGAGGGCCCGCACGGCATGATCTCGGTCTGGGGCGGCCAGGCGCCGCCGCCGGATCTGAACATGGTCAAGCCGATGGACCGGGTCTTGCGCAGCGGGTTGTTCGGGCCGTGGGATCCGCCCGATGTCATCAAGAACCTCGAGCTTCCGCCGGGGGTCAACCCGACCAGAGCGCCGCAGTGGGGCATCGATTCCTGGCACTTCTTCCCCAACTTCATGCTGCTGATATGGCAGCCGGGCTGGTATCTGACCTACCACTACTGGCCAACCAGCGTCGACAAGCACATCTTCGAGTGCAGCCTGTATTTCGTGCCGCCGAAGAACGCGCGGGAACGGCTGGCTCAGGAGCTGGCGGCGGTGACGTTCAAGGAATACGCGCTTCAGGACGCCAACACGCTGGAAGCGACGCAGACGATGATCGGCACCAAGGTGGTCGACAAATTCCTGCTGTGTGACCAGGAGATCCTGATCCGCAATCTGCACAAGGTGACCGCTGACTACATCAACTCGTACCGCAACAACGGTCGCAAGGAGGCGCACAATGGCTCTCGCAACTAAGCTGCCCGCTGAATTCGCCGATCTGGAGCCGTATTTGGATTGGGCCCTGGCCACCGAGCCCGAGCGCTACGCCAAACGACTGTCCTCCACCATGGAGGAGATGCAGGCCTTCTACGACGCCGCGTTCCCCCGGATGAACGACGTGATCGCGTATTGCGACCAGTTCCCGCTCGACGACCTCCCCGAGGACGCGCGCACGCTGATGCACATGATGCAGTCGCTGATCACGGTCTCGTTCCCGATCGAAGCCTGGAAGCAACCGAAAGTGCCCGACAGCGGTGCCACCTACGTCGAGTGCATCAAGGAGCCGGTGATCTGAGCGTGGTCACGCTCAAGGCGGCTGGGCTGCTCGACGTCGACACCGGCGAAATCGTCCGGCCCGGCGTGCTGCGGATCGAAGGCGACCGGATCGTCGCACGAGGTGGCTCAGCCTCCGACGATGGTGACGTCATCGACCTCGGCGAGTCGATCCTGCTGCCTGGCCTGATGGACATGGAGGTCAACCTCCTGATGGGCGGCCGTGGGGAAAACCCTGGGTTGTCACAGGTTCAGGACGATCCGCCGACGCGGATGCTGCGCGCAGTGGGCAACGCCCGGCGCACATTGCGGGCGGGCTTCACCACGGTGCGCAACCTAGGGCTGTTCGTGAAGACCGGCGGCTACCTGCTGGATGTCGCGCTGGGCAAGGCGATCGACGCCGGCTGGATCGAGGGCCCGCGCATCGTGCCGGCAGGCCACGCGATCACCCCGACCGGCGGACATCTGGACCCGACGATGTTCGCCGCGTTCGCGCCGCACGTGATGTCGCTGTCGATCGAGGAGGGCATCGCCAACGGCGTCGACGAAGTGCGCAAGGCGGTGCGCTACCAGATCAAGCACGGCGCCCAGCTGATCAAGGTCTGCTGCTCCGGCGGAGTCATGTCGTTGACGGGTGAGCCTGGTGCCCAACACTATTCGGACGAAGAGCTGCGCGCGATCGTCGACGAGGCACATCGCCGCGGGCTGCGGGTGGCGGCGCACACGCATGGCGCAGACGCGGTCAAGCACGCCGTCGCGGCCGGCATCGACTGCATCGAGCACGGCTTCTTGGTCGACGACGAGGCGATCTCGCTGATGGTCGAACACGGCACCTTCCTGGTGACGACGAGGCGGCTGGCCAAAGCGATGGACGTGTCCAAAGCACCCCCGGAACTTCAGGCCAAGGCCGCCGAGATGTTCCCCAGAGCACGCACGTCGATGAAGGCGATCTACGACGCCGGCGTCAAGATCGCGGTCGGAACCGACGCCCCCGCAATTCCCCACGGCCGCAATGCCGATGAACTCGTCACCCTGGTCGAGTGGGGATTGGCACCGGCCGACGTGCTGCGGGCCGCCACCGTCACCGCCGCCGAGCTGATCAACGTCACCGACCGCGGGCGGCTCGCCGAGGGGCAGCTTGCCGACGTGATCGCCGTGCCCGGAGATCCGTTGGCCGACATCACCGTTACGCAGAACGTCAACTTCGTGATGAAGGGCGGGAAGATCTTTGTCAACAAGTAAGCCGACAGCCACCGAGGACATCGTCGCAATCCAGCAGTTGCTGGCCAAGTATGCGGTCACCATCACCCAGCAGGACATCGACGGGCTCTTGGAGGTGTTCACACCCGACGGCACCTACAGCGCATTCGGTGAAACCTATGCGCTGGAACGCTTTCCGGTCTTGGTCGACGCCGCGCCGAAGGGATTGTTTCTGACGGGAACCGCGCTGGTCGACCTCGACGGTGACACCGCCGCCGGCACCCAGCCGTTGTGCTTCATCGACCACGCCACCCACGACATGCGCATCGGGTACTACCGCGACACGTACGTCCGGACCCCGGACGGCTGGCGGTTGCGCACGCGGGCCATGACGTTCATCCGGCGAAGTGGTGTGCACGACTCTGGCCGTCCCCACGCAGTCGGCCGACCGGCTCCGTGACCGTGGATGTCGGGGAGTTTCGGGCAGGGCTGCGGGCCTGGCTCGACGACAACGACCTGACGCCCGGCCCGGACCATTCGCTCGAAGGGCACATCAAGCAGCTGGCCCGGGTTCACCGGGCGCTGTACGGCGCCGACTGGATGCGCTACGGCTGGCCTGTGGAGGTCGGCGGCCTCGGCGGGCCGGCGATGCTGCGCGCGATCGTCGGTGAAGAGGTGGTCGGGCGCGGCCTGGCCGAACCGGGGCCGTACTCGATGGTCGAGGTGCTCGCGCCGACGATGATCGACTATGCGCCACCGCAGTTGGCCGCCGAGATGGTGCCGCGGCTGCTGTCCGGTCAGGAGCAGTGGTGTCAGGGATTCTCCGAGCCGGGATCGGGCAGCGACCTCGCGTCGCTGTCCACGCGCGCCACACCGCGCGGCGAGGACTGGGTGGTCAATGGCCAGAAAGTGTGGACGAGCTTCGCCCAATTCTCCGCCCGGTGCGTGCTGCTGACCCGAACGGGGCCTGGCCACAACGGGATAACCGCGTTCTTCGTCGACATGGACACCCCGGGTATCACCGTTCGGCCGCTGCGCACCATGCATGGCGTCGACGAGTTCTGCGAGGTGTACTTCGACGACGTCGTGATTCCCGGCGACCGGATGCTCGGAAAGCCCGGCGACGGTTGGCAACTCGCGATGGACCTGCTGCCTTATGAGCGCTCGACGTGCTTCTGGCAGCGGATCGCCTATCTCTACGCGAGATTCGATCGGCTCATCGCGGAATCGCGGACGGCAGATCCGGACGACGGTGAGCTTGGTGCGGCATATCTGGGGCTGCACACTCTGCGGTGCCGATCGCGGTTGACCCAGCACCGGCTGGCCGGTGGCGCGCGCCTCGGCCCGGAGACGTCGATCGACAAGGTGCTGTTGGCCACCGCCGAGCAGCGGCTCTACGACACCGCGCGCGACTTGCTCCCCGGAACCATCGAATTGGACGAATCCCCCTGGCGCACAGAGTATCTCTACTCTCGTGCCGCGACGATTTACGGCGGCACCGCGGAAATCCAGCGCAACATCATCGCGCGCCGGCTACTCGGGCTCGGGAAGGAGTGACCGTGGAGCCTGTGTCCGAAGACGATCTCGAGCTGCTCGCCGACGCGCTGCGCAAGACCATGCTCGCCGCGTCGGGTGCCGAACTCGACAAGGCGCTGGCCGAGCTCGGCTGGCTCGACATGCTCGAGCAGATGCCCGAAACCGCGATTCCGTTGGTATTCAAGTTACTTGGCGAGACAGGCGCGCATGCCCCCGTGCTGAACGACGTGGTGTGCAACGAGGCCGGACGGCCGCTCGGTGACACGGTGCCCCTGCCGTATGCCGGCAGTGCATGGGTGGTCTGGGAGCGGGCCGACGATCCCAGCTCTGCGCTCGACGAGGAGATGCCGATCCGGCGCTGCGATCAAACCAGCGCCGTACCGCTCGGCGCCGGCCGGCGCGCATTGGGCTGGTGGCTGGTGGGCACCAGCCGGGCCATGCTGTCACTGGCCCGTCAACATGCGTTGGACCGTGTGCAGTTCGGCAGGCCGGTGGCGTCGTTCCAGGCTATTCGGCACCGGCTTGCCGAGACACTCGTGGCCATCGAAGGTGCCGAGGCGACCCTTCAGGGAGCCGACGACTCTTTCAGCGCACTACTGGCCAAGGCGGCCGCCGGGCAGGCAGCGCTGACTGCGGCGCGGCACTGCCAGCAGGTGCTCGGCGGTATCGGTTTCACCGCCGAGCACGGGCTGCACCGCCACATTCGCCGCGCGTTGATTCTCGACGGTCTGCTGGGCAGCAGCAAAGAACTCACCCGCGAGGCGGGTGCTCGACTGCGCAAGCTCGGCTCAGCGCCGCGGCTCGTCGACCTCTGATTCGCCGTCCGATGGGCCACCTTCACGAGGGCGGCACCACACCACCCACACCCGGCGAACAGGCCAGCTCTGCCGGTGCAGCAGGTCGCGCCTTCGTGGCCAGCTGCGGCTCCAGCCCGGCGGCAACATGGCGGCTCCCCTTCAATCGGTGAGAGGCTTCCTCGAGAGAGACAAAGAGAATACTATTCTCGTTATGAGAAAGTTACAATCTCTGACACGTGCGCGGACCAGGCGTCGGACGCCACTTTTGCACACCGTTCTCCGGTACAGTTCAACCATGTTCTCAGCTGCGTGCACGGTTTCGAGCGGCCAGTGACAAGCCCGAGCGAAGAGCCGGCCTGGAAGCAGCGTGCGGTCGAGCGATCCATCAAAACGGCCAAGCTGCGGGCCGCGCAACGTGTCCAGCGGTTTCTCGACGCTGCGCAAGCAATCATCATCGAGAAGGGCAGCACCGACTTCACCGTCCAAGAGGTGGTCGACCGGTCCCGGCAATCGCTTCGCAGCTTCTACCTGCAGTTCGACGGCAAACATGAGCTTTTGCTGGCGCTGTTCGAAGATGCGCTGAGCCGGTCCGCGGAACAGATCCGAGCCGCCACCGAAGGACATTCCGACCCGCTCGAACGTCTGCAAGTCGCCGTCAAGCTGCTGTTCGAGACGTCGCGCCCCGATCCGAACGCCAAGCGGCCGCTGTTCACCGATTTTGCGCCGCGGTTGCTGGTGTCGCACCCGTCCGAGGTCAAGATCGCGCACGCGCCGCTGCACGCGTTGCTGACCGAGTTGATGGAAGCGGCCGCCGCAGCCGGGCGGCTCAGGCCCGACATCAACCCGCGGCGGATGGCCGCGATGACCATGCAGACGGTGATGTTCGTCGCGCAGTCGAGCGCCGACACCGACGAAGGGCCCTCGCACCCGATCACCGCCGAGGAAGTCTGGGATTTCTGCGCCCACGGATTCGTCGAATCCTGACCCGATCCGTCGAAAATCACATTCTCGATTTCGCAGAACACATTCACGGCGACTAGCCGTTGAGCCCACCGGTGGCCCTATCGGCCGCCGAAATTGCCGCCTCGGGCCGCGGTCAACGGCCGCTCGGCGCCGACGAAGTCGCAGCAGTATCAAAGGCTCCCTCGACGAGCGGCCCACGTGTTTCCATAGAACCCGGCAACACGAGCGGCGCCATCGAGACGAGGTTGGCCATGAAGCGACTCAACGGCATGGACGCCATGCTGCTGTACAGCGAGACACCCAACTTGCACACGCACACGCTGAAGGTTGCGATCGTCAATGCCGCCGACTTCGACGGCGAGTTCTCGTTCGAGGTCTTCCGCCGGACTATCGAGCGCCGCCTGCACCTGCTCGATCCCCTGCGCTACAAGCTCCTCGACATCCCGTGGCGCTTGCACCATCCGATGTGGATGGAGGACTGCGACGTCGATCTCGACTACCATCTGCGCCGGGTCCAGGTGCCGGCACCGGGGGGCCGGCGCGAGCTCGACGGGTTGATCGGACAAATCGCCAGCACCCCGCTGGACCGAAGCAAGCCCCTCTGGGAATTCCACTTCGCCGAGGGGATGGCCGAACACCGATTCGCGTTGATCGGCAAGGTGCACCACGCGCTCGCCGACGGCGTCGCATCAGCGAATCTGTTGGCCCGCCTGATGGATTTGACCGACGGGTCGCAGAACGAACGCGAGGCGCCGGACGGCTGCGCGCAGCCGTCGAAAGCCGAACTGCTCTGGGAGGCGCAGCTCGACCACTTCCATCAGATGGCCGAACTTCCGGGGCTGATCCGCGACGCGGTGCGCGGCGCGGTGCGGCTGCGCCGGCGCAGCAAGGAGCGCCCGCAGCATCCGGATCTGGCCAAGATCTTCAACGCGCCGCCGACGTTCCTGAACCATGTGGTGTCGCCGGTGCGGACATTCGCCACCGCGACGCTGTCCCTGGCTGAGGTGAAGGAGACCGCGAAAACCCTTGGCGTGACGTTCAACGACGTCATCCTGGCCTCGGCGGCCGGCGCGTTGCGAGAACTGTTGCTGCGCTACGACGGTCGCGCCGATCGGCCGATCATCGCAACCGTTCCGGTCAGCACCGACCGGACACCGGACCGCATCACCGGCAACGAGATCGGTGGCCTACCTGTTTCGTTGCCCGTGCACATCGACGATCCGCGTGAACGCATCCGGCTGACATCGCTGGCCACGAAGATCGCAAAAGAGGACTACGAGCTACTCGGACCGACGCTGCAGAGCCGGATGATGGACTACCTGCCGCCGCCGCTGGCGCCGGCCCTGTTCCGCAGGCAGATGCTCTCGCCGCACAACAAGCTGATGAACGTCGCCGTCTCGAACGTCCCGGGCCCGCGCGAACGTGGGCACATCGGCGGCGCACCCGTCAGCGAGATCTACTCGGTGGGCGTGCTGTCTCCCGGCAGCGCGTTCAACATGACGGTGTGGAGTTACGTCGACCAAGTGGACGTCGCGGTGCTGTCCGACGACCAGACCTTCAACGACGTGCACGAGGCGACCGATGCGATGGTGCACGCGTTCGGCGAAATCCGGCACGCCGCAGGGTTTTCCGGGGAGCCGACGATTGTGGGCACCGCGATGGCGCCGGCCACCGCGGTCGGCTAGCTTTTTCGTCCGCCGGCAAGCGCCTGCAGCTCACTGCGCAGGATCTTGCCGGTGCTGCTGCGGGGCAGCTCATCCAACACCGAAATCTCTCGCGGCACTTTGTAATTCGCGAGGTTGTCACGGACGTGTTGTTTGAGGGTGTCCGGCGTGGCCGCGGCGCCGTCGTTCAGCACCACAAATGCCGCCAACCGCTGGCCGTACTGTTCGTCGTCGACCCCGATCACTGCCGCCTCGGCCACATCCGGATGAGCGGTCAGCGTCTTCTCCACCTCGATCGGATACACATTTTCGCCGCCGGAGACGATCATCTCGTCGTCTCGGCCCACCACGAACAGTCGGCCCGCCTCGTCGAGGTATCCGACGTCGCCGGACGCCATGAAGCCGTCGTGGAAATCCTTGGTCGCCCCGGATGTGTAGCCCTCGAACAAAGTGCCGCTGCGGACGAAGATCTGCCCGACTTCGCCGGTCGGCACCTCCTTGAAGTTCTCGTCGAGGATCCGGATCTCGGTGCCGTACACGGGCTTTCCGGCAGTATCGGGCGCCGCCCGCAGATCTTGCGGGGTGGCGGTGGCGATCATTCCGGCCTCGGTGGCGTTGTAGTTGTTGTAGATGACGTCGCCGAACTGATCCATGAACCTAATCACCACGTCCGGGCGCATCCGCGAACCGCTTGCGGTGGCGAACCGTAACGACTTGCCGCTGTAGCGGTTTCGCACCTCGTCGGGAAGCTCCATGATGCGGTCGAACATCACCGGAACCACGACCAGTCCGGTAGCACGGTGGCGGTCGACGAGTTCCAGTGTCGCTTCGGGGTCGAACTTTCGCCGCGTGATGATCGTGCACGCCATCAAAGCCGAGAACAACAGCTGCGAATATCCCCACGCATGAAACATCGGGGCGACGATCACGGTGGCCTCTTCGGCCCGCCACGGCACCCGGTCCAGCAGCGCAGTCAATTCGACTGCGCCACCGCCCGACACGGGCTTGGCGCCCTTCGGGGTGCCCGTGGTACCGGACGTCAACAGAATGGTCTTGCCTTTGCGGCCGGTGCGTCGGGGCCCCTGGCCGGCGTGCCGCTCGATCAGGCTCTCGACGGTGAGGTCTGCTGGCGCGTCGGTCCATCCGAGGATGCGTACGGCGTCGGGCTTGTCCGCCAACGCCGTATCGACGATGCCGGTGAACTCCTCGTCGTAGACGATCGCGTCCACTCCCTCGCGCTCAACCACCTCAGCCAGTGCAGGACCGGCGAACGCGGTGTTGAGCAATAGCACGTCGACACCGATCCGAGCCGCCCCTACGAGCGCTTCCACGAAGCCGCGATGGTTGCGGCACATGACGGCAAGCTGCTGCGGCACGCCGCCGGGCAGCGCTTGAAGCGCCGCAGCGAACGCATCGCAGCGTTCGTCGAGTTGCCTCCACGTCAGGGTGCCGATCTCGTCGACCAAGCCTGGCCGGTCGGGGCAGCGGCGCGCTGCGGCCGCGAACCCGACGGTCGGCGTCATCCCCTCGCGGACCATTGCGGCGGCCATCCGGACGTACTTGTCAGGCCGCAGCGGCGCGATCAGCCGCGCGCGCCGCAGGGTCCGTACCACTCCGAGGGCATTAGTGTCACCGGGCATGCCTTATCCCAGCACGGCGTGGTTGTGTTCGTCGATGCACATGCCGTCTCGACCACCGATAGAGTGCTCCAGCTGCGGATATGTTACTTTCGTTTTTGAGAATGGCGTAATCATCCGCAACCCGGCCCGAGGAGGCCCATGTCCGACACGGTGGTCGTCACGGGCGGCTTCGGCCTCGTCGGCTCTGAGACTGTCAAGCGTCTGGCCGCCGAGGGCCGGCAGGTGGTCGCCGTCGATCTGCAGACTCCGGCCCACCGAAAACGGGCCGAGAGCCTGCCGTCGGGGGTGAGCGTGCGGTGGACCGACTTGACCGATGCCGCCGCGGTGGACCGCTTGCTGTCGGAAGTGGCGCCTGCGGCGATCATCCATCTGGCCGCCGTGATCCCGCCACCGATCTACCGCAACCCCGCGCGTGCGCGTCTCGTCAACGTGGACGCCACCAAGGCGTTGGTGGGCGCGGCCGAAGCCCAGCCGGTTCCACCGCGTTTCGTGGTGGCGTCCAGCAACGCGGTCTACGGGTCGCGTAACCCGTATCTGCATCCAGATCCCATCGACGCCACCACGCCACCCCGGCCGACGGAACTGTACGGCGGCCACAAGCTCGAGGCCGAGGAGCTGGTGCGGTCATCGCAGCTGCCCTGGGTCGTGCTGCGATTGGGCGGCGTGATGAGCGTGGACCCGAAGGCCCTGCCGTTCACGTCCGAGGCGCTGTACTTCGAAAGCACCTTGCCCAGCGACGGACGATTCCACGGCGTCGATGTCCGCGACGTCGCCACGGCATTCGCGAGGGCTGTCACCGCCGACGTCGTCGGTCGAATTTTTCTCATCGCCGGAGACGATTCGCACCGACTGAGGCAAGGCCAGGTCGGCCGCGCGCTCGCCGAAGCACGCGGATTCGTCGGCGTGCTGCCCGAAGGCCGCCCGGGCAATCCGGACAGCGAGGACGACTGGTTCATCACCGACTGGATGGACACCGCCCCGGCGCAAGCGGCGCTGGCGTTCCAGCACCATTCGTGGCCCGACATGTTGGCCGAGATGCGCGCGCAGACCGGCTGGAAACGCTACCCGCTGCGGCTGATCTCTCCATTCGCCCGAATGTACGTAAAACGCAAAGGGGCTTACTACAAGTCGCCGGGCCGCTACGCCGACCCGTGGACGGCCATTCGCGCGCGGATCGGCGACCCAGCGCTGGACACCGCGAAGTCCTGATGCGATTGCTCATTCGGCGCCGTCGCCGAATGTGATAATCCGGGTCGGCGACACAAAGAGGCGGCCCATGTCTGAGACGGTGCTTGTCACAGGAGCGTTCGGTCTCGTAGGGCGGACGACAGTCAGAACCTTGGCCGCGCAGGGCTGGCACGTGGTCGCCACCGCCCGCGGCGGTGCCGCTAATCGCAAGGCCACCAAGCGACTTGCGCCCGGAGTCGAAGCGAGATGGGCCGATCTGACGGATCCGGGCGCCATCGAGCGCGTCGTCGCCGAGGCCGTGCCGGACGTGATCGTCCACCTGGCCGCGGTCATACCGCCGGCGGTGTATCGCGACGCCCGGTTCGCCCGCAGAGTCAACGTGGACGGTACGGCGTCGTTGTTGCGGGCGGCCCAATCCCTGCCTCGGCCACCGCGCTTCGTGCAGGCGTCCAGCGCCGGCGTCTACGGCGGGCCGAACCCGTACCGCATCACCGATCTGGTCGACGCCGACACACCACCACGTCCCTGCGAGTTGTATGGCGGCCACAAGCTCGAAGCCGAGCACCTGGTGCGCGCGTCGCAACTCGAGTGGGTGATCCTGCGGCTCGGCGGGGTGATCAGCGCCGATCCGGCCGAAGCGCCGTTCGACGCGGACATCCTGTTCCTCACAACACTGTTGCCCACCGATGGGCGGGTGCACACCGTCGACACCCGCGACGTCGCCACCGCAATCGCAGCGGCGACCACTGCAGAGGTCGTGGGCGAGATTCTGCCGGTGGCGGGCGACGAAACCCACCGCCTCACTTATCGCGACGTGGGCAACGACAGCGTGGCGGCCAGAGGGCTTCCCGGGGTGCTCACGGGTGGCCGCCCTGGCGACCCGAACAGCGACGACTGGTACCCCAACTGCTGGATGGACCCCAGCCGCGCGCAGAAACTGCTGGCGTTCCAGCATCATTCGTGGCCCGACATGCTCGCGGAGATGCGAGCGCGCACTGGCTGGAAACGGTATCCCGCGCGGCTCATGACGCCACTCGTGAGACGGTACGTGAGACGCTGTCACGCCTATCGCGGTTGGCCGGGCCAGTACGCCGATCCGTGGGGCGTCATCCGGGCGAGGCTCGGCGAGCCGGGGCTGGACAGGCCCGTCTCGTGATCATCTCGCGGGCGCTCGGCCGATCACTCCGATTGCCTCCAGCTCGTCGATTTCGGTTGCGCTCAAACCCAACTCGGACAGCACCTCACGGTTGTGCTCACCCAGCAACGGAGCAGGCCGCCGGTGGAACCGGTGCGGGCCGCTGGAGAATCGCATCGGCAGCGTGCTGTGCGGCGCGGCCGCGTTGACGGGATGCGAGACCTCCTCGAAGAAACGCCGGAACGCCAGCTGCGGTAGCTCGGTCTGCCGGTGGGGCTGGATGACCTTGGCCACCGGCACTCCCGCTTCCCAGAGCAGCTCGACGATCCGGTCGCCTGACTGTTTGGCGCACCACGCGGAAAGGTGCTTGTCGATGAGGTCGTGGTGTTCGCGTCGGCCGGCATCGGTGTCGAAGTCGGGGCTCGCCGCCCACGCGGGGTTACCCATGGCTTGCTGCAGTCGCAACCACTGGTCGTCGGTGGCAACCGCGACCGCGACCCAGCAGTCGGCGCGGCCGAACTCGTCGATGTCTGATGTGGCGTAGAGGTTCTGCGGCGCGGCCGTCGGCCCGCGGTTGCCGGCCCGCTGCAGCAGCGCGCCGTATGCGGTGTACTCGATGACCTGTTCGGCAGACACATTGATCGCGGCGTCCACCATCGACGCTTCGATCGACACGCCCTCACCGGTTCGGCGGCGGTGCTCCAGTGCCAGCAGCAGCCCGTTGAGGGCGTGCACGCCCGCGTTCGGGTCGCCTACGCAATACGGCTCGTAGGGAGGGCGGTCCGGATATCCAGTCAGCCAGCTCAGTCCGGCCGCCGCCTCGATGGCGTAGGCGAACGCGGGGTTGTCGCGCCACGGCCCGTCGAGGCCGAAGCCCGGCATCCGCAGCACGATCAGGTCAGACCGAATGCCCTTGAGCACAGTGGAATTCAGGCCGATCTGGTCCATCACCCGGGGAGTGAAGTTCTCGACGAACACGTCGCACGTGGCGATGAGCCGGTGCAGGATCTCCCGTCCGCGTGGGCTTTGCAGGTCGAGCGTCACACCCTTCTTGTTGGTGTTCAGCGCCGAGAAGATCGGCGACTTCTCCCACCAGCTCTCCTCCGTGACCGGCACGCCGGCGATGAGGCGGGTGCCGTCAGGGCGCCGGGTGGACTCTACGTGGATCACGTCGGCACCGAGCAGTGCCAGCATGTGGGTGCAGGAGGGTCCTGCCCAGAACGTGGTCATGTCGAGCACGCGAATATCGCGCAGCGGCAAGTCCGTCGACTCGTCAGCGGGCGACGGGTTGACGCGGCGCTCGGGGGTGTTTCGCCGATAGTGCTCGGTGTGCTCGCCGAGTCGCGGAGCGGCCGCCGGCGGCCGCAATACCTGCGGCTGCATGCGGTACGGATGCCCGGGCTGGTGGAAGTCGCCGCGCGGGTTCTCTACGAAAGATCCGCGGACCCGGAAATGCTCAAGTGACTCGATGTTGGCGCCGTTGGCCACGGGGGCGTTGGGGATGCGGAAAGCCGTTGCCAGTTCACGGATTTCGTCGACGGTGTGGTTTCTCACCCACTCGTAGATCTCGGCGGCCTTCTCGTTGGCTTGCTCGGTGATCGACAACGTCGACTCTTCGTCGATCCACTCCTCGTGGCCGATCATCACGCACAGGTCGAACCACTGCTGCGCGGTTCCGCAGCCCAAATCCACCAAACCGTCCTTGGCAGCGGCAATCCCGGGCACCGTGAGCTTGCGTTCCGTGCGCCACGGCCGGCCGAGCATCTCGAAAAACGTCACCGGGTAGTAGGTGAGCGCCAGGATGTCCACCTCGAGCATCGACAGGTCGATGAGCTCTCCCCTACGCCCGCCGAGGCGCGACATCAGCGTCGCGGCGCTCGCATACGCCCCGGCCAGGTATTCACCCACTTGACCGCCGACGTACACCGGTGCCCGGTCCGGGGCGCCGCGGCCGAGGCCGACGATCCCGCCGGACCACGCCTGCAGCGTGAACTCGGTCGCCGGCTTGTCATGCCAGGGTCCGTCGAGGCCGAACGGCGTGATCGAGGTGACGGTCAGATGCGGGTGCGCTCGGCGGATTTCGGACGGTGTGAACGCGGGCAGTTCGGCGACCGACGACCCGCGCGACCACACCACCGCGTCGGCGCCGGCGAGCAAGTCGTGGAGCATGCCGACGTCGGCGACGTCGTCGGGGTCGACCACCACGCTGTGCTTGGCGGCCGCCAGGAACGTGAACAGCGCGCCGTCGTAGCCGGGGTCGATCGCCGCCCCCGACGCCGTCCATTGTCGCAGCGAATCACCTTGCGGTGCTTCGGTTTTGATTACCATCGCGCCGCCGTCGGCGAGCAGCTTCGTGCAGTAGGCGCCTGCGATGCCGGTGGACAGTTCTACGACGACGAGCCCGCTCAGTGGGCCGTTCTGGGGTAGCACCAGTCAGTCCTTCCGCTGGCGGTTGGACTTGCTCAACCGGAAGTCGGGCGGGTACTTGGCGTCGTCGTCGACAGTGGCACCGTGCAGAAGGTCGGCATAACGCAACCGCGCTGCGGTGGTGGGTGCGTTGAGGAACTCCGGGCGGTTGAACGTGATCGTCGCGATCTTGGTCGCCGGATTCTTGTCGCAGAGGATGATCTCCTCGGGGGGCGGCCTATCCGGCATCGGGTGTGCCTGCGCTGAACGACGGGCTCGACGTCAGCACCTCCGGCCCGTCGGTGCCGATCAGCACCGCGTCACGGCGGTACACCGCGCCGACCCCTTCGGCGAAGACGTAACCGGTGAGGGCCAGCACCATTCCCGGCTGCAGGCGCTCCTGCGCGGCGGTTCGCGACAGGTGCTTGGTCACCACCGGCGGATCGAAACCCAGCCCCAGACCGTGAGCGACGGGCATGGGAGGCAGCGGCTCACCGGCCGCCTCGTACGCGGCGAGCAGATCGGCGGCCGGAGTACCGGGCCGGCAGGCGTCGACAAGCTTGTGCCACAACGCATTCGAGCGCCGATACAGCTGACGGACGGGCTCGGCATCGTCGCCGTCAGCCGGCCACGTCCGGCCCACCTCGCCGACGTAACCGTCAGCCAGTACCCCGGCCGAGAACGCCACGAGGTCGCCGGCCTGCACGCGGCCGTCACCGCGGGCCCGCCGCCACGGATGTTCACGCGAGGTCACCCACGCCGCGTCCTGC
Organism: Mycobacterium sp. NGS39; assembly: GCF_059812765.1. NCBI lineage: Bacteria > Bacillati > Actinomycetota > Actinomycetes > Mycobacteriales > Mycobacteriaceae > Mycobacterium > Mycobacterium sp. NGS39. The sequence goes on along the minus strand of NZ_JCALDH010000002.1, from coordinate 112,089 downwards.
GTGGCGGGGGTGCTCACGCCGCCCGCCGCCATCGCCTCCAGAAGCGCACCGGCCAATGACTTTTCGCTGATCCCGGGCCGCAGTTCGGCCACCCCGGCGGCCAGCCCGTCCTCAGCGACCCGCAGGGCCGAACGAATGGCGGCGACCTCCTCGGCAGTCTTGATCCTGCGCGCCGCCCGCATCGCCAACTCGCCGTCGACGATCTCCGCCTGGGGGAAGGCCATCGGAAGCAGGTTGGCGAAAGTCGGCGACAGCGCGTCTGTTCCGACCCTGCGTGCGCTGCTCGCACCGTCGAGGCTCTGCAGCACAGAGATCAACGTCATCGGGTTCCACGCCAGCCCGTAGAGGTGGTCGTGTGGGATGTCGTCCGGTATCCCTTCGTCCCAGGTGCTGTTCAGGTAGATCTCACCAGTGGCGCGGACCACCGTGCAGATCGGCCCGAACGGCCGCGTGCCCGCCACCCAAAGTTGGGGGGCTCCAGTGAAATACCGGACGTTGGCTTGTCGACCCAACACCAGCACGTCGAGGTCGTGGGCCGCCATCGCAGCGAACGCCCGCTCTCGGCGGCTGATCCGCAGTGCCCGCGCGTCGGGCAGGATTTCAGTCGCCATACGGCGCATACGGGTAGTCGGTGAGTGACATCCAGCCGTCTTCGGTGATGACCACGATCTCCTCGCTTCGATAACCGCCGGTGCCGTCCTCCCACACCACCGGCTCCAGCACCAGGGCCATGCCGGCCGGGAACACGAAGTTGTCGTCGAACTCCTCGCCGAGGTCAGTGCCGATCATCGGGATTTCGGCCGCGTTGGTGCCGATGCCGTGGCCCAGGTAGAAATGCGGCAACCACGGTTTGCGCCCGCCGTTGGCGGCGATCGCCGCTCGGGCCAGATCTCCCGATGTCGCACCGGCTTTCGTCACGTCGAGGACCGCCTCGAGGATGTGCCGCCACTGGTGGAACTGCTCGGCCTGCCGCGGCGTCGGCTGCTCGCCCACCAGCCAGGTCCGGCCGAAGTCCGAGCAGTATCCGGCGTAGGTGATGCTGACGTCGGTCCACAGCACGTCGCCCTTCCTCAGCGCTCGCTCCGTGGTGAGCAGCGGTAGCGCGAGGTCGCCGTGGGTGGTCCAGACGCCTTGCCCTTTGGTGCCGGGCATCACCTGCCAGATCGCCTCGAGCATGTTGGTGGTGGCGCCCAGTTCGAAGGCGCGGCGCACGAACATCGCCGACAGGTCGATCTGCCGTACCCCCGGCACCAACTCCTTCTGCACCTCGGCCGCCGCCTGCTCGGTGATGCGGCACGCGGTGCGAATACAGGCGATCTGGTCGACGGTCTTGACCAGCTTGGCTGCCCCCACCACAGCCGCCGCGTCCGACGGCGTGCCGCCGGGAAAAAGCCGGCCGGTTGCGCGACGCATCGCGCCGGTCAGCTCGTCGACCGCCATGGTTGCTTTCGGCGGGACGAGCTCGGCCAGCACCCGCGCCAAATGCTCGACACCCTCGTCGAATTCGAGGTAGAGCGGCGGGTGGAGGTGATCGGCCGGAACCTGCGACCCGAACGAGGCTCCTTCCCGGAACGGCATGAACAGGTGGGGATGCTCGTCGGCGGCCAGCACGATGGCCACCGGCCGTTCGACGTGCGACAGACCGGCGTCCAGCAGCGGCCAGGCGGCCCCGGTCGCGTAGACGACGTTGCCGTTGCCGAGCAGAAGCAGCGCGTCGACACCGCTGTCGGCCATCGCCGACCGTAGCCGGGCGCCGGTTTCGCGGTACATCCGGGCGAAGTCCGGTTCGACCGGAATCTGCAAGCCAGACGACGGGGAGACAGAGGCGGTCATGTGAGACCCAGGAACTCCTTGATGTTGCCGCTGCAGATTCGCGCGGCGTTCTGCGGCCCCACCGCCTCGACGACCGCGGCCAGCGACTTCTCCGAGTACCCGAATGTGCTTTCGTTGTGCGGATAGTCCGACGACCACATCACTTTGTCCACGCCGATCCGGTCGATCAACTGCAGTCCCAGCGGATCGACCATGAACGACGCACTCATGTGGGTGTCCCAGTAGTACTGGATGTCATGCTCGAGTTTGTGGTTGAACATGTGCTGATATGAGGCCAGCAGATGTTCGGCATCCTGCAAAGCCCATGGCACCCAAGCGATTCCGCCCTCGAACCAGCCGATCCGCAGCTTCGGGTGGCGGTCGAGGATGCCGCTGAAGATGTACTTGGAGAACACCTCGCGGAAGCCGTCGACGTTGATCATCATGCCGACGACGACGCTGTTGAACTCGCACGGCGTCTTCGGCGGGGTCTCGCCGATGTGGTGCGACACCGGTAATCCGGCCTCTTCGATCTCGTCCCATACCGCTGACATCACGGTGCTGCCGTAGTCGATCACGTTGCCGTCGTCGTCTTTGCCGGGATTGACCGGCATCAGAAAAGTCTTGAGTCCCAGTGACTTCAGCTCGGTGAGTGTGCGGCGCGTGCCCTTGGCATCCCACCAGTTGATCAGTCCGACGCCGTAGAAGTGACCGTTGGACCGTTCCTGAAGATCGGCCATGTACTCGTTGTAGATGCGGAACACACGTTCCCGAATCTGCTTGTCGGGGAAGTGGAACAACGCGAGCACGGCGTTGGGGAACGCGAGCTCCTTGTCGACGCCGTCTTCGTGCAGTTCGCGGATTCGCGCCTGGATGTCCTTGGTGGCGGCGCCGGGCAGGTCGTCGTACTGCATGAGCACCCGGCTGAAGTCACCCGGCAAGAAGTTCTGGCCCTTGCGGCCGACCATGTAGGCGCCGTCCTCGTACCAGATCCGCGGCGCCTTGTCTTTGAGGTCGTCGGGGAAGCGCTCGTAGAAGATGTCGTCGGCCAGCGAGATGTGGTTGTCCGCCGAAAACACCTCGGTGCCTTCGGGAAGACCGACGGACCCGATCGCGTGACCCCGGCGGTCCTTGGGCGCGCCGAAACCGCCCGGTGGATACAACGTGGCGGTGGTTGAAGTGGACATCTGCTTGACCTCCGTTGTCGAAACCTCAGGAACGTCGCCGGATCACCAGACGACCGGCAGTTCGTAGACGCCGTATGCAAGCCGGTCGTGCTTGAACGCGATCTCGCCGATCGGCTTGGCCAGCCGCAACGTCGGTACCCGCCGGAACAGCGTGGCGAAGACGATCTGCAGCTCCGCGCGGGCGAGCTGCTGGCCGACACACTGGTGCCGGCCGTATCCGAACCCCAATTGGGCGGCGTCGGACCGCCGCAGATCGAGCTTGTCGGGTTCGGGAAAAGCCTTGGGATCCCAGTTCGCCGGCGCAAGGTCGATGATGATGCCCTCGCCCGCTTTGATGACTTCGCCGCTGATCTCGATGTCCTCGATGGCGACGCGCCGCTGCCCGTTCTGGATGATCGACAGGTAGCGCATCAGCTCCTCGACCGCGGCCGCAACCACACCTGCGTCGTCGGTGTCGCGGATGACCGCCAGCTGGTCGGGATGTTCGAGCAGGGCCAGTACGCCCAACCCGATCATGTTCGCGGTGGTCTCGTGGCCGGCGATCAGCAGGCCGGTGCCCAGCTGAGCAGCCTCCCGCACGCTCAGCTCGCCTGCCTTGACCCGCTCGGCCAGATCGGATACCGCGTCCTCGGCAGGGTTGTCGATCTTGGCTTGCACCAGATTGGCCAAGTACTTGGCAAGTCCCGCAGCGCCTTTCGCGGTGTCCTCGGCGGTGGCATAGCGGGCCAGCCCGATGTTGGCGTGCTGCTGGAAGAACCCGGCGTCTTCGTATGGCACCCCGAGCATCTCGCTGATCACCAGCGACGGGACGGGCAGCGCGAGCGCGGTGACGATATCGGCCGGCTGGGGCCCGGCGAGCATCGCGTCGATGTGGTCATCGGTGATCTTCTGGATCGCCGGCCGCAGACCCTCGACACGCTTGAACGTGAACGGTTTCGACAGCATGCGGCGAAACCGGGTGTGCTCCTCGGCGTCGGACGTGAACACCGACCGCGGCCGCTTGTGGACGGTGGCGAGCATTCCTTCGTTCCAGTGCGGAAACCCGGGCCGCCGGTCGTCGACGCTCACCCGCGAGTCGGCGAACAATGTGCGCGCCTCCTCGTAGCCGGTGATCAGCCACGGTGTGCTGCCGTCCCAGATCTTGACTCTGCTCAACCCTTTTCGGGCGGCGAGTTCGCGAACTCCTGGCGGCGGAGCGAACGGGCACGCGGGCGAGCGCTCCATCGGGTAGTCGGGAATCTCAGCGGTCGTGCCGGCGGCCGTCGCGGTCAGCGTGTCAGACATGGCACTGTTCTCATTCCTCGATGGCGATGGCCTGCGCCGGACAGGCCGCAGCCGCCTTGCGGGCGTTCTCTTGTTGATCGGCAGGCGGGTGCTCGGTCAACAGCACCACTACCCCGTCGTCATAGCGCTGGTCGAACACGGTGCTTGCGTTCAGCACGCACTGGCCCGATGACACGCACTTGTCCTGGTCGACAACAACTTTCATCGTCCCCGCCTCCCGGTGTTCGTCACCGGTGCCAGCCACAGGCCCACGATCGCGTCGATCAGACCGGATGCGGCCGCCTGCCAGCCCGGCCGGGCCAGCGGCGCGTTCTCCGCCATCGCGCGTTCCCGTTCAGCGCAGGTGTGCATCAACAGGTTTCGCGCCATCACGCTGCGTTCGGTGTGTACGTGTTTGGGTAGGTCGGGAAGGCAGCGGTTGATCCGGCCGATGACCTGCACCAGCGACGGCGAGCTGAGCGCGTCCTTGACCACGATCTTGTGGTAGGCGGGGTCGGCCATCACCTGGGCGGCGAACCGCGCATACCAACTCGGGTTGCCGAGCTCGGCGAGATGATCGGTGAGCGGGCACACCAGGCACGCCACCCAGTCGCGCAGCTCGGCAGAGTCGCCGGTCTCGGCGACCATCTGCTCGCGCAGCCGTTCGATGGGCACGCGGTGCCGGTGCTCGATCTCGCGCACCAGATCGGTCTTGGTGCCGAAGTGGTAGCCCACCGCGGCGTTGTTGCCTTGCCCCGCGGCCTCGCTGACCTGACGGTTGGACACGGCATACACGCCGTGCTCCGCGAACAGCCGCTCCGCGGCGGTCAGAATCGCTTCCCGAGTGCCGTTGGCGCGATCACTGCGCAGCGCTCTGGCCGTGGTCATCGCGACGACGCCCGCGAGGCGGTGCTCATGGCGCTCAGTCCAGCACGCCCGTCCGGTTAAGTCAAGCGACTGATTTAACGGCTGGACAGCCGAGGTCTCCCCGCGTTCTAAGCGGAGAGTAGAAACAGCCCGAATGGCAGCCGACGCTGAGACACTGACGGCAGCTCCCGCCGCATGCGCCGAGAGCGACGACATCGACGACGTCAACGCAAACCATCTGACCGGAGAGGGATATGCCTGATTACGACTACGAAGAGATGAAGCGCGAAGCCGCTCAATACATCAAGTTCGAGAAGGACGTCACGAATAGGATCGCCTATATCACCTTCGACCGCCCGGACGCACAGAACTCCACCACGTTGGGCATGCGTCACAACTACGCCGACCTGATCCACAAGTGCAACGTCGACGACGAGGTGAAAGTCGTCGTCATCCGGGGCGAGGGCGATGATTTCGGCAGCGGCGGCGACCTACCCGAGCAGCGCGACATGCTGGAGAACCCGGGCATGCCGCTTCTGCACGAGCTCGCGATCAACGACGACAACGTGAAATATCCGCCGGGCGGCTCCTATCGCTATCTGTCCACCGTCACCGACTTCTACGCGAAAGCGCGCGCAGGCAATCGGCCGCTTCAAGAGTTGCGCAAGATCAGCATCGTCGAAGCCAAGGGCTACTGCTACGGCTGGCACTTCTATCAGGCCGCCGATGCGGACCTGGTGGTCTCCTCGGACGACGCCCTGTTCGGTCACCCCGCATTCCGCTACGTCGGCTGGGGACCTCGGCTGTGGTGGTGGGCCGAGACCATGGGATTGCGCAAGTTCTCCGAAATGCTCTTCACCGGACGGCCTTTCACCGCCAAGGAGATGTACGACTGCGGCTTCGTCAACAGCGTGGTGCCGCGCGAGAAGCTGGAGGACGAGACACTCAAGTACGCGATGGCGTGTTCCCGTTCGCGCCCGACGGACACGGTTGCGGTGCAGAAGACGTTCCTGGAGCTGTACAAGCAGTACAAGGGCGAATACTTTGGCAGTCTGCTGACCGGGATGATCGAGGGAATGCTGCCGTTGATCGCCAATGACCAGGACGACGAAGTCGACCTCACCGAAGGAACATTCGGCAAGGGCCTCAACAACGTCGTCAAGGACAACGATCTCAACTTTCCGCCGGAGTGGCGGCTCAGCCGATCCGGGCGCAAAAAGCCATAGCCCGCTGGCAGCGAATCACCCGAGGGCGCCGGACCTCATCGCCGCGACGACCCCGCCGTCGATGAGGAGGTCGGTCCCGGTGAGAAACGACGAATCCGGGCCGAGGAGAAACGCCACCGCGTTCGCGATGTCGAACGGCGTACCGACCCTTGCCGTTCCGGACGCGTCGACCATCGCACGCATGGCTTGGCCGCTTCCTCCTTCGAGTTCGGCGCGTCCCATCGGCGTGGAGATCACCCCGGGACTGACGGAGTTGACCCTGGCGCCGCGCTTGCCCCATCGAACGCTTTCGGCCATGACACGCAAGCGGTTTGCGTACTTGGCGAGCGCGTAGGCGTGTCCTGGCTGCGAGATGTGGTCGGATTGCAAATACGGAAGCGTCAGCAGCCGGTCGGGGGGCGCGGTAGCCAGCTCCTTCTGCTGGTCCGGCGGAAGCTCTCCCAGCATGTGGCCCGCCATGCTGGCGATCACCACCCCGGCGCCCTGCGGTGCGATCACGTCGCCGAAAGCCGCCAATACCGCCGCGACACCGTACAGGTCCACGCGCAGAATGGCTTCCACGCTGGCCTGCACCGGAGACAGACCCGCGGTGTGGACGACCTGACTCACCGCTCCTTTGGACGTGGCGGTGTTCACGAGCGCGGCGACCGAGTCCGCGTCACCGACGTCGACCCGCTGGGCCACCACGTCGTACCCGTCACGCTCCAGACTCGACGCCACAGCGTCCAGCGCAGTGGTGTCGAAGTCGGCGAGCAGCGCGGTGCGGCCGGTCCCCTGCCGCCGGGCGATCGCGTCGCCCATGCCGCCCACGCCGATGACGACAACGACGGAGGATGTCATGACCCATCTCCTTTCGGCCGGCGCCGAATCGGCGTGCCTGCTACGGTGCCGCCGTCGACCGGTAACACGGTGCCGGTGACATAGGCCGAGCGGTCACTGGCGAAATACAGCGCCGCCTCGGCGACGTCCTCCGGTGTGCCTTCGCGCTCCAGCGGCCGGTTGTCCCGCATGGTCTGTCGCGACGCCTTGACGAACGCCTCGCGCGCCTCTTCGCTGAACTGCTTGGCCGACGCCGCGAGAATGGGTGTCGGAATGCTACCCGGCGCAAGGCAATTCACGCGAATTCCGTACGGGGCCAGTTCGATCGCCGCGCACTTGGTGAAGTACAACACCGCGGCCTTCGACGCCCGGTACGTCATCACCCCGCCGCCGGCCTGGATGCCGCCGATCGATGACACGTTGACGATCGACCCGCCGCCGTGCTGCGACATGTGTTTGCCGGCTTCGCGGGTTCCGATCATGACACCGAGCAGGTTGACGGCCATGACTCGCTGGAAGTCCCCGAAATCGTCGTGCAGCAGGCTCTTGTGCATCCGGCTGGGGATGCCGGCGTTGTTGACCATGACATGCAGGCCCCCGAACAAGTCGACCGCGGTCGCCACCAACGCGCTCACCTGTTCGCCGTCGGACACGTCGACGCGCCGGAACGCTGCGCCATCTCCACATTTTTCTGCCAACGCCGCACCGTTGTCTTGGTCGAGGTCGGCGATCACCACTCGTGCGCCCTCGGCAACGAATTTCTCCACGGTGGCATACCCGAGTCCGGAGGCACCGCCGGTGACGATGGCCACCTTCCCCGCCAGGTCGCTACTCATCGCGGCTGTCCCTTCGCGTCGGTCTGCACGTCGAAATCGCTTGCCTCGGAGAAGAACTGCAGCAGAAGCGAGTTGACCACTTCGGGTTGCTCGATCTGCGGGCAATGCCCGGCGGCCTCGATCACAGCGGACCGGCCGTGCGGAATCTGATCGGCGATTCTCGCCGCCCAACCCGAGGCAAGCAGCTTGTCGCATCCCCCTTCGACGACGAGCGTGGGCACTGCGATGCGCTCGTACGCACGTGCACTCGACGGCGACGGCGGCGGCTCGAGTCCGGGACGTCGAAACCTTGCCGCCGCCAGCGCTTCCCACGCACCAGGCGCGATGCTCGACTCGTAGCGCCGCCGCACGTAGTCGTCGTCAGCGGGGAACGACGGGTCGAAGAACAGTGCCTCGACGATGCGGCGCATGCCCTCGTATGTCGCGTCGTACTCGTACAGCGCATCGACGTAGGAGTTGCGCTCGATGTCACCGCCACCGCAGATCGCGACGATGCTGCGGGCCGGCAGCACCGGTGCGTCGGACGTCGCGTCGACAAGCAGGTTGATGGCGCCCATCGAGTTCCCCACGAAATGTGCTGACGCAACGCCTACTTCGGCGCAGAACCGGGCGATGTGCCTGATCCGCATGCCGCGGCCGTCGGTGAAGTCGATTACCTTCGCCGAATGCCCGAACCCCAGCATGTCCGGAGCCAGCACGCGGTAACGCTCGGCCAGGGCGCCTATGTTGCGCTCCCAGCCCAGTTCGGCGCTCGCCCCGAATTCGCCGCCGTGCAGCAGCACCACCGAATCGCCCTGTCCGGCTTCGAGATAACTGGTGACAAGCCCCCCGACGTCGACGGTTTTGCGCTGCGCCGGCACTGCTCAGCTCGCCCCGCCGGCGGACTGGGCGAAGGTCAGCACCTGGGTGGCCATCAATTCGAGCTGGCTCTTGATGGTCTCGTCGATCAGCTCGCCGTTCTCGTCGAAAATCCGGTCCGCTGAGTTGATCGCGACGCCCAGCGGGGTAGGCCACGCGCGCAACGCGTGCCCGATGCTGCGCAGGTGGGTGAGCGTGCCGACGGCGGCCTGCCAGCCATAGGCGCATGTGATGCATCCCCACGGCGTGTTGTCCAGGTACACCCGCTCGTCTTCGCGCAGATCTTCGATGTAGTCCAACGCGTTCTTGATCAACCCCGACACGCTGCCGTGGTAGCCGGGCGAGGCCACGACTACCGCGTCCGCGTCGCGCAGCGCGTTGACCAGCTCTGCGGCCTTCGGTGTGCGGGACAGTTCGTGCGGCGCGTACATCGGCAGATCGATGTCGCGGCCACAGAACAGCCTCGTGCGGCCGCCTTGCCGCTCCACCGCCTCCAGGCAGTACCGCAATGCCCGCTCGGTCGACGAGTTCGCCCGCAGGGTGCCGCCGAGCCCCACGATGAGGGGCCTGCGCCGGTCGTCGTCGACGATTCCACTGGCGGTTGTTGAGCTTGCCGTCATGTCCACCTACTTGATCGCAATCGGATTGAGTGGAGACCCGACGCCTCCGGTAACACGCAATGGCGGTGCGACGAGCTGGAATTCGTAGACACCGTCGGCAGCGCAGTCCTCGGCCAGCGCGGTGAGGTTCCAGTACTCACCGAGCATGAGCCCCATGTCGCGAAGGCACAGCATGTGCATCGGCAGGATCGCGCCGTCGACCCCGGACACGGGATTCTCGACCATCAGGTTGTCGGCTGCCACCGCCGCAACGTCGTGGTCGTGCATCCACGACGCGCAGCGCCAATCCAGACCGGCTCCCGGCTCCGATCCGTCGCCGGTTTCGAGGAACCTTGCCCACCAACCGGTTCGGACCAGCACGATGTCGCCGCGTTGCACGGTGACTTCCTGCGTGCGAGCCGCTTGGTCGAGCTCTTCCGGCGTGATCGGATCGCCCAGTTCACAGAACGTCGCGACACCGCGCAGCCGCACGATGTCCAGCAGGACGCCGCGTGATGTGATGCCCTTGACGTCGACCTTGTCGATGCCGCAGTGAAACGCCCCCAGGCTGGTCACTGAACTGGCCGGGAAACCGTTGTAGAGCTGCTCGTCGTAATACACATGGGATAGCGCGTCCCATTGGGTGGCCGCTTGCAACGGCATGATGATCATGTCGTCGTTGAATCGCATCGGCCCGCTCTCGGAGTAGCCGCTCAACTGCACGGCCGTGGGGTTTCGCAACCACTTGGGCCCGTACTCCACCAGTGTGCGCGCGTCCCCGCCGTCGACGGTCATCACGTGCAGCGGGTTGGGCCGGTAGTGGAATGCGCCCTGCGGACCCGACGAGCCGAAGTCGACGCCGAGCGGGAACACCTTGCCGTGCCTGACCAGACTGGCGGCCTGCTGCACCTTCTCGGCGGTGATGAAGTTCAGCGTGCCCAGCTCGTCGTCGTCACCCCAGCGGCCCCAGTTGCGCACGTCGTCGGCGACGCGGCGGAACTCCTTGAGAGAGGCCACTATTCGCGTCCTCCCAAGGTGGCGGCGATGCGGCTGGCGACGTTGCCGCCGTCAACCCACAGCACCTGACCGGTGATGTAGCTGGCGGCAGCGCTGTTCAAGAACACCAGCACCGCCGCCTGTTCGGCCGGCCCGGACACCCGGCCCAGCGGCTTGGGAATGGTGTCGAGGTACGCCTGCCCGTACGACGCGCGCAGCTGGTCGAGGATCGGCGTCTCCGTCACGCCCGGCGCGGTGCAGTTGATGCGAATGCCGCGGGCGCCCAGCGGGGCGGCGTTGGTCATGCAGTACAAGATGATCGCTTCCTTCGACAGCCGGTATCCCCCGTCGGCCAGTTCCTCCGGGTGGCGCCGGCACCAGTGCAGCCCCTCTTCGAACGATCTGGTCCGCACCAGCCCGGCGGTGGACTGTCGGTGGTCCAGATAGTCGGCCGCGGCCAGCGACGAGACGCACACGACCGACGAGCCGGCGCGCATCGCGGGTAACAGCGCCTCGGTGAGGTGGCGAGTCCCGAGGAAGTTGATCGTGGTAACCAGCAGCGGGTTGCCGATGCCCGACGACACGCCGGCGACGTTGAACAGCGAGTCGACGTGCCCGCCAACCGCCGACACTGCACGGTCGATCGACGCCGGTTCGGCAAGGTCGACTTCATGGAACTCCTTGAGCTGCAGGGCAGGCCGCCGCCGGTCGAGGCCGACGACCTCCGCCCCGAGCTGCGACAGCTGCCGCGCGACGTGCTCACCGATCCCGGAAGCACAGCCGCTGACGACGACCCGCTTGCCGTCGTAGCGCCACAGCTGCTCGATTTCTTCCATCGATCACGAGTTTTGCACTAGACCTGCTGTCCTTTGCGAGTCCGGGTATCGGCCTCCGGGTTTCTGCTGGTCCAGCCCTCCCCTGACTTGAGCTTCTTGGAGGCCTCCTCGATGCCGGCGGTCATCTCGTCCATCGCCAGTGACACCTCGTTGGCGGTGTAGCTGTTGCGGCCGGTGGGCAGTCCTCCGAACGCATAGCTGTCGTCGAACTCGGGGGCAGTCGAGGGCGGCCGGCGCGCTTCGAGTTTCTCGATGATCGGCTCCAGCCGCTTGGCCTTCTCCGCCCTGGCCTTGTCGTCGCGCTCGATGAATTCCGGCAGCACCTCCTTGCCCATCAGCTCGATCGATTCCATCGTCGCCTCGTGTGTGCGCGGCGTCAGCAGCAAGATGAGTTCGTCGACGCCGCTCTCCTCGTAGCCGCGCAGGAATTCACGCACCGTCGCGGGACTGCCGATTGCCCCGCGGCCCGGGCCGTACGCGACCGTCGGATCCTTCTCGATCTCCTCGAGGTACCGCTTCCAGACGCCGGTCCGACCGGGCGTGTGCATTCCGGTCATGTAGTAGTGCATGATCCCGAACGCGAAGAATCCGCCGCCCTTGCCTATGCGTTGCACCGCCTGCTCGTCGGTCGGCGCAACCATCATCGACAGGTCGCCGCCGATGGCGAGGATGTTCGGATTGACCTGCGGCGTGACAGGAACGCCGTTCTCCTCGAGCTCCTTGTAGTAGCCGTTGACGCGTTCGGCGAGAGGGCCGGGCCCGGTGTAGGCGAAACTCAGTGCGCCCAAGCACTTTTGGGCGGCCATCTGCACCGACGCCGGCCGGGTGCACGCCACCCACACCGGCGGGTGCGGCTTCTGCAGCGGCTTGGGGATCACGTTGCGGGGCAGCATTTCGACGTGCTGGCCTTTGAACCCGCTGAACGGCTCTTCGATCATGCAGCGAATCGCAACCTCGAGGGCTTCCTCCCACATGGCACGCTTGTCTGCCGGGTCGATCCCGAAGCCGCCGAGCTCACCCACGGACGACGACTCACCGGTGCCGAATTCGACGCGGCCGTTGGACAGCAGGTCGAGCGTGGCGATGCGCTCTGCCACCCTCGCCGGGTGGTTGACCGCCGGGGGAAGATGCATGATGCCGAAGCCCAGGCGAATGTTCTTGGTGCGCTGACTGGCGGCGGCCAGAAAGATCTCCGGCGCCGTCGAGTGGCAGTACTCCTCGAGGAAGTGGTGCTCGGTCAGCCACACCGTGGAGAAGCCGGCCTTGTCGGCCAGCTCCACTTCGTCGAGCCCGTCTTGAAACAGCTTGTGCTCGTCGTCCGGCGCCCACGGCCGGGGCAAGGGAAACTCGTAGAAAAGCGATATCTTCATGTGCTACCTCCGGTTGAGCGTCGATTCACTAGTCGCACTGGTGTTTTGGTGAGCCGGCAGATGAGTCGCGATGTGCTTGGCGGCCACGTAGCCGAATGTCATGGCCGGACCGATGGTGGCACCGGCGCCGGCATAGCTGCGTCCCATGACGGCAGCCGAGGTGTTCCCGGTGGCATACAGTCCGGGAATCGCGGTGCCGTCGTCGCGTAGCACGCGGGCGAATTCGTCGGTGCGCAGCCCGCCCGACGTCCCGAGGTCGCCGAGAATGATCTGGAACGCGTAGTACGGCGGCTTGCCGAGCGGATACAAATTCGGATTCGGCAGTGTCGGATCGCCGTAGTAGTTGTCGTAGGCGCTGTCGCCGCGGTTGAAGTCGTCGTCGTGGCCGTTGCGGGCCAACTCGTTGAAGCGCTCGGCCGTCCGGCGCAGGTTATCGGGCGGCACTCCGATCTTGGCGGCCAATTCCTCGAAGCTGTCGGCTTCCCTCACCACGCCCGAATCCAGCCATGCCCGAGGAACTTTGCGGCCAGTGGGTACGGGCGCGAACGGCACCTTCGGTATCGGCAGGTGCCCGGCCACCACATAGCGGCGAAACGACCTGATGTCGGTGATCAGCCAGCACGGGATGTGCCTGACGCCCGACTTCTCGCCCTCGATCATCGCGTGGGCGAAATCCATGTACGGCGCCGCCTCGTTGACGAACCGCTCACCCTCGCCGTTGACCACGAACTGCGACGGCATCATCCGCTCGTTGAGCATGAACTGCAACCGGCCATCGGGCCAGCAGATCGCCGGAAACCACCACGCCTCGTCGAGTAAATCGGTTGCGGCTCCGACTTTTTGGCCAGCGCGGATTCCGTCGCCCATCGCCAGCGGGTTGCCGAAGCTCCAGTCCCCCTTGTCGCCGCTGACCTCGCGCACGCGGTCCAGCACCCGCAGGTGCTGCCTGCGCCAGGCCATGTCGTGGTCGAAACCACCGGTGGCAAGGATTACGCCGCCGCGGGCGCCGATCCGCAATGCCTGGCCGTTGCTCTCGACGACTGCGCCCACCACCGCACCGTCAGGACCGGTGATCAGCTCCGTCATCGGCGCACCCAGCCACAGCGGAATGCCGCGGTCCTTCATCGCCAGACGCATCCGGGCCGCCAGCGACTGGCCGATTGCGGCCATCCGCTCCCCGAACACGCGCGCCCGGAACATGCGCCAGATCAGCTTGACCAGAACGGCTTTGCCGCGCCACGACTGGCGCACCTGGTAGAACAGCCGCAGATCCTTGGGTCCCAGCCAGATGCCTTTGGGCGCCAACGCCAGCGGCTGCAGCAGGTTCTGTTCGTCGTCACCGAGCTTGCGCAGATCGATCGCCGGCACATTGATGGTGGAGCCCCGTTCGGAGCCGCCGGGAAGTTCGGGATAGTAGTCGGCGTAGCCGGGCTTCCAGACGAACTCGAACCACGGGCTGAGGTTCTCCAAGAATTCCATCATCTCCGGCGCGGCGTCGACGTACTGGCGCAGGCGGGCGTCGCTGACGAGGCCGCCGGTGATCTGGCGCAGATAGTCGAAGACTTCGTCCGGTGCGGGTCGATAGCCTTCTCGGCGCTGTGCCGGAGCGCCCGGAACCCAGATGCCGCCACCCGACAGGGCGGTGGATCCCCCGAAGTAGTCCGCCTTTTCGACCACCAGCGTGTCGAGCCCGGACGCGTCGGCGGCCAGCGCCGCCGTCATTCCGCCGCCACCGGAGCCGACGACGAGGACGTCGACGACGCGGTCGAAGTCCTCACTCATCGGCGGCCCTGCCGACTGCCGTCCGCACCGCGAAACCCGCGATCAGGTCGGGTGCCGCACGGTAGTAGCGCACCTGCGTCTGGTACGGCCCCTGGCTGGCGAGTGCCGCGAACGCCGCCAGCCACGTGCGGATCTCGTGGGCGGAGTTGCCGGCCTCGCGCGCGATCCAGTCGTTCGACCAGCTGTCGAGCTCGGTCAGGTCACCGCGGTCGAAGATGTCCAGGAGGCGTTGATCCCATTGCGGATTCAGCGGGTGCATCGGGCCGCGGCCCGCAGCGAACCCTTGGGCGAAGCCGATCACCGCGGTCTGCCGCGCCTGGCGTTGTTCGGTCGTCATCGGCCGTCCGTGCAGGATGCGCTCCAACGCAGGGGCGGGCGCCGTTGCGAGCGTCGGGACCGGCGGATCATGCGACAGCCCACCGGATCCCACGATCAGCACGCGCTTGCTCAGGGTGGCGGCGAACCGGCCGACGGCGGCGCCCAGCGCGCGGGCGCGCTTCACCGGCCCGAGCGGCGTGGCGACCGAGTTGATGAAGATCGGCACCACCGGGCGGGCCGTGGCATCGCCGAACAAGGTCTGCAGCGGCTGAACGGTGCCGTGGTCCACTTCCATGCTCGCCGAGATTGCGACGTCCACGCCCGCGTCGAGCACGGCTTGGGCGCAGTCCGTCGCGATGTCGTCGGGCACGTCAAGCCGACCGGCCTGGGTGCCGAAGTCACCGACGCCGGTGGCCGCGGTTCCGATGCAAAACGGTGGCATCAGCTTGTAGAAGAAGCCGTTGTAGTGGTCCGGCGAGAAGACCACGACGAGCTCGGGATCGAACTGCCGCACGAACTCTCGCGCAGCCGACAGTGCGGTGGTGACGTCGTCAAGGAGATCCTGCGACGGTCCGGGAAGGTTCAGCAGCGGGCTGTGCGACATACAGCACAGCGCCAGAGTCGCCTTCATCGAATCCTTTGCCTCCTCTCTGCGTCAGACCTAGGACGTCGAACAGGGCGGTGCTGATCTCGGGTGCTCGCTGCGCGATGCACGCTCCGGCGATGCAGCGGTCCGGGCGCAAAAACAGCACGGATTCGGTGTGCGCGTCGAACCACGCCTTCAGACTGCCTGTACGGTCTCCGACGACCACCACGTCGGGGTGATCGTGACCCGGCCAGTGCAGCTGAGTGAGGGGACGTGCTTCGACGAACTTGGCGCCCAACGTTTTCCAGCGCTCGAACACCTGGTCTTCGAGCAGCGCGCGGGGATTGTTGTTCCAGCACAGCACCGCGAATCCGGGACCCAGCACGTCGTCGAGCAGCACATCGCGGCGGTCTCTGGTGTCCACCGGCGGCTGCACGAACAGGGTGCCCACCGGGGAAGTCGCCGAGCGCGGCTCCTCGTGGTACACCGCCCCCTGCTCGTAGCGCGGCATCGGCTTGAACCGCATCTCGAGCACGTAGCGCTTCAGCGTGGGCACCACCGAGGCGGCTCGAATCGCCTTGTCGCGCAAGCCTGCAACGCGACGGTTGGTCGGCGAAATCACCCGCCCCACCATCGTGGACAGGTCGATCATGGCCCTGGCGTGCTTGCGGCGCTCGATGTCGTAGGTGTCCAGCAGCCCGTCCTCCGCTTGGCCATTGACCACCGCGGCGAGTTTCCAGCCCAGATTCGCTGCGTCGCGGATGCCGCTGTTGTAGCCCTGCCCCTGCCAGACCGGCATCAGATGGGCGGCGTCACCGGCCAGCAGGAGTCGTCCACTGCGGAACGCGCCGGCGATGCGCGAGTGGTGGGTGTAGACGCGGTGGCGGATCACGTCGACCCGTTCGGGGTGCGGTACCAGCCGCCCCAG
This sequence comes from Mycobacterium sp. NGS39, assembly GCF_059812765.1. NCBI lineage: Bacteria > Bacillati > Actinomycetota > Actinomycetes > Mycobacteriales > Mycobacteriaceae > Mycobacterium > Mycobacterium sp. NGS39. The sequence goes on along the minus strand of NZ_JCALDH010000002.1, from coordinate 95,806 downwards.
CATGCGTCTGATGAAAGCGGGGTCCTCGGCGACGTCGTCGGATTCGTCGGCGTGAATCATGAACTCGAAGCGCCGGATGCCGTGGGCAATCGAAATCGACGCGTAGGGACGCTCGGGGTCGGCGCCCACCTCGCTGTTGGGATGGCCGAGCGGATCGTTGGCGACGTCGACCACCAGCCAGCGCGTCGACGAGGTGGTGCCGTCGAACGACACACCCATCAGCCGGCGGGTGGCGCTGCGACCGCCGTCGCAGCCAATCACGTACTGCGCGTTGACCTTCGACGATCCGGAGCTCGACACCAGTTGGACCGTGACACCGTCAGCGGACTGTTCGCAGCCTTCCATGCGGTGCCCCCACCTCAGCTGCACGTGGTCGAATCTGTCCAATCCGGCGAGCAGTTCGGCGTCGACCATCGGTTGGACGAAGCCGTTGCGCTTGGGCCAGCCGAATCGCGCGTCGGGTGGCGCCATCTCGGCGAGCAGCCGGCGTTTGGCGTCGAAGAACCGCAGGATCTGGTTGGGCACGGTGTGCGGCAGAATCTGATCCACCAGGCCGATCGACTGGAACGTGCGCAGTGCCTCGTCGTCGAGGCCGACGCCGCGCGGATAGTCGATGAGCGTGTCGCGTTCCTCCACCACCAGGGTCTGGACGCCTTGCAGCCCAAGGATGTTCGCCAACGTCAGGCCGACCGGCCCGGCGCCGACGATCACGACATCCGGGTTCATTGCCGCCCCAGCAAGAAGTCGATGTGCAGCCTGTTGAACGTCTTGGCGTCCTCGTACTGAGGCCAGTGGCCGCAGCCCGACATCACCTCGAAGCGTGCCCCGGGAATCATCGACGCGATCCGGCGCCCCTCGGCGACGTCGGCGGTGGGGTCGTCACTGGTCCACAGCACCAGCGTCGGCGCGGTGATGGACCCGTACTCGTCGGGCCCGAGGATGTTGCGCGCGCGGATTTCCGGATCCTGCAACGCCATGATGTCGCGCATCGCGGCGACGAACCCGGGTTGGCGGTACACCCGCTGCCGGCTCGCGACGAGGTCGTCGTAATCCTTCGACTTGTCGGCCATCAGCCATTTGATCCGCGCCTGCACCGTGTCCCAGCTCGGGTTCTCGGCCGCCGCCATCGACAGCGTGATGATCCGTTGCATCACTGCGGGATCGGCTTGCGAGCCGCCCGCGGTGTTGAGCACCAGTCGCTGCACCCGGTCGGCATGGTCGATGGCGATCCGGGCGGCCACCCAGCCGCCCAGCGACTCCCCGGACACGTGCGCACGGTCGGCGCCGATCGTGTCGAGCACCGCGACCAGGTGGTCGACATAGTGACGGACCTCCAATGGGTGGCCGGGTTTGTCGGTATACCCGTGGCCCAGCATGTCGATCGACCACGTGGAGAAGTGCTCGGCGTGCGCCTCCAAGTTGCGGACGTAGGCCTCGGCGTGGCCGCCGGAACCGTGCAGCAGCACCAGCGCCGGCTTGTCCGGATCACCGGCATGCAGGTAGCGCGTGCGCACGCCGCGCGCGTCGAGGTAACCCTGCGAGAACGGGACGCCCTGGAGATCGCTCCAGATGCTCTCGTACTCCGCCACTTGCCACCTCGCCGTCGCCCACGCTGCGGAAATCTTGTTCTCGCTACGCGCGAATCGAATGTGCTAAAATCGCACATTGATGTGCACTATGCATAGAGCATCATCCTCATGACCAGGTCTGTCAAGCAGCCGGGCGACGAGCGGATGACCGCTGGCTCGCAGACGCTGGCCCGGGGGCTGAGCGCGCTGCAGGCAGTCGCCACCGCGCCGTCGGGAGTCACGGTTCAGCAGGTCGCCGACTACGTCGGCGTGCATCGCACCATCGCCTATCGCCTGCTCGGCACGCTGACGCAGTTCCGCTACGTCACCAAGGGCGAAGACGGCAGGTACCGGCCGGCGGCGGCGCTCGCAGTGCTGGGCGCCGCGTTCGACAACAACGTGCGTCAGCTCAGCCTGCCGACGCTGCGCGCGCTGGCGGACGATCTCGGCGCGACGGTGTCGCTGCTGGTCGCCGAGGGTGACCAGCAGGTCGCTATCGCGGTCATCGTCCCGACGCACGTGATGTATCAGCTGTCGTTCCACGAGGGCAGCCGATATGCGCTGGACCGCGGCGCCGCCGGTATCGCGTTGCTGGCCAGCATGCCGCCGCGGCCCGGTGAGCGCGAGCTGGTGACGCGCACCCGCAAACAGGGGTGGGTGGTGACCCACGGTGAGATCGAGCCCAACACGTACGGACTCGCGGTTCCGGTGCGCCGTCGGCCGCCGTCGCCGCCCACGTGCATCAACCTGATCTCCCACCGGGAAGACGTCGTCATGGCCGGCCGCGACGCAGTCGTAAAGGCAGCGCAGGAACTGTCGGCGATCCTCAGCTGAGGACCGGGCCGCGAGAGGAGGCTTCGATGAGCACGTGGGACCACGAGGTCGACGTCGTGGTGCTCGGCAGCGGAGGCGCCGGGCTCACGGCTGCCCTGACCGCCGCGGTCAACGGTGCCTCGGTCGAGGTGTACGAGAAGGCCCCGACCGTGGGCGGAACCACCGCGGTGTCCGGCGGCATCGTCTGGATACCGGCGCATCGCCGCGCGGCCGGCGGTGAACTGACGGTCGACGACGCGATGAGCTATCTGCGCGCGCAGTCTTTCGGCTACATGGACGACGATCTCGTCGAGACATTTGTGCGGACCGGCGCGCCGATGCTCGATTTCGTCGAGGCGCACAGCGACCTGCGGTTCGAGATCGCCGAGGGCTTTCCCGACTACAAGCCGGAGCTGCCGGGTGGGCGGCCAAAAGGCGGCCGGTCGCTGAACGCAAAGCCGTACGACCTGTCGCAGCTCGGCGAATGGCGCGACCGCATCACGTCGTTTCCGGCCGACTTCAGCAACGTCGGGATCGACGCCGAGACACGCGCGAGGATTCACGCGTCGGTGGACGACGCGGCCGGCGATCTCTGCGTCGCCGGCACGGCTTTGATCGCCGGGCTGCTCAAGGCATTGCTCGACCGGGGCGTCACACCGCGCACGAATGCCCGTGCCGTGGAGCTGATCTCGGACGGTAACGCCATCACCGGTGCCCGAATCAGCTTGGGCGGCAGCGAGATCAGGGTGCACGCCCGTCGCGGCGTGGTTCTGGCCACTGGCGGCTTCGAATGGGACAACCGGCTGGTCGAGGCCTACCTGCGCGGGCCGATGCGTGGCGCGGTGTCGCCACCGAACAACACCGGCGACGGGCTGCGGATGGCGATGGCCCACGGCGCCGACCTGGCCAACATGGGTGAGGCGTGGTGGGTGCCGATCGTGCAGATGCCCGGCGACACCATCGGCGGCAGGCAGCGCAGCCGAAGCGTACGACTGGAACGCACGAGGCCCCGCAGCATCATCGTCAACCGCGCGGGCAGACGCTTCCTCAACGAGGCCGGCGAGTACAACTCGATGGCAGGCGCGTTCCAGTACCTCGATCCCAAAAACGGATACGTCAACGACTCGGCGTGGATCGTGTTCGACGCGCTCCATCTGAAGCGCTACGGATTCCTCGGCGTCGCGCCGGGAGAGGCTGCGCCGGAATGGTTTTCGCCGTCGTCCGACATCGGCGAGCTCGGCGCCAAGACCGGAATCGACGCTGACGGGCTGGCGCGCACGCTCGAGGAGTGGAACAAAAACGTCGCGCAGGAGCGTGACCCGCAGTTCGGTCGCGGCGCGAGCGCCTACGACGGCTACTGGGGCGACGACAAGGCCGCCACCCAGGCCGGCAAGACACTCGGCCCGATCGACACGCCGCCGTACTACGCGGTGCCGGTGAAGATCGGCGCGATGGGAACCAAAGGCGGGCCGCGCACCGACCGCGACGGGCGTGTCATGCACGTCAGCGGGGCCGTCATCCCCGGGCTTTATGCAGCCGGCAATGCGATGGCCGGTGTGACCGGCAAGGCCTACGGCGGCGCAGGTGGAACGCTCGGCCCGGCAATGGTTTTCGGCTACCGCTGCGGCTTCACCGCGGCCACCGGCCGTTCGTTGCAGGTGTAGCGCACCTCTGAGCGAGACCCCTCGCCGAGCGTGAGCACAGCGCGACATTTCGGCCGATTTTTCGCAGTGCCATCACGTTCGGCGCACATGGCGGTATCTCAGTACAGGTAGATCCCCAGGATCGCACCGAACAGCACCAGAAGCCAGACGTCGGTGAACACCCGCAGCCACCGTGGAGCGGTGCGCACCTCCATGAAATGCTGGATGATCAGCCGCACCTTGACCAAGGCCATCGCCAGGACGCCAATGGTGATCGGCACGCTCGCCGATACGCTGCCGTGTATGCGTGCCGGCGCGAACCACCACGACAGCACCGTTATCGCCGAAAGCAGAAGCCACACATAGGTGACTCGGGCGGCGCTGTTCATCGTTTCACCTCATCACGTACAGCAGCGCGAAGATGACGACCCACAGCAAGTCGACCATGTGCCAGTAGGTGGCACCGGTCTCCGCGACGACGACTTTGCGGCCGTGCGGATTGCGCAGTTCGCGGACCACGATGCCCAGAATCACCAGGCCGAGCAGCACATGGCCAAGGTGCACGCCGGTCAGCATGTAGTAGAACATGAAGAAGTCGTTACTCGGAAACGTCAGTCCCGCAACCACTTTCGACGTCCACTCGTAGACCTTGGCGGCCACGAAAAGCAGCCCACAGACCCCGCCGCATACGGTCAGCCGCACCGCGCGCTGGTAGTCGCCTTCTCGGGAGGACTGCACCCCGAGTGCGACGAACCATGAGCTGGTGATCAACAACAGCGTGTTGACCAGACCGATGGTGAGGTCCAGATGCTGTTGCGACTCCAAGAACAGCGCCCGCTCCTGGGTGCGGTGGACCATGAAGATGACGAAGTACCCGGAGAAGATCACCAGGTCGCCGATGACGAAGACCCACATGCTGCTTTCACCGGGCAAGTGTGGGGCCGGCCTGGGCGCGGCCTCGTCGCGGGCGGCCACGGCGTTTTCGGTGTTCGTCATGAGACTCGAATGTCCTTAATCGACAAGCACTTCACCGGCCGGCTGGCGCTGAACTGCTCGGCGCAGCATGACGATGACACATCCCTGCCAGAACGCGAAGATCGCCGTGCCCATCCAGAAGCTGATCGATCCGTTCCACGACAGCGGACCCGACCTGAAGATGAACACCGGTGCCGCTAGCACTTCAGTGACGATCTGCCAGACGGTCACATACGCCAGCCACTTCGGGAAGATCTCGTTGCGGTCCAACAGAATCGCCAATGCGAATACCAGGTACGCCGCGGAGAAGCACCCCAGCGAGCCGACGAACGACAGCAGCGCCGTGTCGTAGAGCAGAGCGACCACCTGCGGGTCGCGGTCGGGGCGGAACGTCGCGGCCAGAAAGCACAACGCCGCGAACAGGCACCCCGGCAGCGCACCCACCGCCAGCGCGCCGAGATATCCGTAGGCGAACGCCGGGCTCACCGACATCCGGCGCATCTGGAACGCGACGATGCCGTTGGCCACCCCGGCGAACCCGATCACGACCATCAACAGACCGAACCCGATCTGAATGGTCAACGCGTGGGCGTGGAAGAACGCCACGGCGCCGTCAATGGTGCGGTCGGGCCGCGGCGGCGGCATCACCCTGGCCAGCGGCACGAAGATCACGCCGAACAAGGTGTAGAAGATCGGCACCACCCACCAGCAGATCCAGAGATCGCGCTTGGATCCGGCGTCACTCTGATCGCCTTGTGCGGCAAGCAATTTTGTGGGGGCCAGGCTCATGAGTGCGTCCGTCCGCCGGCGGCTTGGCGGTTGATCGCTGCGCGGACGACGAAGAACATGACCACGACGAACACGGCGAAGGCGCCGATCCGCAGCCAAAACGATACGGCGCCATCCCACGCCAACGGTCCGGTCTTCACGACGGCTGCGCACGCGGCGGGTGTCATCGCGAGCGCGGTGAGCACGCTGAACGGCGCTACCCAGCGCGGAAAGATCGGCTCGGCCCTGCGGTCGAGGTACACGGCCAGCGCAAGGCAGAGGTTCTGCACCACGAGCATGCCGACCGGCGCGACGAACGTGATCCACGCCAAATCGTTGAGCAGCATGGTCAATTCGGGGTCGCGCTCGGGCCGAAACGCCGCGATGAGCCAGAAGAGATCGGCAAGTGCGAACAGCGTGGCACCGCTCACCAGCGCGGTCAGGTAGCTGTACGCAAGCACCTGGGTGGGTGTGGCCATGCGCTTCATCTGCGCGACGATCAACGCGAAGAACGGCACGAGCATGATGCCGAAGAGGTTGTAGGTCACCATGCTGAACCGGATCATCGTCGTGTTCTCGGCATAGAACGACGCCACCTGCTGCGGCGTCAGTCGCGGCGACATCGGCGGGAGGAACCCGGGAAATGACACGAACGCGACGAGCAGCACGGCGGCCGCAACCGGTGTGATCCAGAGGATGAGCGACTGTCCGGTGACAGAGGCGGGCGCCACGGTTACCACCTCGTTGTCGGCAACGCTGGACATGTGAGCTCCCGGATCGCAGTAGCTAGCCGATTGGCTAGGCGCGAGGCTATCCGGCGGTTCGGGCACGGTCAATAGCCGATCGGCTACTCTCGGTGAATGGTTTCGTCGGCGCCGTCGATCACGTCGGGGCTGGCCGATGTGCGGCGCAGCGCCGCGCAGATCCGCATCTTGGATGCGGCACTCGAGTTGATCGCGGTGCACGGCGTCAGCGCAACGTCGTTGCAGATGATTGCCGACGCGGTCGGAGTCACGAAAGCCGCGGTGTACCACCAGTTCAAGACCAAAGACGAGATCGTCATCGCCCTGACGGAACGCGAACTGGGCCGGCTCGCGGCCGCTCTTGAGGCCGCCGAGGCCGAGGAGTGCAAGCCGCGGGCGCGCGAGATGCTGCTCACCCGGGTGATCGACCTGGCCATCGAACGGCGCGGGATGGTCAGCACGTTGCAGTTCGATCCCGTGGTGGTGCGGCTGCTTACCGAACACCAACCGTTCCAGCAGTTCATCGGCCGGCTCTACGCGGCGCTGCTGGGCGAGGACACGGGCGCCGAAGCCAGGATCGAGGCGGCGATGCTGTCAGGCGCGATCAGTGTTGCGGTGATGCATCCCTTGGTCGAAGACATCGGCGACGACGAGTTGCGCCGGCACCTGCTGCACTACATGCGGCGGCTGATCGACCTGCCCGGATAGCCGCCGAATCGGGCCGCGGCAGTGCGTTTGCACGTTAGGGTCTGGCCATTGCCGAGACCCTGGGAGGCCCGATGAACACCTATCGAACCGTGGTGGTGGGAACTGACGGCTCGGAGTCGTCACTGCGTGCGGTCGACCGGGCGGGCGAGATCGCCGCTGAGAGCGACGCGACGCTCTACATCGCGACCGGCTATTTCCCTCAGCGAGAAGACTTGCGGGCCGCCGACATCCTCAAAGACGAGGGCTACAAGATGCACGGCCGGGCACCGATTTTCGCGATCCTGCGCGAAGCGCACAGCAGGGCAGCCGCCGCCGGGGCGAAGAACATCGAGGAGCGGCCGATCGAGGATGCGCCGGTCGACGCGCTCGTCGACCTGGCTGAACAGGTCAAAGCCGATCTGCTGGTGGTCGGCAACGTTGGGCTTAATGCACGCTCGGCGATCCTCGGGCGGGTGTTCTCGATTCCGGGAAGCATCGCGAGCCGCGCCCAGATCGACGTGCTGATCGTCCACACCTCCGGCTGAGCGCGCGGTTACTGCGGTGTGGTGTCGTTGCCGGAGGCTTTGACCTCGCGCTCGTCGCCGGCGCCTCCTCCGGCTTCGTCGACGTCTTGGTCGTCGAAGGTTTCGTCGTAGGGCACGTCGGGCTCGAACTCGTCGGGTTCCAGCGCGGCTTCGTGCGCCACATGCGGATGTTCGGCAACGTCCTTTGTGGGCTCAGTTTCGGCAGGGGGCTGCTCGGTGCGGCGACGTTCGGCCAGCCAGTCGCGGGCGAGCAGGATCAGGCCCACCGCGGCCAGCGCGATGGCGGCCAGCGCAATGATCGTGTTCTCGGTCAGCACCGCCGCGGCCAGCAGGGCGATGCCGACGACAGCCACTGCGAGTACGACGGTCAACATCGATCGTCCCTTCGTGAGGGCGGCTCTGGTAGACGCCTTCTCCTGGTTACCCCGGTTGCATCGCCGAATCGCAATTCGACGGGAAAGTCAGCGAACGCCTCAGATGACCCGCGACTCGTGCCCCTGCCAATACCGCTCGCGCAGAAGCCGCTTGTACAGCTTGCCGCTGGGGTCGCGCGGCAGTTCGTCGACGAAGTCGACGCTGCGCGGGCACTTGTACGTCGCCAACTCGGCCCGGCAGTAGGCGATCAACTCCGTTTCGAGTTCGTCGCCGGCGGCCGCCGGGTCGGTCGGCTGCACCACGGCCTTGACCGCCTCCCCCATCTCGTCGTCCGGCACGCCGAACACCGCGACGTCGGCGACGGCGGGATGAGCCGCCAGCACATTCTCGGCCTCCTGCGGGTAGATGTTCACGCCCCCCGAGATGACCATGTGCGCCTGACGATCGGTGAGATAAAGGTAGCCGTCTGCATCGAGGTAGCCGATGTCGCCGAGGGTTCGCCAGCCCTGCGCATTGGTCACCGACGCGGTCTTGTCCGGGTCGTTGTGGTACTCGAACGCGCGGCCGCCGCCGAAGTACACAACCCCGACCTCTCCGGCGGGCAGCTCTTTACCGTCAGGGCCGACGATGTGGCATTCCTCGAACGGTCGGCCCACCGAGCCGGGATGGGCCAGCCACTCTTCGGCGGAGATGAACGCGGAGCCGATGTCCTCGGTGCCCGAGTAATACTCGTCGATGATCGGACCCCACCAGTCGATCATCTGCCGTTTGACCGCGACAGGGCACGGCGCCGCGGCGTGGGTGACGCGGCGCAGACTCGACAAGTCGTAGCGGCGGCGCTCGGCTTCGGGCAGCCGCAGCATGCGGATGAACATCGTCGGGACGAACTGTGCATGGGTGACGCGGTAGCGCTCGATCAGCTCGAGGCACTCCCGTGGATCGAACCGTTCCATCAGTACCACCGTGGCGCCCAGCCTCTGCCAGGACATCGAAAACACAAGGGGCGCAGAGTGATACAGCGGAGCCGGGCACAGGTACACCGAGTCGCCGCCTGCGTCGTCGTTGGTGCCGAGCAGCCCGCGCGCGATCTGCACCGGTGCGCAACTCGGGTCGCCCAGCGGCGTGGCGGGCAGTGGCTTGCGCACACCCTTCGGCCGGCCGGTGGTGCCCGACGAGTACAGCATTTCGCGGCCCTCGCACTCGTCGTCGAGGGGCGTCGCGGGCTCCACAGCCACCACGTCGGCGTAGCGTTCGAATCCGCCGAGCCCCGCTCCCACCGCGATACGCACCGATAGCCGCGAGAGGTCCAGATCGGCGGCCACCTGCGCCATCGTGTCACTGGCAAACAGTGCTTTGGCGCCGCAGTCGTCGAGCACGTACTGCACTTCACCGGCGCGCAGATGCCAGTTGACTGCGGTGTAGTACAGCCCGGATCGCTGTGCGGCCCAAGCAATTTCGAGGAATTCCGGCCTGTTCTCCACTAGGATCGCAATGTGGTCGCCAACGCGCAGCCCGCGCGATCGCAGCGCTCGCGCCAGCCGGGTGGAGCGCTCCTCGAGTTCGCGGTAGGTCACCACGTCGCCGCTGGTTCCCATCACAAGCGCGGCTCGGTCCGGGGTGCGGGCGGCATGGAAGCCAGGCGTCATCTCGGCGGCCACCGTGTCCGAACCGCTGAGCAGCTTGCCTGCGGCGGTGTAGGCGTCCTGGCGTCCGTCGGCGACGGCCGCGGCAAGGCGATCGAGATTGTGGTGCGAGCGGAGCATGGTCTGCGCCAGCGACAGGATCTGCGCGCGTGCCCGCGCGGCCCTGCGGGCCGGGGTGTCGTTGCGGAAGTGGGCGTCAATGGTTTCGACCAATTCGGGCACGCCCTCACCTTGTGCCGCGACCAGCAACACGATCGGGGCATCGGTTTCGGCCCGCAGGTCGCGAACCGTCTGCTTGGCGCCTTCCCGGTCGGCCTTGTTGACCACGACGATGTCGGCGACTTCGAGTAGTCCCGCCTTGGCGGCTTGGACGGCGTCGCCCGCGCCGGGGTTGAGGATGACAACGGTCGGATCGGCGACCGCGGCGATCTCGATCTCCGACTGGCCGACGCCCACGGTCTCGAGCAGCACCACGTCGTAACCCAATTCGGCGAGCACCCGAATCGCGGCCGGCACCGCCGCCGCGAGTCCGCCGAGGTGGCCGCGGCTGGCCACCGAGCGGATCAGCACGCCGGGATCGTTGATGTGGGCGGCCATCCGGATCCGGTCGCCAAGCAGCGCTCCGCCGCTGTACGGCGACGACGGGTCGACCGCGAGCACCGCGACGCGGAGACCCTGCTGACGGTAGGCGCCGACCAGTGCGGCGATGGTCGTCGATTTGCCCGCGCCGGGCGGTCCGGTGATTCCGATGACGCGCGCCGTGGAGTTACCCAGGGCGGCCAGCACCTCGTCGCGGCGCGCGCTCTCGACGAGGGTGAGCAGCCGGCCGGCGGCCCGCGTGGACCCGCCTCGGGCGGCCGCGATGAGCTCCTGGATATCCCGCATCGAGAAGAACTTACGGCCGAACGCGCTTACGGCGCGGGAACTTCGATCACCGTCGCGGAGCCCATTCCGCCGCCGGCGCACATTGCCGCCACGCCGATGCCGCCGCCGCGGCGACGCAGTTCATGCACCAGGGTGACCAGCATCCGCGCGCCCGTCGCGGCGACCGGATGGCCCAGCGAGCAGCCGCTGCCGTTGGGATTGACCTTGTCCGGATCGATCTCGAGCAGCTTGGCGGTGGCCACGCACATCGCCGCGAATGCTTCGTTGATTTCGAATAGGTCGACGGCGTCGAGTGAAAGGCCGGCTCGCTCAAGCGCTTTGGGGATCGCCTCGACCGGCGCCAGCCCGGTGATGGCCGGGTCGACGCCCACCGATGCCCACGCCCGCACGGTCGCCAGTGCAGGAAGCCCGAGTGCATCGCTGGCGATCGCGAGCACCGCTGCCCCATCGTTGGCGCCGCACGCGTTGCCGGCGGTGATCGAGAAGCCCTCGATCTCGGGGTGAAGCGGCTTGAGCGCGGCCAGTTTCTCCATCGTGGTGTCGCGGCGGGGATGCTCGTCGACGGCGAACAACCCGTGCGGGGTCTGGATGGGGACGACTTCCTCCTTGAAGCGGCCCTCGTCGATCGCCTGCACCGCCTTGCGGTGCGAACCCAGCGCCCACGCATCCATCTCCTCGCGACTGACGCCAGCCTTGACTGCGGCGTTCCACCCGACGGTGATCGACATGTCCATGTTCGGCGCGTCCGGCCGGTCGGGATGGGTGGGCGGGAACCAGGCAGCCGGCTCGCCGCCGATGGCCCTGGTGAAGCGCGGAGACGTCGACGCGGAGTTGACGCCGCCGGCGATCACGAGTTCGTCCATGCCGGCTTTGATGCTGGCCGCGGCGCTCTGCACAGCGGCCTGACCGGCCGCGCAGTGACGGTTCTGGGCGAGGCCCGGCACATTGGTGAGCCCGGCGGTCAGCGCGGCGTGGCGGGCGATCACCCCGCCGCCGTAGAGTCCCTCGCCGAGGATCACGTCGTCGACGGGGTGGCCGTCGAGCTCGCCGGCGATCGCGCCCACGACGTGATTTGCCAGGTCGTACGCGTCGGTGTCGCGCAGCGTGCCCTTCATCGCGGTGCCGATGGGAGTGCGCAGCGCGGACACGATGACGGCTTCAGGCATGACTGGTCTCCAATGTGCTCAGGTGTGAGAATCTTATTCTCTCAAGCTGAGAGTGCCAGTTGCAAGAAGGGGAATCACATGCAGATCAGCGGAAGCTCCGCGATCGTCGTCGGCGGCACCGGTGGGTTCGGTGAAGCCACCGTCCGCCGACTGCACAGGGCCGGCGCCAAGGTCGTGGTTGCCGATGTCGCCGACGACAAGGGCAAGGCGCTGGAAAGCGAGCTGGGCATCCGCTACGTCCGCACCGACGCGACCAGCCCCGAGGACGTGAACGCCGCACTGGCAGAGGCGGAATCTCTGGGACCCCTGCGCATCTCGGTCGACTGCCACGGCGGGCCGGCCAGCGGCGGGCGTCTCGTCGGCAAGGACGGGTCTGCCCTGGACCTCGACGGCTTCAAGACGACCATCGAGTACTACCTGACCGCCGTCTTCAACGTCATGCGGCTCTCTGCGGCAGCGATCGCCCGCCAGGAGCCGCTCGACAGCGGCGCGCGCGGGGTCATCGTCAACACCGCGTCGATCGCCGGTTATGAGGGCCAGATCGGTCAGATCCCCTACGCGGCGGCGAAGGGCGGCGTGATCAGCATGACCCTGGTCGCCGCGCGCGACCTCTCGCCGCTGGGCATCCGGGTGGTCACCATTGCGCCCGGGATGTTCCTGACGCCGGCATACCCGGTGCCGGCCGAGCAACTCGAAGCGCATTGGGGCCCGCAGATCCCGTTCCCCAAGCGGATGGGCCAGCCGTCCGAGTACGCCGCGATGGTGGCCAGCATCGTCGAAAACGACTACCTCAACGGCGAAGTCATTCGCCTCGACGGGGCGCTGCGCTTCGCCCCGAAGTGACCGGCTCGCTCGCCGGCAAGGTCGCGTTCGTCGCGGGCGCCAGCCGCGGCATCGGCGCGACGGTGGCGTGCGCGTTGGCGGCGCACGGCGCTGCTGTTGCGGTGGCGGCGCGATCGGAATCCGAAGGCCGCATTCCCGGCACGATCCATGCGGTGGCTTCGCGGATCACCGCGGCGGGCGGTCGCGCGCATGCCGTGCGGTGTGATGTCACCGACGAGGAGTCGGTGAATTGCGCGGTGGCCGAGGCGGTTTCGGTGTTCGGCGGTATCGACGTGCTGATTGCCAACGCTGGTGTGCTGTGGCTCGGGCCGATCGAGTCGACGCCGCTCAAGCGCTGGCGGTTGTGCCTCGATGTGAATCTGACCGGAACGTTTCTGGTGACGCGCGCGGTGATCCCGCACGTTCGGGCGCGTGGCGGCGGATCGCTGGTGGCAATCACGACGACGGGCGTGACGATGCCCGGGGCCAACGCGTAGTGGGTGTCGAAGGCCGCCGTCGAGCGGCTGTACCTCGGGCTGGCCGCGGACCTGAAGGCGGACAACATCGCGGTGAACTGTCTGAGCCCGTCGCGTGTGGTGCTCACCGAAGGATGGGCCGCGGGCGGGGGCGGCCAAGAGATTCCGCCGGAGATGGTGGAGCCGCCGGAGGCGATGGCCAATGCCGCCGTGCTGCTGGCCCGCCAGGACGCGAGCGGCATCACCGGCACAGTCCAGCGCTCGGAATCCCTTGTACCGCCGAGCTGATAGCTCCTCGCTCACCTTGGCGCGAGCGTGCGTGTCGGTACGGCAACACGCCGGTGACGTGCGTACAAGGATGCACGCTCGCGGAGAAGGGGGAGAAGGGGGGTCAGCCCTTCGGTGCGTTGAGGCGCTCGACGATCCGCCGGAAATCTTCGGTCTGGAAGGATTGGTCTTCAGCGGCGTTGGCGTAGTCCAGCGTATTCAGCACAGCTCGCTCCACGTGCATGTTGAGCATGCGCTTGGTGCTCTCGACAGCTTGACGCGGCAACTCCATGATTTTTTTCGCACAGGCTATCGCCTCCGAAAGCGGATCGGCGACAACATGATTCGCCAAGCCGATCTCGACGGCGCGCTGCGCCGAGATCCGGGCTCCGGTCAACGCATACTCCTTGGCCTGCAGCACGCTGATCTGCAGTGGCCAGGTCAGCGGCCCCCCGTCGGCGGCGACCAAGCCCACCTGTACATGCGGGTCGGCAAGGTAGGCGGTTTCGGCCATGTACACGATGTCGGACAGCGCGACCAGGCTGCAGCCCAGCCCAACCGCCGGGCCGTTGACGGCGGCCACCACGGGAATCCTCGTGCGCACCATGCCCAGCACGATCTCGCGGCCGTGCAGGATCGTCTTCGCGCGAAGGTCGGGGTCTCGTCGGATCTCGTCGAGGTAGGCGAAATCGCCGCCCGCCGAGAACGCCCTGCCGTTGCCTGTGATCACCGCCGCCCGCGCGTCGCGGTCTTCGTTGAGGCGCGGCCACAGCTGTGCCAGCCCGACGTGCAGTGCGTCGTTGACCGCGTTCAGCGCGTCCGGCCGGTTGAGCCGAATGATGCGCAGCGCACCGTCGGCCTCGACCTCGATTTCCGGTGGCATGTCGTACACGTCAGACTCCTAACCCGAGGATGCGGGATGCGATGATGTTCTTCTGGATTTGCGACGTCCCGCCCATCACACTCTGCGCGCGGCTGTACAGGTAGGCGTTGAGCAGGTCTGGATCTTCCGTACCGCCGACAGCGAGCGCCGCATGCCCGACGGACTGCTCGGTCCAGGTCATCAGCAGTTTGTCCAGCGAGCCGTCCGGTCCGTGCGTGAGGCCGTCGAGCTGCTCGGAGAGCCGGCGCCGCACATGCAGTCTCAGCATCTCGGATTCCACAGCGGCCCAGGCCAATTCGGACGGCATCGCGCCGTCGACCCGAGAGGCCATCTGCCGCACCAGCTTTCCGTACCGCGCGGAGTAGCCCAACGTCGACGGCTCCCGCTCGTGGCTGACCACCGTCATCGCCAGCGCCCAGCCCTCCCCCGGTGCGCCGACCATCTGGTCGGCCGGCACGGTGGCACCGTCGAACAACACCTGGCCGAATTCGGTGGTGACGCCGTTGATCATCCGCAATGGACGCTGCTCGATGCCCGCCTGGTGCATGTCGACGATGAACGCCGAAATACCTTTGTGCCGGGGGGCCGACGGGTCGGTGCGGGCCAGCAGCAGACACCAGTCGGCGACATCGGAGTAGCTGGTCCAGATCTTGTGGCCGTGGATGACGTAGTTGTCGCCGTCACGGGTCGCCTTAGTGCGCAGTGACGCCAGGTCTGAGCCCGCGCCCGGTTCCGAAAAGCCTTGGCACCACCGCTCGGTTCCATTGATCATGCCGGGCAGGAAACGCTGCTGGAGTTCCTTGCTGCCGTGGTGGCCAAGACCGACGACGAGATAGCCCAGGCTCGGTCGCGGCGGAGCGCCGGCGCGGGCCAGCTCCTCGTCGACGATCACGTCGTAAACCGGCGGCAGATCATGCCCGCCGTATTCGCGCGGCCACGACATGCCGAAGAAGCCTGCCGAGTACAACGCCTGATGCCACTCGCCCTGCCGCGCCCAATAGTCGTCGCCGGAAGTCGGGAACGTGCCGGCCTGCTCGGTCAGCCAGTCGCGCAGGCGCGCTCGGAACTCGGCTTCCTGCGGGGAGTCACGAAAGTCCAAAGTCGATCTCCTCCAATCGGACTCCGAAGAGCTCGGTCGATGTCAGCGCACGCCGCAAGAAGACGTGCGCGAGGCATTCCCAGGTGTTGCCGATGCCGCCGTGCACTTGAATCGCCGTCTCGCAGACGGTTCGGGCCGCACGTGCGCAGTACACCTTCGCGATCGCCGCTGCCCGCACCGCTTCGGCGGGCTCGAGTTCGTCGACACCCCAAGCCGCGTGGCGCAGCACGCTGATCGAGCCCTCGATCAGCGCTAGCCCTTCGGCGAGCATGTGCGCCACCGCTTGATAGCTGCCGATCGGTTTGCCGTACTGCTCACGGATTTTCGCGTAGTCGCAAGCGAGCGCGTGCGCGCCGCGGGCGGCGCCCAGGATGTCGGCGGTGGTGACGACGATCGCGAGCGCGCGGAAGCGCTGGCTGTCTTCGCCGGCCAGTTTCTCGACGGCGTGCTGTGCAGGCAGGCCTGCAGCCGCTTTCGTGAGGTCCGCTGTCGCCACGTTCTGCCGGATATCGGCCGCGGATACCTCCACGCCCAGTCGTCGCAGCTCGTCGGCCAGCGCAGGACCGAGGAACGGCACGTCGACGAGTCCGCGGCCGAACTCCTCGGCCACGATGGCGACCTCGACGCCGGAGGCGCCATCGGAGCGCAGCGAGCGCCACCCCGTCGCGTCCACCGCCTTCTCCAGCCGTGCGATCCGGCTCTCGTCGGACAGCTCGGCGACCGAGCCGGTACCAAGGTCGTCCGCCAATTTCGCTGCGGCGTCGCGCAATTGGCGCTGCTCACTGTTCAGCCGGACATCCATATCTCTCCTTCAGAACTCGCCGCAGCACCTTGCCGGAGGGCAGTCGCGGGATCTCCGGCACGAACACTACGTCGGCGGGCCGTTTGTACGACGCCAGCCGCTCACCGACGACCGCGGTGAGCTCGTCGGCGCTGACTGACGTGTGGGCGGCAACAGCTGCCACGATCGCCTCTCCGTTGACCGGATCGGGCACGCCGAACACGGCGCAGTCGTCGACGGCGGGGTGGCTATGCAGGATCTTTTCGATCTCCGCCGGAGCGACCTGAAATCCCCGGACCTTGATCATCTCCTTGGAGCGGTCGGTGATCCGCAGGTAGCCGTCGTCGTCGAGGCATCCCACGTCGCCGGTGCAGTACCAGCCGTCACGGAACGCGCCGGCGGTTGCTTCGTCGGGAAGGTACCCGGCCATCAGCGATTCCGAGCGGGCTTGGATCTCACCGTGTTCGCCGATACGGACGTCGACACCCGGAACCGGACGGCCCACTGTGTCGAGCCGGACATCGTCGAGCGGGTTACAGGCGATCACCGGCAATTCGGTTGTGCCGTAAGCACTCAGCCACCGCGCTCGGGTCCGGCGGGTGACGGTCTCGGCGACACTCGGCGTCACGGGGGTGGCACACCACATGATGTAGCGCAGCGACGACAGATCGAAGTGTTCCAGCCCTGGATGAGCGGCGAGCGCCAATGCTATTGGCGCGACGGCCATTTCGATGGTGATGCGGTCCTTTTCGATGTGACGCAGCATCAGGTCGATGTCGAAGCGCTGATGCAGCCGAACCCAGGCACCGGTGTCAAGAGCCGTCATGATGTTCAGCAGGCCGAGGATGTGCGATGCCGGTGTTACCACCTGCATCCGATCCTCGGACGTCATGTGCAGCGCGTCGCGCCAGTGCCGGACCGCAGCGTTGAACGATCGATGGGTGTGCCGGACGGCTTTGGGCAGTCCCGTGGTGCCGGAGCTGAACACCAGCAGGGCGTCGGCATCCGGGGTGGGCGAAGCCGCTGCACCCGTCGAATTCCCTGTCGATGCGGGGCTGGGCTGGTCGAGGTGGAGCATCGGCATCAGATCCGCCAGAACGGCATGGTCGCCGACGGCATGGCCCGGCTCGGTGAGCGTGAGGGCGTGCTGCACCTCGGCGGCCTTCCAGGCTGGGCTGAGCAGCACCACCGCGGCGTCGAGCCGCCAGATGGCCAACACCGCGGCGACGAATTCCGGGCGGTTCGACGACATGAGCGCAACCCGCTGGCCGCCGCGCACACCGTGGTGACGCAGCAGGCCAGCCAGCCCGTCGGCACGTGCGTCGAGCTCGGCGCGGCTGTACTGCCGCTCCCCGAACGCGAGAACGGCGGGGCTGCGTAAGGGCATCGAGAGGATCCTACCGTGATTGAGAACCTGATTCTCTTATTGATAGAATCTTAATACCAAAGGGAGGTGGCATGGCGATCACCCACGTGTTCCACCGGGCCACCGTGGCACGGATCATCAAGGAGACGCCTGACGCGAGCACCTTTGTGCTGGTCCCCGACGAGCCGTTCACCTATCGGGCCGGTCAGTACTGCACCTTCCGCGTCACCGTCGACGGCGAAGACCTGTACCGCTCGTATTCGATGTCGAGCGCGCCCGAGACCGACGCCGACCTGGCCACCACGATCAAACGTGTGCCCACCGGCAAGGTCTCGAACTGGATGCTCGACAACCTCGCCGAAGGCGACGAGGTCGTGCTCACCCGGCCCGCGGGCACGTTCTGCCTGGACTCCAGCTCGGCGCCGCTGCTGGGGTTCGCCGGGGGCAGCGGGGTCACGCCGATCTTGTCGCTGACGAAAAGTGCGTTGGCCACGACGCAGCGCAAGGTTCGGCTGCTCTGCGCCGACCGCGACCGGCAGTCGGTGATCTTCGACGCGGCGATGGCCGAGCTGGTGGACCGTTATCCGGACCGCCTGGAGGTGGTGCGACACATCGACGCCGAACGGGGCTTGCTCGACGCGGCGACGGTGCGGATGTTTGTCGGCCCTGACATCGACGCCGACAGCTACGTGTGCGGGCCGGAGGGCTTCATGAACGTCGTGAAGTCTGCGCTGTCCGGGCCGGGACGGGTGTTCGTCGAGGACTTCGAAATCGAACCGAAGGTCGCCGCCCCTACCCCCGCGGAGTCATCGGCGAAGACGGGCGGCACCGTGACCATTCACCTGGACCGCAAAAAGGTGACAGTGCCGCGGATCGCCGGCGAGACGCTGCTGGAAAGCGCGCGCCGGGCCGGCCTCGCGCCGCCGTTCTCGTGCGAAGCGGGCAATTGCGGTACGTGCATCGCCAAACTCACCGAAGGCACCGCGACCATGCGCAACAACGACGTCCTCGAAGAGGACGAGATCGCCGACGGGTACATCCTGACCTGCCAGGGTGTTCCCGACAGCGAGTCGGTGACCGTCGTCTACGAGTGAGGCAGCACGTCGTTGTGCTCGCCGAGTTTCGGCGGCGGACGGTATTGCGGCATGTAGCCGACAACCCGGATCGGGCTGCCGACGAGCTTGAACTCGCCTGCGCTGACGACGATTCCGGGGTCAGCTTCCAGCGCTTCGGGTAGCGTGCGCACCGCCGCGGCGGGGATCCCGAGTGGACGAAGCCGGGCCTCCCATCCCTTCGCGGTGTCTTTCGCCAGGATCTTCGTGACGACGTCGAGCACGTCGTCGCGTCGTGACACGCGCTCAGCCATCGTGTCGAACCCGGTGATGCCGGCCTCGGTCGCGAAGAGTTTCCAGAACGCATCGTGGGTGATGAACAGCGCAAGGTAGCCGTCGGCAGTGGGAAACAGTTGCGCGGGGACGTAATACGAGTGTGCGCCAAACGGGTAGCGGCGCGGCTCGACACCGTCGTTGAGGTAGGCCGACGCGCGATAGTTCAGCTGGGACAGCATCACGTCTTGGAGGCACACGTCCACCTGGCCGCCACGCCCCGAGACGATCTGCGCGAGCAGACCCAGCGCCGCGGTCAAGCCGGTCGAGTTGTCGGCCGAGGAGTATCCCGGCAGGGTCGGCGGCCCGTCGGGATCGCCGGTGAGCGCAGCGATTCCGGTCGCGGCTTGCACGACGTAGTCGAATGCGGGTTCGTCGCCGCCGTCCAGCCCGAACCCGGTGAGCGCGACGCAGACGATCTTCTCGTTGTGCCGCTTGAGTGTGTCGTAGGTAAGGCCCAGCCGTCGTATCGCCGACGGTTTGAGGTTGACCAGCAGCGCATGCGCGTCTTTGACAAGCTCACCCAGCAGCCGTTGCCCCGCTTCGGTATTGAGCTCCAGCACGACGCTGCGCTTGTTGCGATTGAGGCTGGCGAAGTAGCTGTCGGCGACCTGCCGGGAGATCTCGCCGCCGGGCGGTTCGATCTTGATGACCTCAGCCCCGAGGTCGGCCAGCATCATCGTCGCGTACGGCCCGGCGAGCATGGTGCCGACTTCGAGAATGCGGATACCCGACAGCGGGCCGGTACCACTCACCGGACTTGCGTGGCCAACTCGGCGATCACCTCGCGTGTGCGCTGCTTCGAGGCGATCAGCTCGTCGCGGTTCTCGCCGATGGGCAGCAGCCGCACCGAGAGATCCGTCACGCCCGCGTCGGCGAACTTCTTGAACCGCGCCAGGATCGACTCTTCGTCCCCGGCCGCACACAGATCACCGACGTCGCGGGCATCGCCACGCTCCAGCAGCTTCTGGTAGTTGGGCGACGTTTCAGCCTCGGCCAGAATGCGATTCGCGCGTTCCTTTGCGGCGTCGATCTCGGAGTTCGCGCACAAACACACTGGGATGCCGGCGACGATGCGCGGCGCCGGGCGGCCCGCGTCGGCTGCGGCCTTGGTGATCTTGGGGGCAATGTGGTCGGCGATCGCGCGCTCGTCGGCCATCCACAGCACGGTGCCGTCGGCGAGTTCCCCGGCGATCTGCAGCATCACCGGCCCCAGCGCCGCGACCAGCACGGGCAGCGGCGGGTCGGCGCCCAGCACCGTCGGGTTGTGCACCGTGAACGTGTCGTTCTCGACGTCGACCGGGCCCGGGCCGGCCAGCGCCGCGTTGAGCACCTCGAGGTAGTCGCGCGTGTAGGCAGCCGGCTTCTCGTAAGGCAGGCCGAGCATGTCCCGCACAATCCAGTGATGCGACGGGCCGACACCGAGCACCGTGCGGCCCCCCGCGATGGCATGCACCGAAAGTGCTTGCCGCGCAAGGGCGATCGGGTGCTGCGCTTGCAGCGGCACCACCGCGGTGCCCAGTTCGATGCGTGAGGTGTGTGCCGCCATCAGCGCCACCATGGCCAATGCGTCGAAGTCGTTGGGGACCTGGGGCATCCAAGCAGTGTCCAATCCAGCCGACTCCGCCCATTCGATGTCTGATACGAGTTTTGAGACCTTGCGCGACATGTCGCCGCGTTCGGCCCCGATCATCACGCCAAGTCTCATGTCAAGCCTCACTTCTCGCGGCGCTGCCAGCCGAACGTGAACCCATTGCGAAAAATCGGCCGAAAATCCGCACTGAGCTCACGCTCGGCGAACGCCAACTCATCTAGTCCGCCACCTTCTGCCCGGTCAGTGAACGCACCTCACGCACAAGCACATCCAGCGGCGTGCCGGTCGGGAATACCGCCGCGGCGCCGGCCTCCAGCAGCTTCGCCACATCGCCCTGCGGGATCGTCCCGCCCACCACGACCGGGATGTCGGCGGCGTCGGCGGCTCGTAACGCCTCGATGGTTCGCCTGGTCAGCGCGACGTGCGCACCCGACAGGATGCTCAGGCCCACCAGTGCGACGTCTTCCTGCAAGGCGATCGACACGATGTCCTCGATGCGCTGTCGGATGCCGGTGTAGATCACCTCGAAGCCGGCGTCGCGCAGCGTGCGCGCGACGATCTTCGCGCCGCGGTCGTGCCCGTCGAGACCCGGCTTTGCCACCAGCACGCGAGCCGGCATCAGAACACCACCGGTTGCTGAAATTCGCCCCAGACCTTCTTGAGCGCCGAAACCATCTCGCCCACAGTGCAATACGCGTTGGCGCAGTCGATCAGGTAATGCATCAGGTTGTCGGTGCCCTCCGCGGCGCGTGACAGCGCGGCGAGTGCGTCGGCGGCGGCTGCGCCGTCCCGTTCGGCCTTCACCTTGCTGAGGCGTTTCAGTTGCAGGTCACGCCCTTCCGCGTCGAGTTCGTACATCGTCACGTCCGGCGGCGGCTCGTCGGAAACGAATTTGTTGACGCCCACCACCGGGCGCTTCCCCGACTCGATGTCCTGGTGCAGCCGGTACGCTTCGTCGGCGATCAACCCCTGTAGATAGCCGTCCTCGATGGCCCGGACCATGCCGCCGTGGCTTTCCAGATCCGCCATGATCTCGACGATGCGTTCCTCGGTGGCGTCGGTGAGCGCCTCGACGAAATACGAGCCGCCGAGTGGGTCGGCGACCCGGGTCACGCCGGTCTCGTAGGCAAGGATCTGCTGAGTGCGCAGCGCCAGCGTGGCGGACTCCTCGCTGGGCAGCGCGAACGGCTCGTCCCACGCGGCGGTGAACATCGACTGCACGCCGCCGAGCACCGACGCCATCGCCTCGTAGGCGACCCGAACCAGGTTGTTGCGCGCTTGCGGCGCATACAAAGACGCCCCGCCGGACACGCAGCCGAACCGGAACATCGACGCCTTGTCAGTCTTCGCGCCGTAGCGTTCGCGCACGATCGTCGCCCAGCGGCGGCGGCCCGCCCTGTACTTGGCGATCTCTTCGAAGAAGTCGCCGTGGGTGTAGAAGAAGAACGAGACCTGCGGGGCGAACTCGTCGATCGTCATCCGGCCGCGCTCGACCACGGTGTCGCAGTACGTCACCCCGTCGGCGAGCGTGAACGCCATTTCCTGCACCGCGGTGGCGCCGGCGTCGCGGAAGTGCGCACCGGCCACGGAGATCGCGTTGAACTTGGGCACCTCGGCGGCACAGAACTCGATGGTGTCGGCGATCAGGCGCAGCGACGGCTGCGGTGGCCAGATCCATGTGCCGCGAGACGCGTATTCCTTGAGGATGTCGTTCTGGATGGTGCCGGTGAGCTTGGCGCGCGGCACCCCTTTGCGTTCTGCGGCGGCGACGTAGAACGCGAGCAGGATAGCCGCGGTGCCGTTGATCGTGAAGCTGGTGCTGATCTTGTCGAGCGGAATCTGGTCGAACAGGATCTCGGCGTCAGCGAGCGTGTCGACGGCGACCCCCACCCGGCCGACCTCTTCGGCCACCTCGGGATCGTCGGAGTCGAAGCCGCACTGCGTGGGCAGGTCCAGCGCCACCGACAAACCGGTACCGCCCTGGTCCAGCAGATAGCGGTACCGGCGGTTGGACTCCTCGGCGGTGCCGAACCCGGAGTACTGGCGAAATGTCCACAGCCGGCCTCGGTAACCGGACGAGAAGTTGCCCCGCGTGAACGGAAATTCCCCCGGGTCTGGCGGCTCGGTGATCCGGTCAGCCGGCCCGTACACCGGCTTCAGAGGAATCCCCGAAGAGGTCTGTACCTGCTCTTCCATCAATGAATACCGTACTTGCAAAAAATGAGAATGCCAATACCATTGCGTGATAACGACACGGGCCGACGACGTGTGGCGTGCCGCTGTGCGCGCGAATTCCCGCGGCAACAGAAGGAGACGGATGCCTGGTCAGTTGAACGCGCTCGCCGACCGTACCCTCGTGATCTCCGGCGCCAGCCGCGGCATCGGCCTGGCCATCGGGCTCTCGGCCGCGCGCCACGGCGCCAACGTCGTCTTGTTGGCCAAGACCGACCAGCCGCACCCCAAGCTGCCGGGCACCGTGCACACCGCCGCGGCCGAGATCGAGGCCGCGGGCGGTAAGGCGAAGGCCGTGGTGGGCGACGTGCGCAACGCCGACGACGTGCGCCGCGCCGTGGACATCGCGGTCGAGACGTTCGGCGGCGTGGACGTCTGCGTGAACAACGCCAGCGCGATCGCCACCGAGCCCACCGAAGCGCTGCCGGTGAAGAAGTTCGAGCTGATGTCCGACATCAACATCAAGGGCACCTTCTTGATGACGCAGGCGTGCGTTCCCCACTTGCGCAACTCCGTCAATCCTCACGTACTGACGATCTCTCCGCCGCTGAACATGAACCCGCGCTGGCTCGGCGCGCACCCCGCTTACACGCTGTCGAAGTACGGGATGACGTTGCTTTCGCTGGGTTGGGCGGCCGAATTCGCCGACGCCGGCATCGCTTTCAACTGCCTGTGGCCGCAGACCTACATCGGCACCTCGGCGGTGGCGAATCTGCCGGACGGGCAGAAATTGCTGCAGGCGTCTCGCAGCCCGGAGATCATGGGCGACGCCGCCGCCGAGATCGTGTCGCGGCCTGCGCCGGACACCACGGCGAACTGCTTCATCGACGAAGACGTGCTGGTGGCGGCGGGCGGCTACGACTTGTCCCGCTACGGCGGCGGACTTCAGCCCATCCCGGATCTGTTCATCGGCTAGCGGTCGCAGAGAATCTGGCTATGACGCAAGACGCGACGGAACGCACGGTCGAACAGCGCGGCCTGTGGTACGAGGAATTCGAACTCGGCGTGCGGTATCTGCACCGGCCGGGCCGGACCATCACCGAGGCCGACAACGTGCTGTTCACGACGTTGACCATGAACACCCAAGCGCTGCATCTGGATGCCGCCTGGTCGGAAGCTCAGCCCCCGTTTCACCAGCGGCTGGTCAACTCGATGTTCACGCTGTCCACGCTCGTCGGGCTGTCGGTGACCCAGTTGACCCAGGGCACGATCGTCGGCAACCTCGGCTTCAGCGAGATCGCTTTCCCCAAGCCGCTGTTTCACGGCGACACGCTGTATGCCGAATCGGTGGTGACCGACAAACGGTTGTCGCGCAGCCGTCCCGGCGAGGGCATCGTGACGTTCAGCCACGTCGGCCGCAATCAGCACGGCGACATCGTCGCGACCGCGACCCGCAAGACCATGGTCAGGACGCAACCCGCATGACGCTGCAGCTGGGACCAGCATGGTTGTTCTGTCCGGCGGATCGCCCGGAGCGGTTCGCCAAAGCGGCCGCAGCAGCGGACGTCGTCATCCTCGACTTGGAGGACGGCGTTGCCGCTTCAGACCGCGACGCCGCACGAAAAGCGTTGGTGGACAACCCCCTTGACCCCGCCAAGACCGTCGTGCGGGTCAATGCCGCCGGGACGTCCGATCATTGCGCGGACCTCGAGGCGCTGGTGCGCACCTCCTACACCACCGTGATGCTGCCAAAATGCGAATCACCCGAACAGGTTGCGGCGCTCGCACCGCGCGACGTGATCGTGTTGGTGGAGACGCCGCTAGGAGCGGTCCGGGTCGCCGACAGCGTCCAGGTGGACAACGCGGTCGGCGTGATGTGGGGTTCGGAGGACTTGTTCGCCGCATTGGGCGGCACCGCGAACCGCACCGCCGACGGCACACTGCGCGACGTTGCCCGCCATGTGCGGTCGACGTCGCTGCTTGCCGCGAAAGCGTTTTCGCGTTTTGCGTTGGATTCGGTGTACCTGGACATCAGGGATCTCGACGGGCTGAGGGCGGAGGCTGACGACGCGGTCGCGGTGGGGTTCGACGCCAAAGTTGCGATCCATCCGAGCCAGGTTCCGGTGATCCGGGCCGCCTACACCCCGGAACCCGAGCAGGTCGAGTGGGCGCGGCGCGTGGTGGCCGCGGCCCGTGACAACCGCGGGGTCTTTCAGTTGGACGGCAAGATGGTCGACATGCCGATCCTGCGCCGCGCTCAGCACATCGTGAGGCTGAGCGGGCGATGACGCGACCGCGGTGGCGCGAGTTCGCGGACTTCGCGGCGCAGCACCACGGCGCGCCGGCCGGCGAGTACGCGCAGTTATGGCAGTGGTCGGTCGACCACCCGGCGCGGTTCTGGCGGGCGATCTGGGAGTTCTTCGACGTCCGCGGAACCGCGCCCGCCGACGGCGACGCAGGCATCCTCGCCGATGCGTCTATGCCTGGGGCGCAATGGTTTCCGGGCGTCGAGCTGAACTACGTCGACCAGGTGCTGCGGCATACCCAGCAGAACGGCGCGGCGATCGTCGGCGTCGACGAGGACGGCACCCGCACCGAGATCGGCTGGTCGGAATTGCCGGGGCAGGTCGGTGCGGTGGCGGCCGAGCTGCGCCGTCTGGGAGTGGGCCGCGGCGACACCGTCGCCGCCTATCTGCCCGACGTCGCCGAGGCGATGGTCGCCTTTCTGGCTACCGCATCGTTGGGGGCGGTGTGGTCGTCGTGCGGCCAGGACTATGCGCCCGAGGGCGCCGCGTCGCGGCTGTCCCAGTTGCGTCCGAAGGTGTTGTTCAGCGCCGACGGCTACCAGCTCAACGGCCGGTGGATCGACAAGACGGCACACACCACCGAACTACTCGGCTTGCTCGACAACCCAGCGCAGATCGTCGTCGGAGGCGAGGCCTACCGAGATCTCGTCAGCGCGCCGGCCCCCATCGACGTGACGGCTGTTCCGTTCGACCATCCGCTGTGGGT
This sequence comes from Mycobacterium sp. NGS39, assembly GCF_059812765.1. Taxonomy (NCBI): domain Bacteria; kingdom Bacillati; phylum Actinomycetota; class Actinomycetes; order Mycobacteriales; family Mycobacteriaceae; genus Mycobacterium; species Mycobacterium sp. NGS39. Next base: position 70,138 of record NZ_JCALDH010000002.1, on the reverse strand, counting down.
GTTGTTCAGTTCCGGTACCACCGGCCGGCCGAAGGGCATTGTGCACGGGCACGGCGGGATCGTCCTCGAGCACCTGAAAGCCGTTGGCCTGCACGCCGATCTGGGTCCGGGCGACGTGTTCTTCTGGCAGACCGCGTTGAGCTGGATGATGTGGAACTTCCGCTTGTCGGGGCTGCTGTGCGGGTCGACGGTGCTCTGCTACAGCGGTCATCCGCTGTATCCCGATGCCGACCGGCTGTGGCAGCTGGTCGCCGACGAACGGGTCAGGTACTTCGGCACCAGTCCCGGGCATCTGCTGGCATCGCGCAAAGCCGGACTCACCCCCGGCTCGTCACACGACCTGAGCCGCCTGCGCACAGTGGGCAGCACCGGGTCGCCGTTGGCCGCCGACCTTTTCGAGTGGGTGGGCACGCACGTCGGAGACCACGTGATGGTGTCGTCGATCAGCGGAGGAACCGACGTGTGCACCGCGTTCGCCGGCGGAACACCGGAAGTGCCGGCACAGGCTGGTGAGCTGGCAGCGCGTTATCTCGGTGTGGCACTTGATTGTTGGTCACCCACGCGTGAGCCTCGGCGCAACGAGGTCGGCGAGCTGGTCATCACTGCGCCGATGCCGTCGATGCCGGTGGGGTTCTGGAACGACGACGACGGATCCAAGTACCGCGCAGCGTATTTCGACCACGAGTGGGAGAACGGCCCGGCGCCGGGGATTTGGCGGCACGGCGACTGGATCACGTTGACCGACCGCGGCTCTCTGATCTTCCACGGCCGAAGCGACGCGACGCTGAATCGGCACGGCATCCGGATGGGGTCGGCCGACATCTACGAGGTCGTCGAGGCGATCGACGAGGTGAGCGAGGCGTTCGTCGTCGGCATCGACGGCCCCGACGGTAGATATTGGATGCCGCTGTTCGTCGCGATGGCACCGGGCAAGCAGTTGGACGAGGAGCTGAAGGCCAAGATCTGCAACGAGATTCGCTCAAAACTGTCGCCGCGGCATGTCCCTGACGAGATCATCGAGGCGCCGGCGATCCCGCATACCCGCACCGGCAAGAAACTCGAGGTGCCGATCACCGGCATCCTGGCCGGCCGCACCGACGTCGCCGTGGATCCGCGGGCGATCGACAACCCAGACCTCTTGGACTGGTACCGCGAACAGGGCCGGCTACATACCTGGTGAGTGCCCTCGCAGTGCAGGTCAGGCGCCGAGGTGGGTTCCGAAGAACGCGAGAATGCGCCGCCAGGCGTCTTCGGCTTCCGGCTCCGAATAGCCAAGGCCCGCAATCTTTTCGACAGGTTCAAGCAGTGACGGAGTGCCCCAGTCGTTCATGAAGCTGTGCCCCACATCGGGGTATTCCTTGACGTCGTGCGGGACGTCGGCGAGCAGCGTCTCGAGTTTGGCCGCCGCGCCCGGCAGCAGGCGGTCCTTCGCACCATAGCTCGCTACCGTTGGACACGACTTCCGCAGCGCATCGACGTCTTTCGGCCAGTTACCGTAATTCGGTGCGGCGGCGTCGAACCCGCCTCGCGGCGCCAGCAGCAGGCAGAAGCCACCGCCCATGCAGAAGCCGACCACGCCTACCTTGCCGGTGCATCGACTGTCACCGACCAAATGGTCGCGCGCGGCAATCAAGTCGTCGACGGCGGTTCCGCTGCCGGTCTGCATCGCCCTCAACGTGCGGACCACGCACATGGGCTTCGCGCCGCGCCGGTACAGCGCCGGCGCCAGGGCCAGGTAGCCGTTGGCCGCGAAGCGGTCGGTGATGCGACGAATGTCGGCCGTCAAGCCGAACGCGTCGTGCACGACGACCACGCCCGGCCACGGCCCCGCTCCTGACGGCACAGCGAGATAGCCAGGCAGGGGCCCGGCGGGACAGTCTTACTCGATGTCAGGCATGCGACGCTCCTTCGACCCTCCGCGAGCGTGCACGCTTGCACGTCTGGGGCGGCGTGTCGCTGATCAGACACGCACGCTCGCCGAACGAGGCTAGAGCGTCAGGATAGTGGCCGCGGCAGTTCCCGGGGCGCCGTAAACCTGGGCGAATCCGACCCGCGGCTCGCCGGGCACCTGGCGGTCGCCGGCCTCGCCGCGCAGCTGGCGCACCAGCTCGTGCACCTGACGCAGACCCGACGCGCCGATCGGCTCGCCGTTGGCGATCAGCCCGCCGTCGGTGTTGACCGGCATCGGGCCGCCGATCTCGGTGGCGCCGTCGGCCAGCAGCTTCTCCTGATCGCCATCGGCGCAGAAGCCCGCCTCGGCCATGTGGATCACCTCGGCGCCAGCGTCGGTGTCCTGCAACTGGATCACGTCGACGTCCTCGGGCGCCACCCCGGCCGCCTCGAACGCCGCCTTCGATGCGTACACCGTCGGCGACACGTCCTCGTCGAGCGGGGCCGACGTCGCGTGCACCTCGTAGGCGCCGTAGCGGCGCGTGCGAATCTCCGCCGCCCGCAGGTACACCGGCTTGGATGTGAACCGGTGAGCGATGTCCGCGCGGCACATGATCACTGCGGCCGCGCCTTCGTCGGGGGCGCAGAACATGTACTGGGTGAGCGGGTAGTTCAGCACCGCGGAGTTCAAGATCTCTTCCTCCGGAATTGGCTTGCGGCGGAACGCATTCGGGTTCAGCGCGCCGTTGCGGAAGTTCTTCGCGGCCACTTTGGCCAGCGTCGCCTGAGAGATGCCGTGTTCGTGGATGTAGCGGTTGGCCTTCATGCCGAAGAACTTGGTGGTGACGAATTGTCCGTTCTGCGCGTACCACTGCGGCAATGCCAACTTGGCCGGGTCGTCGGTGAACGCCCCGCGGGGATGCTTGTCCATGCCGATCGCGATGCCGATGTCGTACTTGCCCAGCCGGATGGTGTCCGCGCACACCTGGGTGGCGGTGGCCGCGGTGGCGCATGCGTTGAACACGTCGGTGAACGGGATGCCGGTGAGGCCGACGAGCCGAGTCACCGCGTCCGGGTTGGACACCTCATAGCTGCCGCCGACGCCGAACTGGACGTCTTTCCAGTCCATCCCGGCGTCGGCCAGTGCGGCCTGGATCGCCTCGGCGCCCATCTGCATCGCGGTCTTGTCGAAACGGCCGAATGGATGCAGGCCCACGCCGATGATCGCCACGTCGTTCATCGCAAACCTCCTCTAACTCACCGGCCGGAAGGCGAACGTCACCACTTCGTTGCCCTCTTCGTCGGTGGTGAACGGAACCATGGTCAGCTCGACGTCCATGCCGAACTCCAGCTTGCCCGGGTCGTTCTCGGTGAGCCGGCCCTCGACCCGGATCACGTCGTCGAGCTGCACCAGCCCCACCCCGAACGGGACGAAGTCCTTCCCGGTCGGTCCCGCATACGGCGGCCCGGGCGGAAAGCCCTGCGTGGTCCACGCGATCAGCGTGCCGCGGCGCGGCAGCAGCAACTCCGACATGTCAGCGGCACTGCAGCGCGGACAACGGTCCTGGCGCGGGAACGTGGCGGCAGCGCAGGCGCCGCATTTGCTACCGATGAGCTGCGGATTGTCGTCAGGCCAGGTCGAGATCTCGGGAGCGAGCGCCTTCTGCATGCGGTGATCGTACAATGGCATTACCCAAAAGCGGAAACCATGTTCTCATTCGCCGCGGCCCAACACGTAGTGGCCGTCGTCGGGATGGTGATACCAGCCCCCGGCCGCAGCCGTCCCGCCGTCGACATGAACCGTTTGACCGGTGACATACGAGCTGAGCTCGGACGCCAAAAACACTGCCGCGCCGGCCACTTCGTCGACGTGGCCAAGCCGGCCCATCGGGACCATCAGGCTGGTGCGCTCCCGGAAGCCCGGAGAGGCCATGGCCTCGATGCCCTCGGTAACGGTGACGTCGGGAGCCAGCCCGTTCACCCGGATGCCGTGCGGCGCGAGTTCGAGCGCGGCCGTCTTGGTGAAGTTGACGACGCCGGCCTTGGCGGCCGCATACGCGGCGTAACCGGGCGCGGCACGGAATGCCTCGATCGAGGTGACGTTGACGACGCTTCCGCCCAGGCGCGCGTCGACCATGGCCCGCGCCACGCGCTGTGTACACAGCAGCACATGGCTGAGGTTCGACCGGATCAACGCGTCCCAGCCGCCGGGCGACGTGTCCAGCAGGCCGGACCAGAACACTCCTCCCGCGTTGTTCACCAAAATCGTTGGTACGCCGAGCGATTCGAGCGTGGCGGCCAGCGCCGCGTCCACCTGACCGGCGTCGCGCACATCGGTGACGCACGCCAGCCCACCGGTCTCGGCCGCCGCGGACTCCGCCGTGTCCGGATCCTTCTCCCAGATCGCGACGCGCGCACCGAACGCAGCGAAGCCCGCCGCAATGCCCCTGCCAATGCCCGCACCGCCGCCGGTGACCACCGCAACTCGGCCCTCGAGCGACACCGCGTCGCGGCTCAGTGCCATCAGGTTCTCTCGATCACCTGCTCGCGGAACACTTCGATCGCCTCCAGCGCGTGGGTCAGCCCGTCGCCGGGCAGCCCGACCTGCACCCAGGTCACGCCGATGGCCCCAAGCTTCTCGAGCCCGGACAGGTAGGCGTCGGCGTCGAAGCCTGCCTGCCCCGGGCTCCCCCCGGCGAAATTGGTGAAGCTGATGTCGACCGACGACCAGTCCTTACCGGCGGCGTCGAAGCGGCGCCGCAGGTCGTCGACGGCCTGCGCGAGCCGGTCGACGGTGTCCATCGCCGACGTTCCGGCCGTGCTGGCCAGGCCCGCCGGCGCGGCGAATGGGCACCAGCCGTCGCCGTGGTCGACCACGCGCTGCCGCGCGGTGCCGGTGTTGCCGCCGATCCAGATCGGCGGATGCGGCGTGGTCGACGGTCTGGGGTGTGCGGTGATGCCGCGCGCGGTGAAATGCCTGCCCTCGACGGTGAGGTCGTCCGCGGTCCAGATTGCCCTGATCACTTCGAGCGCCTCGTCGAACAGCTCGTTGCGTTCGTCGAAAGTCACTCCCAGAGCTGCGAATTCGCGTTTGAGGTAACCCGCACCCACCGCAAGTGTGAACCGGCCCTCCGACAGCAGGTCCAGCGTGGCCCCGGCCTTGGCGACCAGGAACGGGTTGCGGTACGGCAGCACGACGATGTTGGGGATCAGCCGCAGCCTCGTGGTGCGCGCAGCAGCGAAGCCCATCGCGACGAACGGGTCGAGCGCGTCGTGACCGCCCGCCTCGAGCCAGCGCTGCGTAGGCGCCGGATGATCGGTGAAGCCGTAACCATGGAAACCGGCGGCCTCGGCCGCGGCGGCAAGCTCACCGACGCCGCGCCCGGACACCAACTCCGGATGGCAAGGGTGGCTGATGATCGGGTGCGTGATCGCGAAGCGCATCTGTCCGGCCTGGACCGAAGTGGTGGTCGGACCCGCTAGCCGGCCGCCTTCTCCGGCGCGTAACCCATCGTGGACTTGATCTCCAGGTATTCGTGGAAGCCGAACTCGCCCCACTCACGACCGTTCCCGCTGCGCTTGTAGCCGCCGAAGGCCGAATTCAAGTCGAACGCGTGGTTGATCGCCACGCTGCCGGCGCGAATCTTGCGCGCGACCTCGCGGGCCTTTTCGACGTCGGCGCCCGAAACATAGCCTGCCAGACCGTAATCCGTGTCGTTGGCGATTTCCACGGCCTGGTCGAGGTCGTCGTAGCCGATGATGCACAGCACCGGCCCGAAGATCTCTTCGCGGGCGATCGTCATGTCATTGCTCACGTTCGCGAACACCGTCGGCTTGACGTAGTAGCCCTTGTCGAGTCCATCCGGGCGGCCCGGCCCCCCGGCAACCACCGTGGCTCCTTCTTCGATGCCCTTCTCGATCAAGCGCTGGATCTTGTCGAACTGAGCCCTCGACGCGACCGGGCCGATCGCGGTCTTCTCGCCGGGATCGCCCACCTTGACCTGTTCGGCGACCTGCTTGGCGATCGAAATGGCTTCGTCCATGCGGGCATTCGGCACCAGCATTCGCGACGGCGCGTTACAGCTCTGCCCGGAGTTCGGCATCATCGCGGTCACGCCTTTGCGCACGCTTTCCTCGAAGCCTTCGTCGTCGAGCACGATGTTAGGGCTCTTGCCGCCGAGCTCTTGGGTTACCCGCTTGACCGTCGGCGCAGCGTTTTTGGCGACATCGATGCCGGCGCGGGTGGACCCGGTGAACGACACCATGTCGACGTCGGGATGGCTCGAAATCGCCGCTCCCACAGTCGGTCCCTCGCCGAACACCATGTTGTAGACACCCGCGGGCACGCCTGCGGCGTCCATGATCTCGGTGAAAATCTGCGCCGAATACGGCGCGACCTCGGACGGCTTGAGCACCATCGTGCAACCGGTCGCCAGCGCCGGGTACACCTTGCACGCGATCTGGTTGATCGGCCAGTTCCACGGGGTGATCAGGCCGCACACGCCGACGGGTTCTTTGACCACCAGCGTCGAGCCGTGCTGTTCCTCGAATTGGAAGTTCTTGAGCACGTCGATGGCCGTCATCAAATGCCCCATGCCGAGCGCGACCTGCGGACCCGATGCCAATGACGGCGGGGCACCGATCTCCTCGTTGACCGCGTCGGCGAGGTCACCCGAACGCTTCTGGTACTCGGCGAGGATGGCTTGCAGCAAGTCCAGCCGCTCTTCGCGGCTGCTCTGCGACCAGGTGGCGAACGCCTTGCGGGCTGCCTTCACGGCCCGGTCCACGTCGGCCGCCGATCCCACCGCGATCCGGCCGGACACCTCTTCGGTGGTCGGGTTGTCGACGTCCAGAGTTTTCGGTTCGGCCGGGTCCACCCACTGGCCGTCGATGTAGAACTTCAGATATTCGCGCATCGTTGTCGCCCTTCGCCTATTGCGTGCCTTCTGCATACCACGTCCGGAACTCCCCGTAGTTAGGCATTTCCTCCGAATTGGCCTTCGGGTCGATACACACGTGCACCACCGCGGTCCGCCCGCTCGCGTACGCCCGCTTGATGGCCGGGCCGATCTCCTCTTCCTTGTCGACGAATTCGCCGTGGCAGTCCAGGCCCTCGGCGATTTTGTCGAAGCGCACGTTTTTGCTCCAGTGCACGCCGGGCTGCGGCGACGGCTGGGCGAACGTGCGTTTGTAGACACCGACCTCCAGACCCCACTGGTTGTCGACGCCCACCACGCACACCAGTGGCAGCTTGAGGCGGGCGGCGGTCTCCAGTTCGGCGATGTGGAACAGGAACGACGAGTCGCTGGTGAGCAGCATGACCGGCCGGTTGCCGCCGTCGGCCACCGACGCGCCGACCGCATACGGCAGCCCCGTGCCCAGATGGCCGAAATTCTGGTTCCAGATCACGTCGTGGGGCTTGGCCTGCGAATAGGTCCACTGGAAGATCACAGTGGCGCCGCCGTCGCGCACCATGATGCCGTCGGCGGGAAACGCCTTGGTGGCTTCGACGACGAAACGCGCGGGATGTATCGGCGACCGGCCGCTGGGCGCGCCCTCGGCGAGCTCGGCGAGGTGGTCGGCATCCTGTTTGATCCAGCGGTCCAGATCCGCAGACGGCTGGCGCGGCGTGTCTTGGAGCGCGTCGACGAGTTGTGGCACCACCCCGCGAAGGTCGCCGACCAGCGGCACGTCGATGGGCCGGTTCACGCCGATCGCCGTCGGGTCCTGCTCGACGTAGATCCACTTGCGGTGCGCGTCGTTGTCCGCCCAGTGCCGGGTCTTGCCGTAGTGCACCGGCTCGCCCAGTTCGGTGCCGAGCGCGACGCACAAATCCGAACCGACCACGGCCTCGACCGCGGCCGAGGAAAACCCGTACGGAAACGTGCGGTCCTCCAGGCCCGCAATGAACGACGTGCCACCGGAGGTCTGGATGACCGGGCATGCCATCAAATCGGCGAGTCGCTTCACGGCGGCGCCCGTGCGCGAGGTGTGCACGCCGTGTCCGACGAGCAGGATGGGGCTCTTGGCCTGCCGGATCAGTGCAGCAGCTTCAGCGATCTCGCGGGCACCGGCGCCCTGGTTGACGAGTCGATACGCGCTGGGCGGCAACGGATCCGCCACGTCGAGCTCTTCGAGGATCACGTGCGAGGGGTACTCGATATAGGCAGGTCCCGGTGTGCCGGACATCGCACGGCGGATCGCCTCGTGCACGATTTCGTCGGTTTGGTCGGCGTACTCGATCGACGCACTGTACTTGACGGATGGCGCGAAAAGCGCCTCCTGACGCACGAATTGGATGCGGCCGCGCCGCACCCGCCGTTCGGTGATCCGGGCGCGCTGGCCGCCGAGGAAGATCACCGGCGAGTTCTCCACCTTCGCGCACATCATCGCGCCGGCGATGTTCGCGACACCCGGGCCGAGCGTGCCGATGCAGAGGCCAGGCTTGCCGGTCATGCGCGAGACGGCTTCGGCCATGAAGCCCGCACTCTCTTCATGATGCGGCGCAACCACTTTCCACCCGCGCGCCTCCGCCTCGGAGAACATGTGCACGAAGTTGGGGTCGGGGATGCCGAACAGCGTGTTGATGCCCTCGGCCTCGAACAGGTCGAGAATTCTCTGGTAAACCGGCACAGCCATTTTCGATACTCCTGGTTATTGATACCGCTGGGCGAGGTGTTTTCGGTGGGCGGCGGGCGAGCCGAACAACGACCGGTTCAGCACGGCACGTTTGAGGTAGGTGTGAATTCCGCTTTCCCACGTGTAGCCGATGCCGCCGTGCAGTTGCATTGCCTTGCCGACGATGTCGACGGCGGCGGCGCACGTGTAAGCCTTGGCCATCGAGGCGGCGATGCCCGCGTTGGGCGCTTCGTCGGCCACCGCCTCTGCGGCCGCTTCCACGAGCCGGCGAGCCACGGCGGTGTGGACTGCCATGTCCGCGCACGCGTGCTTGACCGCCTGAAACGAACCGATCGGGCGACCGAATTGGTGGCGGACCCCCGCGTAATTCACCGTGGCCGCCAGCATCGCTTCGGCGAGGCCGAGGCTGTCGCACGCGACGGCGACCGCGGCCCGCTCGTACAAGGTGCGCACCCGCGCTGCCGCGTCACCGTCGAACCGCGCGAGCGTCGACTCGGCCACCGCGACGTTCGCCGCGGTCACCGCGGCGAGGCGTCGTGTCTCGTCGATGACCGGTTGTGCGGTGATCGTGAGACCGGTTGCATCACCAGGCATGTCGACGATCACCGGCTCGCCAGCCGGGTCGCGAGCGAGCAGCAGAAGCCGCTGGGCGTCTGCGGCATCCGGTGCGAACAGCGACCGGCCGTGAAGTGTCAGGCCGTCTGCGGTTCGAGTGATCTCGAACGGCGGTTCACCGACGAGGCATTCGTGATCGCTCGAGAGCACGACCGCACTTCGGATTGCCCCCGACACCAAATCTTTGAGCAGAACATCGCGAAACCCGCTGGGCTGCAGCCACTTCAGCGTGGCAACGGTCAGCACGGCACCGCCGAGATAGCCACTGCGCGCCGCGGCTCGGCCGAGTTCTTCGGCCACGACCGCCACCTCGCAGAACGTGACCCCCGCTCCCCCGACGTCCTCGGGCGCCTCGAGCCCCAGCCAGCCGGCCTGTGCCAGCAGCGCCGAATCCGGTTCGCGGTTCTTCGCCAGCAGCTCTCTGGCCACCGAGCGAAGCTCGTCGCGGACGTCGTCGTCGTGGACTCGGGACATCAGATCGCCGCCGGTTCCCGCGGTAAACCCAACCCGCGTTCTGCGATGATGGTGCGCTGGATCTCGCTCGCCCCGCCGGGAATCGTCCACTCCCACGAGCCGATGAAGTCGAGCACCCAGTTGCCCGACTCCCAGCCGCTCGACAAAGGTTTGGCCAGCTGCGTATGGGCGGCCAGGCCGCCCACCTCGGCTCCGAAATCGGTGAGCCGTTGCAGCAGTTCGCTGTAGAACAGCTTGACCATCGAGGCGTCGGCCGGCCCGGCAGTACCTGCCTCGGTCCGCTCCACGAGATCTCGGCACAGCGCGCGCAGCCCGGTGATCTCGGTGTCGAATTGCGCCAGGCGATCGGCGACCCGCCCGTCGTCGAGAAGTTCCGCCTTTTTGCACGCCGCGACCAGCCACCGGAACCCGGCGTGGCCGAGACGCTCGGCCAGTTCGAGCATCGTGAGCCCGCGTTCGGCGCCCAGCGTCGCCTGGGCCACCTGCCAGCCGGCGTTCTCGGTGCCCACCAGGTTGGTCGCCGGAATCACCACGTCGTTGAGGAAAATCTCGCAGAAATGGGCTTCCCCGGTGGCCTGCCGGATGGGTCGCACGTCGATGCCGGATGTGGACATGTCGAGCAGGAAGTATGAAATGCCATGCCGCTTGGGCGCATTGGGGTTGGTGCGGGCCAGCAGCAGGCACCAGTCGGCATGCATCCCCCCGCTCGCCCATAGTTTCTGTCCGTTGACGACGTAGGTGTCGCCGTCCTTGCGCGCGGACGTGCGCAGGCTCGCCAGATCCGAACCGGCTTCCGGCTCGGAAAAGCCCTGCACCCAGATCTCGCCGTCGAGGATCGCCGGCAGGTGCCGGCGCCGCTGCTCGTCGGTGCCCGCTGCGAGCAGGGTGGCTGCGGCGTGGTGGATGCCGACGAACGCGAGCACCAGCCGCGGGGCGTCATGGGCCGCCAGCTCCTGGTACAGGACGATCTGCCGGTCCACCGGCATCCCGCCGCCCCATTCGCTGGGCCAGTGCGGCACCGCGAAACCGGCGCTGCGCAGCTCTTGAAACCACCACTTTTGGAAGCTGACGAATTCGTGGTCGCTGACTTCTGTCTGGGAGCGCCGCCAGTCCGCGGGTATGTGGTCGCGGCACCAGGCGCGAACGCCAGCGCGGAAGTCGTCGAGGCCGGGGTTCACGAGAACAGGCCCGTCAGCCCGTGCCGGCCCAGCCGCCCGGTCAGTAGGTCGCGAGTTGCGGAGAGCCCGAAGGGAAGTCGGCGCAGCGGCTGGCTGTACCGCGACAGCCACGACAGCGTGGTCTCGTCGCAGAATCCGACCGCGCCGTGCAGCTGGTGGCACACCCGGAACACCACGTCTGCGGCCTCGATTGCGGCAACGCGCAGCGCAAGCGCGTCGTCGAGCGCGTCGACATGGCCCCGGCCGGCGCTGAACAGTGTGTACTTGGCGAGCATCTCGAGCCCGCTGCGTTCGACCTCGGCGTCAGTCAGCTGGAATTGCACCCCTTGAAACGACGCGAGCGGCTGGCCGAACTGCTTGCGCATCTTGACGTGTGCGACAGTCAGTTCCATTGCCCGGTCCAGCATTCCCAGCAACGTCCAGCACGGCAGCACCAGCGCGAGCACGACGTCGCCGGGGCTGGCGTCATCGATGGATGTCAGCCCGAGCTGTGCGACGAACGCTTGGCCGCTGCGCCGTGCGCCACTCACCAGACTGCGATTTCCGGCCAAAGTGGTGACGGCCCAACGGTTTCCAAGACCGGCGATGGCACCAGCCGGATCGTCGTCGGCCACCACGATCAACCCGTCCACGTCGAGGTCTGCCGGTTTGGCCAGTCGTTCAGCGACCGGATACGGCACCGCCCAGTAACCCGCGCTGCGGCACAGCGCCGCGGCCGCTTCGCATGCGTCGGAATCGCTGCGCGGGTCGAGTTCCCACGCCCCCAGCTCGGCGAGCACCGGAGCGACCAGCGCCTCGCGCGTCTCGGGCTTGGCCTCCGCCTGTTGCACCAACTGGTCGCCGCCTGCGGCCTCGAACGCTCGACGTGCTTGCCGGCCGTATTCTTTGGCGTCGTCGCCCAAATCGAGGATCATGACGCCGCCAACAGGCCGCGCGCCAACAGAATTCGCTGCATCTCGATGCTGCCCGAGGCCACGGTGGCGGCTTGCGAATACCGCCAGTGGTCCTCGACTTCACTGCGGAAATAGCGCGCGTCGGCGTCGTCACGCGGCACGGCCGCAATGATCTCCATGAGCACCTCGGCGCTGTCCTGGTCCAATCGTGTGACAGCGATCCGGTAGCCCGCGGTGTCGACGGGCTGAACCTGTCCGGCGCTCTGCAGCGACACCACACGGTAGGCCAGCAATCGGGCCCGGCGGCAGTGGATCAGCATGCGTGCCCACCGGCCCCGCAGTTCAGCGGGCAGAGTCTCCCACCGGTCGCCGAGCACATCGGGTGCTGCCTGCAGCAGCCGTTCGCAGCGGGCGTAGCGGGCGATACCGACCCGCTCGAACGACAGCACGTCATGCACGATCGACCAGCCGCCGTCCACCTGGCCCAGAACGTCGGCCTCGGCCACCCGCAGCTCGTCGAAGAACACCTCGTTGAGATGGTGCGGGCCGAGCATGGTGCGGATGGGCCTGACCTGTATCGCGGGATCGTCCATCGGCACCAGAAAGATCGTCAGGCCCTGCTGCTTCTTTTCACCTCGCGATGTCCGGGCGAGCAGAAAGCACCACTGCGCCATCGTCGCGTAGGACGTCCAGATCTTCTGGCCGCTGACCCGCCAGCCGTCACCGTCGCGGCGTGCCGTGGTGCGCAGCGACGCGAGGTCCGAACCGGCCTCCGGTTCGGAAAAGCCTTGGCACCAAATCACTTCGCCGCGCGCGATCGGCGGTAGATGCTTGGCCTGCTGCTCGGGTGTGCCGTGCCGCATGATCGCCGGGCCGACCCAGTTCACACCCATGTACTGGGCGCCGCGCGGTTCGTGATGCGCCCACATCTCCTCGCGCACCACAGTCTGCTCCCACACCGACGCGCCGCCGCCGCCGAACTCTTCCGGCCAAGACAGGCACAGCAAGCCCCGCTCGGCGAGCAGCCGGCAGAACCGCTGCGCCACTTCGAGATCTGCTGGATCGTCGGTGAATGCGCCCAGATAATCCGACGGCACATGGGTTTTGACGAGCTCGCGCAGCTCCGCGCGAAGTTGTGTGGCTTGCGGTCCCATCTCGAAGTCCACGGCCGCTCCTACCCTGACCCCAACACGGGTTCGGCGTCGGCCCCGACACCGAGTTCGTCGAGAACCTCGGCGGTGTCGGCACCCAACTCGGGAGCGGGGCCGGCCACCCGGCCCGGCGTACGGGAAAACCACGTCGGCACACCGGGAAACCGCACGGGGCCCTGCGAAGTCTGCACCGTCTCGAACAAGCCGACCGCGTTCAAGTGCGGATGGTCGAATAAGGAGTCCGGCGTGTGGATAGGCGCGGCCGGGATCTCCAGTTCGGCGAACAGCGCAAGCCATTCGTCGGTGGTCCGTTGCGTCATGGTCTCGGCCACCAGCGCGTACACCGTGTCGATCTGGCGCGCGCGCCGCTCGAGTGTGGCGTACAGGTCGCTGGCCCACGGCGGCTTCACCGCGTCCACGAACGCGTTCCAGTGCTTGTCGTTGTAAATCAGCGCGGCGATGTAGCCGTCGCTGGTGCGGTACGGCTTGCGGTTGGGCGCCACGGTGCGCGGATAGACGGCAGGTCCCAGCGGCGGGTCGAACATCGCGCCGTTGGCATGCTCGACGAGGATGAACGAGGCCATGGTTTCGAACATCGCGACCTCGACCTCCTGGCCCTCGCCGGTGCGCTCGCGGTGAAACAGCGCCATCATCGTCGCGTAAAGCGCGGTGAGCCCAGCGACCTTGTCCGCCATGATCGTTCCGACGTAGTTCGCTTCTCCGGTCAGCTGCTGTTGTACGGCCGGCAGCCCGCATTCGGCCTGGATGGTGTCGTCGTATGCGGGACGGTCACGGTCCGGACCGCGGCGGCCGTACCCATAGCAGTTGGTGTAGACGACGGCCGGATTGATCGCGGCGACGTCTGGATAGCTGAAACCGAGCTTGGCGATGGCCTTGGCTCGCATCGAGTGGATGAACACGTCGGCGGTCTCGATCAGCTTGCGCAACGCGCGTTTTCCGTCGTCGGTGCGCAGGTCCAGCACTACGCTGCGCTTGCCGCGGTTGACGTTGACGAACACCCCGCTCATGCCCGGAGCGGGACCCACCGAGATGTAGCGGGTGTTGTCGCCTTCTGGCGGTTCGACTTTGATCACGTCGGCGCCCATGTCGGCCATGATCTGCGTGCAGTACGGGCCCATCACCATCGCGGTCAGGTCGATGACGCGCACCCCGGCCAGCGGGCCCGTCGACTCGGGACTAGCCATGGTGGGCTTCCTGCCGGCCGGCCATCGCGAAGCTGTAGCGGATGTGGTCGCCGTGGCCGTCGGGCACGACGGGAAAAATCACCGGCCCGGTTGCGTCGCGGATGGCGTCGATGTTGTCGGCGACGTCTTCCACCGTCCACGACGGCCGGTATACCCCCGGTGTCTCGGCGATCATCGCTCGGGCCACCCGGCCGGCGAGCGCGACGAGCATTTCGCCGGTGAGCGAGCATGTTTCGTGAGCCAACCACCCCACGACCGGCGCCACCAGGTCCGGGCCCATCGGCGGATAGGCCGACGTGTCGATGCCCTCGGCCATTCTCGTCACCGCTGCTGGAACAATCACATTCGACGTCACGCCGTGCGGTGCTCCCTCCAGCGCCGCGACGTTCGACAATCCGATCAGCCCGGCCTTGGCTACTGCGTAGTTGGCCACCGCGTGGTTCCCGTACAGGCCACCGATCGACGACGTGAGCACGATGCGCCCGTAACCGGACCCGCACATGACCGGAAACGCCGGCCGCACAACATGAAACGCGCCTTTGAGGTGGACGTCGACGACCGCGTCGAAATCTTCGTACGTCATGTCGCACAGCGAGGCGCGCCGGACGATGCCGGCATTGTGGATCAATATGTCGATGCGGCCGAAGTGGTCGAGGGCGGTCTGGATGATCGCCTTACCGCCCTCCGGTGAGGCGACCGAATCGGTGCTTGCAACGGCATGGCCGCCGGCCGCTTCGATCTCGGACACCACGCCGGCGGCGGGTCCGTCGTCGATGCCCTTGCCGGACAGGCTGACTCCGGGGTCGTTGACCACCACCTTCGCGCCGCGCGCGGCCAAAAGCAGCGCGTACGCCCGGCCCAGCCCGCGGCCGGCGCCGGTGACGACGGCGACGCGATCGTCGAATCTGCGTTCTGGCATCTAACTTCCGAGAACCAGGCCGTCGAGATCGCCCTTGTCGCGCCAGGCCTTGAGCAGGTCACCGAAAGCATAGAAGCCGGGCGAATACGGCTCACCGATGGCAGACCGGATCCCTTCTCCGCCACCTCCGCCTTCGTTGTTGTAATAGCCGGGCGTGCACGAGACCGCGAACTCCGTCATGTCCACGGAGAGTTCGCGAATCGTCTTGACCCAGTCGTCCTGAGCTTGCTGGCTCGGCTCGACGGTCGTGACGCCGCGTGCGATTGCTTCGGAGATGATGTAGGCGATGTGCTCGGCCTGCTGCTCGAACATCGCGGTGGTGTTGCCCGAAACGCCGCCCTGGATGAAGCCGGTGAAGAACTGGTTCGGAAAGCCCACACTTGTCATCCCGTGCAGCGACTTGTAGCCGTCGCGCCAGTGGTCGAACAATGACAGGCCGTCGCGGCCTTCGATGGCGTCGATGGCGTAGCGGCGGCTGATCTCGGTGGTGATCTCGAAGCCGCTGGCCCAGATGATGCAGTCGACCTCGTACTCGACCCCGTTGGCCACGAGCCCTTTCTCCGTCACCCGTTCGACCCCTTTGCAATCCGAGACGTCGACCAGCGTCACGTTCGGTCGGTTGAAGGTCGGCAGGTACTCGTCGCTGCTGCAGGGTCGCTTACACATGAAGCGGTAGTACGGCTTGAGCGCCTCGGCGGTCACGGGGTCGTCGATGACGGCCTCGACGTGGCGCCGCAGGCGCTCCATGACCTTGTAGTCCTCTTCCTCCCGGATGGCCATGATCTGCTCGATCGTCAGTGACGTAGGGTCCTCGAACGCAGCGATGCGCGCGGTCAGGTTGCGCCCCAACTCGGTCCAGAAGTCGCAGACCAAATCGGGCTCGTCGAACACCGCGCCCTCGCCCAACGGGGACCAGCGGTGGAAGTTGCGCTTGCGTTCCTCCTGCCAGCCCGGTTGCAGGGAGGCCGCCCACTGCGGATCGGTCGGCGTGTTGGCTCGCACGTCCACCGATGACGGCGTGCGCTGAAACACGTAGAGGTGCTGGGCATCTCGGCCCAGATGCGGAACCAGCTGCACACCGGTCGCCCCTGTGCCGACCAGCGCGACCCGCTTGTCGTTCAGTTTGTGCAGGCCGCCATTGGCGTCGCCGCCGGTGTAGTCGTAATCCCAGCGAGCCGAGTGGAACTGGTGACCCTTGAAATCCGTGATGCCGGGAACGCCGGGCAGCTTCGGACGGTTGAACGACCCCTGCGTCATGACGACAAAGCGTGCCCGGATGTCGTCACCGCGGTTGGTACTCAGCCGCCAGCGGTTGGCCGAGTCGTCCCAACGCATCTGGCAGACCTGCGTCGAGAAGATTGCTCCGTCGTACAGTCCGAAGTGTTTGCCGATATTGCGGCAGTGCTGGAAGATCTCTGCGCCGTCCGCGAACTTCTTCGACGGCATGAAGCCGAGCTCCTCGAGCATCGGGATGTAGCAATACGCGTCGTTGTCGCATTGGATACCGGGGAAGCGGTTCCAATACCAGACACCGCCGAAGTCGCCGCCCATCTCGACGATGTGAACATCGTCCACGCCGGCCTTCTTGAGGTAGGCGCCCGCGAGCAAACCGGCGATGCCGCCGCCGAGCACCGCGACCTCGATGTCCGCGTTGATCGGGTCGCGGGGTGTCACCGGCGTGTACGGGTCGACTTCGTAGAAGTCGGCGAACTCGCCCTTCAGCTCCAGATATTGCTTGCTGCCTTCCGGCCGCAGCCGCTTGTCACGCTCGTAGAGATACTTTTGCCGCAGCGCCTCGATGTCGATGTCGTCGGGCGTCTCGGTGGGCCCGCAGGTGTCGAACATTGTCATGTGTGAGCTTCTCCTTCGCCGTCCGCTTCCCGGGCAAGCGGTTCCTTAGCGAGTTCGCGTGGTGCGCCGGTTCCCATGTATTTGGACAGCTGATAGTGCAGATTCACGGTGCTGCGTTCGCGATACGGGTTGGGCATGGTGCCCGGGAAGCCAAGGGATTTCATTCCTTGTTGCACCGCTGCCATGTTCGAGAAGTCCTGCGGCAGCACTGAGCGCCAGCGCGGATCACCCACCGGGGTGTACTCCCATTCCGTCTGCGGCTCTTGGCCTTTGGGGTACAGCTCGAACACCGACACTTCGAAGATGCACTTGTTGGGGTCGTAGCTGGGATGCGGTCGGGCGCTATAGCACAGCGCACTGGTCAGGCCCTGGCCGATCTGGAAGTTCGGGAAGATCTGCCACGCTGTCCCGCTCTGGCCCAGCACTTCCGGCGGGATCGTCGGCCAGAACACGCCCCGGGCCTCGTCGTCGCGGCGGGCAGAATCCAGCCAATGCGCCAGCACTTTGTCGGCGGGGGTGCCCTCGGGCAGCTCGTCGACGAGCCGCAGCGCGGCGTTCACGAGCGTCTGGGTGGTGGTGGCGTTGGTCTCTTCCATTGTGTAGACCTGCATTTCGGCGGTCGACACCCGCGGATCCTTACCGGTGCCCAACCGGATCTTGGACTTGGTCTCCTCGAGATCCTCAGGCGCGTCGTAGCCGATGTTGCTGTGCTTGCCTTGCGCTTTGGCCCAGCCCTTGAATTCGCCGAACCTGTTGAATTCCGGATGGGTGGTGTAGACGTGGTAGGTCTCGTTGAAGGCCTCCAGTGCGACCTTCCAGTTGCAGTCGAAGTACAACCACTTGCGCCACTTGTAGCGCATGTTCTCCAAGCCGAACGGGTCGAGGATCTTGGCGGCCGGGAACAGGTAATCCATCAGCGGCTCGCACTCGGGATCCATGTTGATCCACAGCCATCCGCCCCACGTGTCTACCCGGACCGGTGCAAGGTGCGTGTTCTGCGGTGTGAGCGCGCCTTTCCAGTCGTCGCGCTCGCGGATGTGTGTGCAGGCACCGTCGAGCCCGTAAGTCCAGCCGTGGAACCCGCAGACAAACGACTTGCGGGTGCGGCCGACCGCATTCTTGGCGCCGTCGGGAGTGTCGATCAGCCGCCGGCCCCGGTGCATGCAGACGTTGTGGTGTGCCGCGAATTCGTCGGGCCCGATGCGCACGACGATGATTGAATCGTCGAGGATGTCGTAGGTCAGGTAGCTGCCCACGTCGGGAAGTTCTTCGACCCGGCCGACTTGCAGCCAGACCTTGCGCCACAGCTTGTCACGCTCGGCACGGGCATAGTCCTCTGAGATGTACGCCTCCACGCCGATGGTCATCGGCTCTGACAGTTCTTCTGCCACTTGACCATTCGGTTCTGCCATCACAGCCTCCTTTCAGGGTCGACTGATTGCGCTGCGGAAGGACTCGTCCTTCAGGAAGAGCGAGGTGTTGTCGGCGCCGAGGTGGCTCCAGCGCAGGCTCAGACCGCCGTCGACGAGAAGGGTCTGCCCCGTGATGTAGCTCGACAGGTCCGACAGCAAGAACAAGATGACGCCGGCTTGCTCCTCTGGTCGCCCGCGCCGGCCCATGGCGATCGCACGACGATCCCGCTCGGGATCCTCGTCGACGTATGTGCGCGACGCCGCGGTCTCGGTCACCCCGGGCGCCACGGCGTTGACCCGGATGCCGTCCAGGGCGAGTTCGACCGCCATGGTGCGCGTCATCGCGGCGACCGCCGCCTTGGCGGTTCCGTACGCGATGTGAAACGGCGCGGTGTTCATGCCGCTGATCGACGAGAGCGACACGATCGATCCGCCAAGCCCATTCGCCCGCAATTCGGCGGCCACGGCTCGACTCATGAAGAACGCGGTCTCGAGGTTGGCGGTGAACAGTTGCCGCCAGTCCTCGCGAGTGACCCTGGTCGACGGCATCCACGTCTGCGGTGCAGCGCCGCCGGCGACATTCACCAGTCCGTAAAGGGTGCCCTCGGCCCGGCGGGCATGCTCGAGCACTGCACCGATGCCGTCGTCGGTCGACACGTCGGCGGGCACCGGGAGCACCGCGAGTCCTTGCCGCGCCAGCGGGACGACGTGTTCGTCGAGGTTCTCTTTCGACCGACTCACCGCGATCACGGTCGCGCCTGCCTGGGCGGCCATCCGCGTGATCGTCGTCCCGATGCCACCACCGCCGGCGCCGGCCACCACCACGGTGCGGCCGGCGAGGCTCAGCAGCTCAGCCATCGACCGATTTGTCCGGACAACATACCGTACTCTGCATATTGCAGAACACTATTCCGCAGCGGCAACGACGGCGTCAAGGCTGACTAACGTGCTCGCCGCGCCTATTGTCTGGACTAGGAGCAATTGATAGCGTCAGATGCCATGTCGCTGAATGGCAACCGCTATCCCGTCGCCGTCACGCCGGATGTGGCGCCGGGCTGGCGACTCGAGCGGGTGACCGGGCCGAGCCGGCTGTTCGGTGCCAACGGCCTGCGCACCGGCCGCGACGGCCGGGTCTACGTCGCCCAGGTGACGGGAAGCCAGATCAGCGCGCTGGACCTCGAGACCGGAGCGCTGGATACGGTGACCGCGAAGGGTGGCGACATCATCGCCCCCGACGACGTCGCGTTCGATTCGCGCGGGAATCTCTACGCCACCGAGGTGATGGACGGCCGGGTGAGCGTGCTAGACACGCACGGCCGCGCCAAGGTCCTCCGCGACGACCTGCCGTCGGCCAACGGCATCACCGTGTACCGCGACCGGCTGTTCATCGGAGAATGCCGTGAGGGCGGCCGGCTGCTCGAGCTCGATCTGGACGGCGGCCGGCCGCGTGTGCTGGTCGAGAACATGCCGCTGCTCAACGCAATGGAGGTGGGGCCCGACGGCCTGCTGTACTTCCCCGTGATGGGCACGAATGAGATCTGGCGTATCGACCCCGATGGCGGTGAACCACAACGGGTCACCGCCGACCTGGGCGTCCCGGACTCGGTGAAGTTCGACTCCGAGGGCTACATCGTGTCCACCCAGGTGGCCAGCGGCCAGGTGCTGCGCATCGACCCGCGCACGGGTGAGAAGTCGCTGCTCGCCCAGCTCAATCCCGGCCTGGACAACTGCACTTTCGTGGACGGCAGGCTGCTGGTGTCGAACATCGGCGGCGAGATCACCGAGGTTCTCCCGGGTGGCGAAGCGCGCACGCTGCTGCCGGGCGGCTTCAACTGGCCCCTGGACCTCGCGGTCGCTGCCGACGGCTGGCTGTATGTGGCCGACGGCACGTACTTCTACGTCGTCGGCTCCGACGGAAGCCTGCAGACCGTCGGCATGTTGTTCTCGCCCGGTTATCCCGGCTTCGTGCGGGGCGTGGCACCTGCGGGCGCCGGTGAGTTCGTCGTGACAACGTCCGGCGGCCAGGTATCGCGCTACCGGCCGGCGGTGAGCGAAACCGACGTTCTGGCAGACGGATTCGATCAGCTGTACGGCGTGGCCATCGGACCGGGCGGCATCGTCGTCGCGGAGTTAGGGACGGGACGCGTGTTGTCGGTCGACGCGGGCAAGGTCGACGTGCTCGCGTCGGGCCTGCACGATCCTGTGGGCGTGGCGATCGCCCCGGACGGCGGCGTGCTGGTCGCCGAGTCGGGCGCCGGCCGCGTCGTGCGGTTGAGCGGTTCGGGCGCAGAGACCGTCGTCGACGAATTGCACACTCCCCAGGGCATTCTCGTGGCCGGCCAGCGGCTCTACATCGTCGACGCCGGTGCCAAGACCGTCGAAGAATTCGACCTCGCGGGGCCATCCCGGAAGACGATAGCGGCCGGGTTGCCGATCGGCCCGCCGCCCGGTGTGGTGCCCAAGCCGCTCAAGGGCTTGCCGCCGTTCTCCGGTCCCCAGGGCCCGTTCGCGGGAATCGCCGTCGGACCTGACGGCACGCTTTTCGTCTCTGCCGACGGGGACGGCAGCGTGCTGGCGTTGCGCCGGGCCGAAAGATGACGCTTTCGCCGACCGAGCACCGCTATCTGCAGGTGGCGCGCACCCTCCGGAAGGAAATCGTCGACGGCGTTTACCCGGTGGGTTCACAGCTGCCCACCGAACACGAGCTGTGCGAGCGATTCGCAGTCAGCCGCTACACCGTTCGGGAGGCGCTGCGGCGGCTGCGCGAAGACAACCTCGTAGCCTCGCGGCCGCGAGCAGGCACGTTGGTGGTGCCCCGCCCGGCGTCGAATTCCTATGCGCAGGATGTGATGTCGATAGACGACCTGATCGCGTTCGCGGCCGGCACCCAGTTCACCATCGAGTCGAATGCGCCGGTGACCGTCGACGACGAACTGGCTGCCCGCACCGGACTCGCCGCCGGCACCGAGTGGCTGGCCGTGGCGGGCTACCGACAAGGCGACGGCGCCTCTGCACCGATCTGCCGCACCGAGTACTTCATCAACCGCGCATTCGCGGCGGTGGGCCGGCTGCTGCAGCGCCACACCGGCCCGATCTTTCCGCTGATCGAAGATCTTTTCGGAGTGAGCGTCGTCGAGGTACATCAACAGATCTCGGCGGTGGTGGTCTCCCCCGAGCTTGCCGACGGCCTGAAGGTCAGCACGGGCAGCGCAGCCCTGGAGATGCGCCGCACCTATACCACCTCCGACGGCGAGGTGGCTCAGGTGACCATCAACACCCACCCGGCGTCACGGTTCCGCCACTCGATGACCATGCGCCGGGTGAAGGGCTAGGCCGGCGTGCCCACGGCCGACACCAACGCCCGAGGTGGGTGGGTGCGCACCACGCTCGCCGACTCACTGCGCGAGGCCGCTCATACCACGCCCCGCCGAATTGCGCTGGTCGACAACGATATTCGCATCGACTGCGCGAGCTTGGAACGCCAGGCCAGCGCGTTGGCGCAGACCATGCTGACCCGCTTGCCACCGGCAAGCGTGGTCTCGTTCATGCTGCCGAACTGGCACGAGGCGGCGGTGGTCTACCTCGCGGCGACATTGGCGGGGATGGTCGTGAACCCGATTCTGCCGTCGCTGCGTGACCACGAGCTGCGGTTCATCCTCACGGATTCCCAGAGCCGGATGGTGTTCATCGCAGCGCACTTCGGCGGTTACGACTACGTGGCGATGCTGACTCGGGTCACCGCGCAGCTGCCGTCCGCGCCGGAGGTCGTCGTGGTGCGCGGTGAGCCGTCGGGACACACGCCGTACCCGTCGCTGTTGCGCGGCGCCGATGCACAGCTGCCGGCTCTGGATCCCGATGCGGTGCAGATGATCCTCTACACGTCCGGAACCACCGGGCGCCCGAAAGGTGTTCTGCACAGCCATAACTCGATTCATGCGCTGATCTGCCAAATCCGGGACTACTGGATGGTGAGCCCGGGAGACCGGTTCCTGGTGCCGTCCCCGATCGCTCACATCGGCGGGTCGATCTATGCATTCGAATGCCCGCTGCTGTTGGGCACCACCGCGGTGCTGATGGATCGATGGGATCCGGATGTCGCGGTGACGCTGATGCAGCGGGAGCGTTGCACGCACATGGCCGGAGCCACCCCGTTTTTGGATCGCTTGCTCGCCGCGGCCGGCCGCGCAGGCACCCGACTGCCGGACCTCAAGGTGTTCATCTGTGGCGGCGCAGCTGTCTCGCCTGCGCTGATCCGAAGGGCCGCATCGTATTTCGACCGGGCTGTGGTCACCCGGGTCTACGGTTCGACGGAGGTGCCGGTGACGACGGTCGGCTCGCCGGAGCCCGGCGACATCGACCATGCGGCGGACACCGACGGGCGCCCCGGCATCGCCGACGTCAAGCTGGTCGACCACGACGCTGCCCCGGCCGGCTCCGGGGAAATCTGTGCCCGCGGCCCGCAGATGCTGGTCGGTTATCTGCATCCAGAAGACAACGCCGACGCGTTCGACGCCGAGGGGTATTTCCGCACCGGCGATCTGGGCTGCTGGGTCGACGGCGACTACCTGGTGGTGACGGGGCGGGCAAAGGACATCATCATCCGCAATGGGGAGAACATCTCCCCGAAAGAAGTCGAGGACATCTTGGCCCGCTATCCGGGCATCGCCGAGGTGGCGGTGGTCGGGCTGCCCGACGAGCGCACCGGCGAGCGAGCCTGCGCGGTGGTGGTGCCGGCGGGGGCCGCCGTCATGCCCGGCGTCGCGGAATTGGGCAGCTTCTTGGCCGATCATGGGGTGGCTCGGTTCAAATCCCCGGAGCAAGTGGTGATATGGGAGTCACTGCCGAAGAACGACGCGGGCAAGGTGCTCAAGCACAAGATCCGGGCGGCGCTGATCGAGACATCACGATGAACGCTTGCGGGAAGATCAGAAGGGGTCGGCTGTGCAGGTAGCAATCGTCACCGGGGCAAGCAGCGGGATCGGATTCGGTTGCGCGGTCAAGCTGGCCGAAATGGGGATGGCGGTGCTCGGTGTCGGTCGTGACCAGAGCAGGCTTGCCGACTTGGAGAACGCAATCGACGGCCCCGGACGTATCGCGACGCTGGCCGTCGACGTTACCGGCGACGACGCGCCGCGCCGGATCGTCGAAGACGCCGTCGAACGGTGGGGGCGCATCGACTTCTTGGTCAACAACGCAGGCCTCGGCAGTCCCAAGCCACTGCACGAGACCGACGACGCGACACTCGACTCCTTCCTGGACGTGATGCTGCGCGCCCCGTTCCGGCTGGCGCGAGACGTGTTGCCGCACATGCAATCCGGGTCCGGGATCGTCAACGTGACGTCGACGTTCGCGGTGGTGGGAGGGCTTCGCGGTGGTGCCTATTCGGCGGCCAAGGGCGGCCTGACGGCGCTGACCTTGCACATCGCATGCCAGTACGGCCCGCAAGGCATCCGCTGCAACGCCGTGGCACCGGGCGTGACGCTGACGCCGATGGTGGCGCACCGGCTGGAGGACGAGCGGTTCCGCAAGATCAATGTCGAGATGACGCCGTATCCGCGGCTCGGCCGCGTGGACGACATCGCGAGCACGGTGGCGTTCTTGTGCTCGGAGGGTGGCAGTTTCATCAACGGGCAGACGATCGTCGTCGACGGCGGCTGGAGTTCCACGAAATATCTGTCCGACTTCGCCCTGACCTCGGAGTGGATGCCGCGGTGAACCTTTTCGCGCTGCTGGACCAGGCGGCGTCACGGTTCGGCGACCGGGGCGCGGTCTACCACGGCGCTCACTGCGTGAGCACCTGGAGCGAATTGCGCGAGCGCGCATTGCGCCTGGCCACCTCGATCGCCGCGGTGGGCGGTCCGGGCGCACGCGTGGCGATCGCCAGCGAGAACCGCCCGGAGATCGTCGAGCTGATGTTCGCGATTTGGGCGGCCGAATGTGTGGTGGTTCCGGTCAATTACAAGCTTCATCCGCGCGAGATGGTGCAGATTCTCGAAGATGCCGGTGCCGTGCAGGTGTTCGCGTCGGCCAAAATTGCCGCCGAGCTGTCGTCCGTCAGTGCCGTACCGGTGGAAGTCGTTGGGAGCGAGGGGTACTCGCGCTGGCTATCTGCGGACCTTGCTGCGCCGCCGGTGACGGATCCGTCGGCGCTGGCATGGCTGTTCTACACCAGCGGAACCACCGGCCGATCCAAAGGCGCGATGCTGTCCCACCGCAATCTGATGGCGATGACGGTTGCCCATCTCGCGGATTTCGATTCGCCCGACGAGAATTGCAGTTTGGTGCACGGCGCGCCGATGTCGCACGGCTCCGGGCTCTACATCCCTCCGTACGTGTTACGCGCTGCGCGCCAGGTGATTCCGCAATCGGGTGCATTCGACCCCGACGAGTTCCTCGATCTGTGCGAGCACCATCCCGGCTGCAGCGCGTTCCTCGCGCCGACGATGGTGCACCGTCTGGTGCAGACAGGACGACCCCGCCCACGCAATCTGCGGACTGTGGTCTACGGCGGCGGCCCCATGTATGTCGACAGCCTGAAGAAGGCGATGTCGGCGTTCGGACCGATCTTCACTCAGCTGTACGGGCAGGGTGAAGCGCCGATGACGATCACCGGCCTGCGCCGAGCCGACCACCTGAACGCTGACGACGCCATCCTGGGGTCGGTCGGATACCCCCGGTCCGGTGTCCAGGTCGCGGTTTTGCGGGACGACGGCACGCAGGCTGACATCGGCGAGATCGGCGAAATCGTCTGCCGCGGAGACGTCGTGATGTCGGGCTATTGGAACAACCCGGGCGCAACCGCCGCCACGCTGCAGAACGGTTGGCTGCGCACCGGCGACATGGGTTCGTTCGACGTCCGGGGTTATCTGACGTTGCGCGACCGCTCCAAAGACGTGGTGATCAGCGGCGGCAGCAACATCTACCCACGCGAGGTCGAGGAGGTGCTGGTGCAGCATCCCGGTGTCGCCGAGGCCGCCGTGGTGGGTGCACCTGACGAGGAGTGGGGTGAGGTGGTGGTGGCGTTCGTGGTGGGCGATGTCGACCCGGCCGAGCTCGACGCGCATCTGCTCGACCGCATCGCCCGGTTCAAGCGGCCCAAGCGCTACGTGTTCGTCGACGAGCTGCCGAAGAACAGCTACGGCAAGGTGCTCAAGCGCGAACTGCGCGCGATTTCCGCGCGCTGAACGATGCTCAGCGTAAGCGCGCCGAAATCACGACGGCGGCTACAGGCGCGCTTGCTCTTTGATCGCGGTATCGGTGGTGCGCAGCGGACGGATCATCGCGTCCTGCGTGAACGACGCAATCAGCTCGCCCTCCTCGGTATGCACGGTGCCCCTCACATAGGACATGCCCGCGCCCACCTGTGTGCTCTCGTGGCTGTAGAGCAGCCATCCGTCCCAGCGCACCGGCTCGTGGAAGCTGACCGTGATCGTCATCGGCGCCGTCGACACCGTGAGGTGAGCCTGGCTGGTCCCGATGCCTTCATGTGCCCGCATCGTGGTCGAAATGCCAAGGTGGCCAGTAAAATACGCGATCAACGCCTTGGCCAGATCATCGCGGGCGGGAATCGGGTCGTAGTGCAGCCACGCGTACAACTCGGGCGGCCCCACTTCGTCGGGACTGTTGACGTCGACCACGTCGACCAGGCGCAGCTGCCGTCCGATCATCGGCATCTCGGAGTGGTTCGCCTCGGCCGGCGCCGCCACCTGGGGCCGCGGCAGATGGTGGCGGATCACGTCGTCCGACGGCACGTCGGCGAACACCGTGAACGTCATGCAGCGCTTGCCATTCTGCTGGGCCGACACGACAGCGGTGGCGGTGGACCGGCCCTCGTGCACAACGTCGACGATCAACTCGACCGGAGTACCGACCAGCACGGCACGACTGAAAACCCCGTGCACCGAGCGCACCGACTTGTCCGAAAAGCGTTTTGCCACAGCAACAATCGACTGCGACAGCACCTGGGAACCCTCGACCACCTGACGTTCGTCATCACCGGCGATGCCCGTCGGGGCGGTGAAGCGATCCTCACCGCTCGGCTGCACGTCGAACAACTCGAGCAGGCCGGTGACCGACCATTGCGTCTGCCCTGAATCCGTCGTCATGTCTTCCTCACTCGTCGACCCCATTGCGCACCGGAGCAACACAGTACCTAGAGCGTGGAGGAAGCGGTAACGTCATTCTCATACCTGTAGCGCTGACGTGAAGGGTGAGCCGATGGCGAAGCCGACCGGTCAACCGACGGAGACCGGAGCCGGTCGGTCCGCGACATCCGATACCGAGTCGCGCGCGAGCCGGTTCATGAAGTCCGCGTTGGCCATTCTGGGCGAAACCGGGCGCACGGATTTCACCGTGCTCGAGGTGGTGGAGCGGTCGAAGACCTCACTGCGGTCGTTCTATCAGCACTTCTCGTCCAAGGACGAGCTGCTGCTGGCGCTGATCGACAAGATCATGGCCGAGTCCACCGGCAGGTGGCGCGAGGAAACGTCGAATCTGCAAAGCATCGCCGCGCTGCGTCTGCTCGTCGACCGGATCTGCGCACCCGCCGCGTCGCACACCCAGGACAGCATCAACCGCGGCCTGACCTTCTACAACGACCATCTGGCCGAGAGTCGCCCGGGTGAATACGCGCGCGTGCTGCTGCCGCTGCACCAGTTGATCCAGGACATCCTGCGCCGCGGCATCGCCGAGGGCAGCATCCGCGCCGAGCTCGACGTGGAGACGACGGCCGCGCTGATCATGCAGACAGTGTTGGGCGCGATGCGACTGCGGGTGCTCGGCGCGGAACTCAACGGCGTCCCGATCGACTCCGACCACATTTTCGAGTTCTGCGTCCACGGCATCGGCCGCGCCGCGGACCGCAGCTGACTGGCTGGTCCGGGCGTGGTAATGTCATTACCACTTTCGACTAACGAGATTTTCAGGAGACGGTCATGGCAGCCCGGCAGCTTCCCTTCCCGGTGTTCGACGCCGACAACCACTTCTACGAACCCAAAGAGGCGCTGACCAAGTTCTTGCCCGACCATCGCAAGAACGTCATCGACTACATCGAGGTCCGGGGCCGCACCAAGATCATGGTGCGCAACCAGGTCAGCGACTACATCCCGAACCCCACCTTCGAGGTCGTCGCCCGCCCGGGCGCCCAAGAGGAGTACTTCCGCCACGGCAGCGGCGGCAAGAGCTTCCGCGAGGTGATGGGCAAGCCGATGAAGGCGATCCCGGCGTTCCGTGAACCCGCGGCCCGGCTGGAGGTCATGGATTCACTGGGACTCGACTACTCGCTGATGTTCCCGACCCTGGCGAGCTTGGTCGAGGAGCGGATGAAGGACGATCCCGAGCTCATCGCCGACGTCATCCACGCGCTCAACGTGTGGATGTACGAGACGTGGCAGTTCAACTACCAAGACCGGATCTTCTCCACGCCGGTCATCAACCTCGGCATCATGGACCGCGCACTCGAGGAACTCGAGTGGTGTCTGGAGCGTGGCGCCAAGACGGTGCTGGTTCGGCCGGCCCCGGTGCCCGGCCTCAAGGGCACTCGGTCGTTCGGGCTTCCCGAATTCGACCCGTTCTGGGATGCGTGCGTGAAGGCCGGCATCCCGGTGTCCATGCACGCGTCGGACTCCGGTTACGCCGAGTACCTCAACGACTGGGAGCCCGCCGACGAGTACCTGCCGTTCAAGCCGACCGCGTTCCGGATGGTGTCGATGGGTAAGCGGCCGATCGAGGACTCGATGGCGGCGCTGGTCTGCCACGGTGCGCTGACCCGCAATCCCGATCTGCGCGTGCTGTCGATCGAGAACGGCGCGGACTGGGTGCCGTATCTGTTCAAGCAGTTCGACGGCACCTACAAGAAGATGCCGCAGGAGTTCCCGGAGAACCCGATCGAGGCGTTCAAGCGCTGTGTGTACGTGGCGCCGTTCTGGGAGGACGACTTCAAGCAGATGGCCGACCTCATCGGCGTCGACCGGGTGATCTTCGGTTCCGACTGGCCACACCCCGAGGGCCTGGCCGAGCCGACCAAACTCATCGACGATCTGGCCGGCCTCGATGAAGAGGGCCAGCGAAAGGTCATGGGCGGCAACATGATCGAGCTGTTCGGCGTGCCCAACGAGATCGTCCACAACGCGGACGTGCCGCCGCTGGTCATTCCCGCATGACAAATGCCGCCAACCCGGAGCTGCTGCTCTTCGCGTCGACAGCGCAGTCGTTCCTCGAGAAGGAGGCATCCCTTAGCCGAGTTCGTGAGCTGCACGCTGCCGGCATTTCATTCGAGCCCGAATGGTGGCGCCGTGCAGCCGAACTGGGCTGGACGAGCCTGCTGGTGCCCGAGGAGCTGGGCGGGGGAAGCGTCTCCGGAAACGGCATCGAGGACCTGGCTCTTGTCGCCGAGCTGATCGGCAAGACCGTCGCGCCGGGACCGCTGCATCCGGTGAGCACAGTACTGGCCGGTCTCGTCGACGCGAGCGAAAACACCGGTCACGCAACGACGATCGAGGCGCTGATGTCCGGGGAGGCAATTGCCTCGTGGGCGGTGTACGAACCGGGCAGACCGTGGGCGCCGCTGCAGGCGACGGTGACGGCCACCCCGACGTCGTCGGGATTCCGCATCGACGGCATCAAGGACCGCGTGGAGGCGGGCGCCGAGAGTTCGCTGTTTCTCGTCGCCGCCGCGTGCGACGGAGCCGTCCGCCAGTTCCTGGTTTCCGCCGATGCGCCGGGTGTGCGAGTCGAGCCGCAGCGATCCGTTGATCTGGTGAAGCGTTATGCCCGAGTCGAATTCGATGGCGTGCAGGTTGACGAATCTGCTGCGGTCGGCACACCGGCGCAGACCGCTGCGCTCATCGAGCGGCAGGCCCAGATCGCGCAGGTACTGCAGTGCGCGGAGGTGGTAGGCATCCTCGACACCGTGGTCGGCTTCACTATTCAGTGGGCATTCGACCGGTATTCGTTCGGCCGCCCGCTGGCGTCCTACCAGGCGCTCAAGCATCGGTTCGCCGATCTGAAGATCGGGCTGGAGGCCTGCCGTGCCGCCACCCGCGCGGCTGTCCGCGAGGTGTCGCGGCGGTCGGCGGGGGCCGAGATGGCGGTCAGTGTCGCGAAATCGTATGTGGGTGAACGGGCACCGGCCATGGTGCAGGACTGCGTCCAGCTGCACGGCGGCATCGGCGTGACCTGGGAGCATGATCTGCACCTGTATCTGCGGCGCGTCACCTTGTACCGCTCGATGTTCGGCACCCCGGAGGATCACAATCTGCGTGTGTACGCGCTGACGCGACAATTGGAGTCGGCATGACGGAGACGGCATCGGCACCGCCACCGGTCGCGGAGACGGTCGACGAATTCGCCGCCCGGGCCCGGGCGTGGCTGGCGGAAAACATGCCGCGGATCGATCCCGACAAGCCGCCCGGCGTCGAACGCGGCGAAGAAGGACCATGGCTGCGGGCGCGAGAACTCCAGAAGCGGCTGTACGAGGGCGGATTCGCGGGCATTTGCTTCCCGCGTGAATACGGCGGACTCGGTTTGCCGATCGAGTACCAGAAGGCATTCGACGCGGAAACCCGCTCCTACGAAATGCCGATCATCCTCAACACGCCCACGTTCACAATCTGCTGTGCCACGATTCTCGACACCGGCAGCGAAGAGCAGAAGCGTCAGCACATTTCGGCTGCGATCCGCGGCGACGAAGTGCTGGTGCAGCTGTTGTCGGAACCCAGCGGCGGCTCCGATCTCGCCGGTGTGATCACCCGGGCTGACCGTGTGGGCGACAAGTGGGTTATCAACGGCGCCAAGACATGGAGCACCAGTGCGTTCGCCGCAGACTACGGACTGCTGCTGGCGCGCACCGACTGGGACGTGCCCAAGCACGAGGGCCTGACGATGTTCTTGGTGCCCATCAAGAGTCCCGGAATCACGTTGCGCCGCATCAAACAGGTCAACGGCTCACAGGAGTTCTGCGAAGAGTTCTTCGACGGACTGGAAGTCGGGGACGACGCGGTCGTCGGCGAAGTGAACAACGGCTGGAGCGTCGCATCACGCCAGCTGTACCACGAACGCCGGGCTGTCGGCGGCGGGTCCGAATTCGCAAGCGGGATCGGCGCGGAGGGCACGACGGACGTGCCGGTGGACTTCGCAGCACTCCTGGAAACGTTGGGACAAGCCGACAATGAGCGACTGCAGGAGATGGCGGGCCGCGCGCTGGTCCACCGCGCCGTACAGGAGCAGCTGATCGACCACATCTATCACGCCGTGAACGACGGCTCGCTGCCGCCGGCGGCGGGCTCGATCATCCGGATCACCCACGCCGAGACTCATCAGCTCGAGATCGACACCGCGATGGCGATCGCCGCCAGTGCCGGCGTGGTGGACTGCGGCGACGGCTTGATCCGCTTCGGCGAGCGTTTCCTGTCCCGGCAGACCGCCTCACTGGGCGGCGGCACCACCGAGGTGGCCCGCAATGTGATCGGCGAACGCGTCTTGGGATTTCCGCGCGAATATGCGGCCGATCGCGGTGTGCCGTTCAAAGAGGTTCGGCGCAACCGCAGCTGAGCGCTTGCGAACCCCGGCCTTAGCAGGTCGCGACGATTTTGAACGTCGCGGTTGCCGGCTCGCTGGGCTTGGACGTGTTGAAACCTTGGGCTGTGCCGCTGATGGTGAAGGTCTCGGCGCCGAAGCTGGCGCTGGCGTCACCGCCGTCGCCTTTGGAGTACGTGCCGGTGAACCCACCCAAGTTCACGATGTGCACGGACTCGGCCGTCAACTTGTCACCGGCCCGGTTGACCATCGCCTTCACCCCGGAGACGTTCTGGTCGCCGATCGAGATGGTCCAATACCACTGCTGCTGAATGCATTTCACGGCCTGTTTACTGGCCACCGTATTGCCGTTGACGGTAACCGTCGCCTGGCTGGGGTGATTCGGCTGCTTGTCCGACGAGCAGCCGGAAAGACCGGCGACCACGAGCACCGCTGCGGTCGCGGCCGAGGCGATCCGATTCTGCACTCGGGCAGAATACATTTCTGCGTTTCCGCGTGCACCGGTCTTCAGCGTGCTTGGGCGATCTCGCCGCCGACGACCGTGGCCACCACCATGTCGGAGGAAAGCGTCTGCAGAGCCTCGCGGGGTGCGGCGGCCAGGATGCATAGGTCACCGGGCTGCCCGGGCTCGACGCGTCGCGGCTCGGACGGACGATCCGGCGACCCGAGGAACATCTGCAACGCCCGCGGCGCACCGATGCGTTCATGTGGGCCGAGAACCTCCCCTGCCGGCGTGGCGCGAGTCACCGCGGCGCGCATCGCCGCCCAAGGGTCCAGCGCGCCGAACGGGGCGTCGGTGCTGCCGGCGACCCGGATGCCGGCGCGCATCAGCGAGGCCACACGCCACAGTTGACAGTGCTCGTCGACCGGGATGTCGGTTCGATACTCGTCGCCTCGTTCACCGATGAAATTCGGCTGGGTCACCACCGTCACACCAAGCGTCGCGAGTTCGCCGAGGCATCCGTCGGGCACCATCGCGGCGTGTTCGATGCGGTCGCGGGCATGTGCGCCGGCGGCGCGCAGCGCGGCCATGGCGACCACGAGCTGGGCTGCGGTGACGCAGTGGATGGCGACCGGCACCCCGGCATCATGACAGTCGGCGATCCACGCGGTCAGCCCGTCGACGTCGAGATCGTCGTCGTGCAGAATCTTCTTGCCCGGAGCCAGAAACCGTACACGCTGCCTGAGAGCTGTTGCCAGGTGGGCCATCTCGCCGGGCTCGAGGTCAGGGGTGGCGTCGGTGACACCGGTGACGCCGTAGTGTGCCAGTTGTCGGCTCAGCGCCTCGAAATCGTGGGCGCGGCGCGGCACGGCGTCGAGAGGAGGATCGGTGCTCGGAATGCGGCCGTCTGGATGGTCTGGGTGGCCGATGCGTTGCAGCGCAAGAGAATTGAGTATCCACAGGGCGCCGCTGCGATGTTGGACGCGAAGCGGAACGTCCGGGCGCAGGGTGTCGAGCATCGCTCGAGTCAACGAGCCCGCCATTGATTCGTGGTAGCCCACCACGCGGATCCAGCCGTCACGATGCGGTGTGGCCGCTGCGATCGTGTCGGCAAACCCCTCTCCGGCAGAGATCGAATCAAGCGCGGCGGCAGCGGCCCGCAGGTGCAGGTGGTGATCATGCAGTCCTGGCAATACAGCGCCCGCTCGGGCGTCGACGACTGTCTCGCCGGGTCGGGCGGGCAGAGTTGGTGCGACGTCGGTGATCTGTTGGTCGACGCGGACGTCGACGACCCGACCGTCGAACAGAGCCGCCCGCCGAATCAGCATGCGACGAGCCGCGTCTCGACCAGTTCGCGCACGAGGGCGTTGTCGGCTCCCAACTCGTGGGCGGGTTCTGTTGGCAGCGCCGAACTCTGGGGTGCGACGGCCTCGACCGGGCCGCCCGGGACAGGGGCATACGTCGCCGCAACCGGTGCCATCGCGACGTCGGCGACCACGCCGCCGCCGTGTGCCAGCGCCTCGAGCACCGTCGCGGTGGCGGTCAGCCCCGTCAGCGGATCGGCGACCGCGTCGCCGCAGAAGACCGGGCCGTCTGCGCCGGTGTTGACCAGTCCCCCGGCGACGGCGGCGTCGTCACCGAATGCTGTCCGGTCCGGATGCGCGGCGCCATATCCGCTGATGCGCAACCAAATCCGGCCGGGCCGCGAGGGGACAGCGTCAGCGGACAGCCCGTGGCGTGCGAGGGCCGACGGCCTGGATCCTTCGATCACCACATCGGCGGCGCGAAGCAGCCGGGTAAGATCGGGTGAACCTAATTCTGTTGAATAGCAGAGCTTTCCGCTGTTCATCCAGGCGAAGAAGCGCGGGTCGCCGCGGCGGGTGCCGTCCGGGCGCGCGGAGGATTCGACCTTGACGACGATGGCGCCTGCAGCGGCAAGCAGTCGGCCGCAGAGCGGGCCGGCCCACATCGACGACAGGTCGACCACCAACAGCTCGGTGATCGGACGCGTCGACGCGGTGTCGTGGCGGACCACCGTAGGCGGCCTCGCGCCGACTTCGCCGAGCACGGCGACAGGCAGGTCGAGCAGCCTGGCGCGGGCCGCGAACTCCGCGGCCTCGCACGCGGCGACGGCGGCGGTCAGCGCAGGCCACGGATTGGCGCCCACGTCGGGCGACTCGAGCAACGCGGGCACCACGTCGAGGTCGTCGGGGCGGCTGAGCGTCAATGCACACCAGCCGTCTCGGGCCCTGAGCAGTCGGCTTGCGCCACCGGACGAGATGCGTGTCGGGGGTCCTAGACCCAGCAACGCCGCGCGTCCGGTGATGAGCTCGTCGGCGTCGAGCTGCACCGGGCGCCCGCCCAGTGCCGTCACGCGCTCGGCCACAGTGGCGGCGATCTGCCGAGCCTGCGACACCAGCGACACCGGCAGCGCGAACGAGCTCATGGCTTCATTGTGTAACCGCGTCAACCAGCCCCCATTCGAGTGCGGTTGCGGCGGTCAGCACGTGCCCCGACAACACGAGATACGCCGTGCGCCAGCGGCCTATCCGCCGGGTGATGCTGACCATGCCGCCCGCACCCGGAATCAGTCCGATGGCCAACTCGGGCAGGCCTATTCGCGATTCGGGGTGCGCCTCGACCCGGCCGCAGAACGCAGCCATCTCCAGGCCGCTGCCGAGCACCTGGCCGTGGACACGGGCGACCAGGCGCTCCCCTAGTCGGCTGGCGAGATCGTCGAGGACGCGCGCCGGGCTGTGGCGGGTCCTGGCAAAGTGTGCGGTGGCGGGATCGGCGAACGACCCGAATTCGGCGAGGTCACCGCCGCTGCAGAACGACGGCCCCTGCCCCGCCAGCACCACCTCCCGCACCGCGTCGTCGACACGTGCGACGGCCAGCGCATCGAGAAGCGCGGCGCGCATGTCAGTGGAGAACGCATTGTGCCGCTGCGGCCGGTTCAGCCAGATGACCAGCGAGTCGCCCTGGCGTTCGACGAGAATCGGCTCGGCAGTGGTGGGCATCCTGGCGGCACCCCGGGCTTGCAGCCACTCGGCGAACTCACGCCCGGACTGCAGCGTCGAGTAGGCCAGCGACTCGGTGACCAGACCGCTCCACGTCGGCGCCCCAGGATCGATCGCCCGCAACACGTCGTCACACGCCGCGGCGGCCTGAGGCCACCGCTGGATGCGCTGCTCGAGCTCCGCAACGGCGGCCTGGACAGAGGGCACGGTGATGACCCGGCGATCCGCCACCTCGTCGCCGGTGAGGGTGAACGTCGCGTTTTGCACCCAGGCCGGTCGAGCCGCTATGTCAGCTGCCGAACCGACCGCGATCACCGGCCCAGACGGCTCCTCGACGTCGTTACCGGCCGTGGTGCCCAACTCGACGACCCTCAGCCTCAGTGAGGAGGCGTTGTCCGGATCAAGGTTCATCGCCCGCGAACATACGGTGTCGCGCTTGCAGATGTGGCCGGATCCCTACCTCCAGGCCAAACCTCGCATGGTGGCTGCCAGCGGGATGTCGTCGATGCCGATCAATCCCTTGGGGCCGCAGCACACCCACTCGATCGCATTGACCACGCGAGCCGCAGTGGCCATGCAGCCGGCGTCGGTGGCGTCGAGGACCGGATGCGAAACATGTGTGTTGATCTCCACCCGCGGTTCGCCGTCCACGACGACGCGGTGCACGCCGGTATGTCCGTCAGGAGGGAAGGCCCAGTCCGGCGCGGCGGCCGGCGTCAGCCTGGTGACGTGTTCGGCCGTGATGATCGGTTCGCCGGCACGCATGCCTTCGGTGGCGAACCGAACGGCGGCCATGTGTCCGGGCTGCACCGTCATCATCCTGCAGTCGATGCGCTTTGGTGTGAACCAGCGCTCGGCCCGTTGACGCACCTCGTCGAGTGTGATGCCGAGATTGTCCGCCAAGCTGCGCACTTGTCCGCCCCACATCGACACGATGACACCGGGCAAGAACAGCAGCGGCGGATCATCGTCGGGACTCGATCCGAAACCCATTGCGGCACCGGTGAATTCGGCATCGTCGTAGTTGCCGTAGTCGAAGATCTCCTGCACGGTGATCGAGACGACGCGTGTCGTCAGCGACAGCGCCGCGTGCACCAGGGTGTCGCATGAGTAGCCGGGGTCGATGCCGTTGACGTACAGCGAGGAATTGCCTGCCTCGCATGCCCGCTCCAACGGCTCTCGCAGCCATTCCTCAGCGTGGTGTGGAGCGACCAGCCACACCATCGAGGTACCGACGACGTTCGTGCCGGCTGCCAGGAACCTGGCCATCTGGTCGATCGCCTCC
Organism: Mycobacterium sp. NGS39; assembly: GCF_059812765.1. Classification (NCBI taxonomy): domain Bacteria; kingdom Bacillati; phylum Actinomycetota; class Actinomycetes; order Mycobacteriales; family Mycobacteriaceae; genus Mycobacterium; species Mycobacterium sp. NGS39. Next base: position 34,630 of record NZ_JCALDH010000002.1, on the reverse strand, counting down.
ATCGGCCGCGTCTCGCCGCGGGAGGTGTAGACGACGCAGTCCGCGCCCAGCGCCACCAACGCGTCGACGTCGTCGGTGGCGACAACGCCGGTCGGTTGGTCGAGCCCGCACAGTTCGGCCGCGTCGCGACCGACCTTCTCGGGGCTGGCGGCATGAACTCCGACGAGTTCCAGATCCGGGCGGCCGATCACAGCTCGCAACGAATGCCGGCCCACGTTGCCCGTGGAGAACTGTATGACCCTGCGCATACCCACCCCTAGTAGTCCGGTATGGGCAGTGGTGAATTGTTCGAGTCGATGCCGCCGTCCACGTGGAAGATCGCGTTGGTGGCGTAGCAGTCGCGGGTCGCCAAATACACGGTGAGCCGTCCCAAGTCCTCGACGTCGCCGAGGCGGTGCAGCGGCGTGGCTTCCAGCATCTTCTCCAGCGACCCCGGCATCAGATCCAGACTTCCTTGCAGTCCCGCCGTAGCGAACGATCCGAGCGCGATTGCATTGACGCGGATCTTCGGCGCGAGTTCCTGCGCCATCGCTCGGGTGAGCGCTTCCAAAGCGCCCTTGGCGACGCAATACGCGGTCAGGGCGCGAATGCCGAATCGGGCAGCACCGGAGGAGATGTTGACGATCGAGCCGTGACCGGCGGCCAGCATGTGCGGTGCGACGAGCTGGCTCATGACGAATGCGGATGTCACGCACCAGTCGAAGGTGTGCCTGAAATCCTCGTCGGTGATGTCCAGAAACCGCGCGTACGTCGAGCCGCCGACATTGTTGACCAGGATGTCGATGCGTCCGAAGCGTTCCATCGCGGAGTTCACCACGCGTTCGCTGTCCGCGCGACTCATCGCGTCGGCGACAACCGCGAGCCCGGTTCCACCTGCATTCTCGATGTCGGCGATCGTTGCCGTGATGTCCGACTCCGTGCGGGCCGTGCCCACGACGGCCGCGCCGGCCTCGGCCAGGACTCGGGCGATGCCCTCACCGACGCCCTTGCCGGCGCCGGTGACGATCGCGACCTGCCCTGACAAGTCGAATTGCTCAAGCGCCATGCAAGCTCCTCGGAAGACACCGCGACGACGGGATCTGCTCATCTAAAGTAGAAAACTGACTCAAGTCAATATCGTGGCGGCCGGCGCAGCTGAGACGCGATACGGTCGTGGCAGTTACGGAAGAAGGGCGACAAGATTGGCAACGCTCGACCGGCCCTCGGCACGGGAAGCCAAGCGCCTGCAAACCAGGGAACGTCTGATGGGTGCAGCCGTCGCCGAATTCAAACGCTCCGGCATCGCCGACGCCGACGTCAGCGCAATCGTCACCGCCGCCGGCGTCGCCCACGGCACCTTCTTCTTCCACTTCCCCACCAAGGAACACGTCCTTTTAGAGCTGGAGCGCCGCGAGGAAGACCGAATTGCCAAGCAAATCAAGCGGTTTCTGGAGTCAGCACCAGATCTAGTGTCCACCTTGCGAGAGGCGGTCCGGTTGGTGGTGGGCCTCGAGCGCCGACTCGGCGACGCGCTGTTCAAGGATTTCCTGGCGTTGCATTTCTCGCCGACGCGGCCGCCGTCCGAGAACGAGAAGGACCACCCCTTGATCGTTGCCGTGGCTCAGGAGATCGAGCGTGCGCAGCGGCGTGGTGAGGTCGACCCCGAAGTGACACCCATGAACAGCGCGGTGTTCTTCCTTCTCGGGCTCTATGCGCTGTTGACCACCACCAGCGCGTGGCCGACGCGCGAGGCGATGCTCGACGACTACGTCACAAGAACGCTGCGCAGCATCGAGATTCGGCAGGGCCGACGCTGAAGACGCCGTACTCATTGACTTAAGTCAGTATTTGTCCGAAGGTAGATGCCGTGAATCTGCCGTTGTCGACCCGACGCCGCAAAGCGGGGACTGCGACCGTCCAGCCCGACGGACTTGGCTTCGACGAGCACATGGAACAGTCGCGGCTCGCGCAGCGGCAGGCCGACAAGTGGTTGATCGCGGGCAGCATGCTCATCGGCACCGCCGCGCTCGGCATCTTCGGGCTTCCCTTGTTTCTGCGCGGAGTGTGGCTGCTGCGCCGCGCCCACCGCGCCGGATTGTCCGTGCGTCCGATGCTCGTCACCCTGCTCGGCTACCTGGTGATCATCGACGCCGCCATCAACACCGTCGGTTGGGCTCTCGACATGGTGGCCAACCACACCCTGCTGGCCCGGGTGCTTCTCACCGGCTGGGGCAACATGTTCGACGCCGGTTACTTCTGGCATTTCAACGAGCTGTGGATCGGCGGGGCGGCCGGCCCCGGCGAAAAGGGCTGGGAGATCGGCCTCATCCTGACCGTCTTCACGATGAGGTGCGCTGCCGCTATCGGGTTTTTGCAGATGAAGCGTTGGGGCCACCAGTGGATGGTGATCACCTGCTGGATGGGCGCGGTGATCTGGATCGGCTACGTGTTTAACATGACCATGTACGCCGACGTGCGCTACGCCGGCGTCGTCTTCCCCGTCATCGGCTGGTGGCTCTACGACATCTTCTACATCACACCCTTCCTCGCAATCCCCTACCTGCACACCGTCAACCGCGAAATCTTCTCCGACTGACTCCACTCACCGACCGGCGTCAGCCATCCGAACAATTAGGAGGTCCTGATCATGACCTGGGTATGGGAGATCCTTCGATACGTCGCCGCCTGGGGCGGCACCTGTCTCATCATCGCGTTCTGGTATTGGATGTTCTCCAGTATCGGCACCTTCTGAACCGTGCCCGACGTCGCTGAAGCTGATCCGCTGGCGCTCGAGCACAGCTGTTCGTTGACGGCCGTCGCCCTGAGCGGTGGACGTCGCGAGGGGGCGCGCCTGGTGACCGGCGAGCGTCGCAGCTTCGGGTTGAACCGGGCATCGACCGTCGTGCATGTCCCCTATCCGCCGGCGCCGGACTGGACGCGGCGGACGTTGACGTGCGGAGTCGCACTGCAGTGCTCGCCGTCGAAAGACGTTGTCGCTCAATACCGATTGAGCGACCTGTCGGCGCGTGAACGTCACGCACTGAGGCTCGTCGAGGGTAGCGTCGCGCTGGGTTGGGTGGCGGCGCGTTGGCCTGGGCTGCTCGCCGAGATGCGCCGCCAGCTGCCCGGCCTCGAGGTCGCCGACCAGGACACCGATGCCGCTTCGATGTTCGACCGCGCGATCGAACTGGCGCGCACCAGACACGAGCTGCCGGAGTATCCCCTCCTGGGCACCTTGCCGTCGGCGTCGGTCACCTCTCATGGGCTACCAGATGCCATTCGCAGATTCGGCAGGATGCCCTGGACCAGCGCTCAAAAGCGCCGTCCCCGACCGTATTCCGTACCGGTCGGGGGTGATGGCGGCGTCCGCAATCCCAACCTGCCCCCACCCAGCAGACCTCGAGACGACGACCTCGAAGCCACACCGAACCGCAGGCAAGGCGTGCCCTACCCCGAATGGAACATGTGGACGCACAGCTTCTTGCCGGACCATGTCGCCGTCATCGAACGCACGCGCTGGACCGACCGGACCGACCCGGCGACGGTGTTCGCCGACCTGCGGAAGTGGTTCGAAGAGCACACACTTCGCGCGATGACCAACCGTCTCGAAGACGGGTCCGACCTCGACGTCGACTCCTACGTGAGCCACTTCGTCGACTTGATGAGCGGTGAAGCCAAGGAGCCGCTCATCTTTCGCGAGTTGCTGCCCAGCGGCCGAGACGTCACGACAGCGCTGTTGCTCGACGCGAGTTCGTCGTTGGGCGTCCACGGCGGCCGGATATTCCGTCTGGAGTTGGCGTGCGCCGACGCGTTGTCCCGAGCGATGAATCGCGCGCGAGAGCGACACGGCATCTTCGCGTTCACCGGCAACACGCGACATCGCGTCGAAGTGCACTGCCTCAAGGACTTTCACGATGCACGATTCGTGGCGCCCAGTGGCCTGGGGCTGACGACCGGCGGCTACACCAGGTTGGGCGCCCCGGTGCGGCACCTGACGAGCAGGCTGCTGGCCCAGCCGTCGCAACGGCGACTGCTCATCGTGATCGGTGACGGGCTGATGTCCGACGAAGGCTACGAGGGCCGCTATGCGTGGGCCGACGTAGCCCACGCCGTGGAAGAAGCCAACGACGCGGGCGTGTCCGTCTACTACGTCGGCGTGGGTCCCACGCGAGTCGATCCGCTGCCGGAGGTGTTCGGACCCCGGCGGTCACAACGGATTCGGCGGGTCGAGGACCTGCCTCGCGTCTTGGCACATGTGCACCGCGAACTGGTCGCCGCGTGAGCGTCGAAACCCGAGGGGACAGATGACAACCGATCTCTACCTGGCCAACGGCAACGAAGTCCAGCTGTTCGAGCGGGCCTACCGCCAGCGCATACCTGTCATGCTCACCGGGCCGACGGGATGCGGGAAGACGCGGCTCGTCGAGCACATGGGTCTGCTGCTCGAACGGCCTGTTGTCACCATCAGCTGCCACGACGACCTCACCAGCTCCGACCTCGTCGGCCGATTCGTGGTGGCGGGCGGAGATGTGGTGTGGACGGACGGGCCGCTCACCAAGGCGGTCAAGGCCGGAGCGATCTGCTACCTCGACGAAGTGGTCGAGGCGCGCCACGACTCCCTGGCGATTCTGCATTCGCTGACTGACCACCGGCGCTGCCTGTACCTGGACCGAGCGGGTGAGGTCGTCGAAGCACCGGATTCGTTCATGCTCGTGTGCTCGTACAACCCGGCGTACCGCAGCTCACTGAAAGAACTGAAACCGTCGTTCCGGCAACGGTTCGCCACACTGCCCATGAATTACCTGCCGCCCGAGCGAGAGGCAGAGGTGGTGGTCGCGGAGTCGGGGGTGGAGCTGTCGACAGCCCGGCGACTTGTCCAGTGCGCCAACGCGATCCGCACCGCAGACCAAGTCTTCCACTTCGAGCCGCCGTCGACTCGGGCACTGGTGACCGCGGCCCAGCTGATCGCAGCCGGCGCGCGCGAGATGGAGGCGGCAGAAGCATGCATCCTCGCGCCGCTGACCACTGACGGAGCCATCCACGACGGGCTGCGGGAGATCGCCGCCGCGAGCTTGCTCACCAACCACTAGAAAGGGGCGCCGACGATGGACCAGCAGGAACGCAAACGCAAAAGAGCGCTCATCGTCTTTCAGATATTCATCTACGGCTATCTGCTGGTGATGTTTCTCATCCAGCTCTACATGTCGTTCGCCCGGGGTTGGTGGGAGTTGTGAATGTGCCTCTGCTGCATCGTCGTTCGGGCGCTGTGGGCCTCGACGAGCATGAGAACGCGTCCCGCCACGCCCAGCGCCGAGCCGACAAGTGGATGATCGCCGGTGCGGCGTTGATGGGGATGTGGGCGCCGGGGATCGTCGGCTTTCCGATCTTCATGCGCGGAGTGTGGTTGCAACGTGAGGCTCTTCGCGCCGGGCTCTCGGTTCGGCCGATGATCGTCACGCTGATCGGTTACTTGGTGTTGATCGACGGCGCGCTCAACAGCCTCGGCTGGGCGCTGGACCTCGTCGCGAACCACACGTTGATCAACCGGGTGCTGATGGTCGGGTGGGGCGCGATGTTCGACGCCGGCTACTTCTGGCACTACAACGAGCTGTGGGTGGGTGGGGCGGCCGGCCCGGGCGAAAAGGCTTGGGTCGCTGGGCTCATCCTCACCGTTTTCTCGATGAGGTGCGCTGCCGCTATCGGGTTTTTGCAGATGAAGCGTTGGGGCCACCAGTGGATGGTGATCACCTGCTGGATGGGCGCGGTGATCTGGATCGGCTACGTGTTTAACATGACCATGTACGCCGACGTGCGCTACGCCGGCGTCGTCTTCCCCGTCATCGGCTGGTGGCTCTACGACATCTTCTACATCACACCCTTCCTCGCAATCCCCTACCTGCACACCGTCAACCGCGAAATCTTCTCGGACTGAACGCCTTTCGAAGGAGCACCGCATGACAACGTCGTCAACCACAGATCCCCAAGACAAGGCCGCCGAGCTCCCGCCGGGCACCACCCCGTACTACGCCCGCATGCACAAGTGGATCAAGCGGGCGGTCCTGGTGTGCCTCGTTGCGCTCGTCATCGAAGGCGCGTTCACGCTCCCCTTCATGGCGATCTACTACGGCTATCCGACGTTGAGCCTGACCGAGATCTGCAGCGAGCTGCTGAAGGTGCGGTACTCCGACGACACGCTGGAGTGCAAGTACCCGTATCCGGTGCTGGGGCCCCCGGAGGGCGCTGAAGGGAAGGACACCGCGCAAGACCAGTGGGGGATCCAGCCGGTGCCGAAGTATCACCGGCTGGGGTTCCGGGAACTGGTGCGGATTCACGACGACCGGCTCGCGCGGCAGGCCGCTCAGCAGCAGTCGGCTCAGCCGTGACGCAGTTGTCGACGACACCAGTGGGGTAGTCGACTACGCACGCCACCGCCGCTGACCGCACATAGCTTCGACGTCATCGAACGCCCAGCACGAAAGGTCAGTCCGATGACGATCGCAGGTATCGAATTGCCACATTGGCGCACGCGCACGCCGCGGACGAAGGCCCCCAAGCGCCACTACCCGCCGCGGGCCAGCTATTTCGAGGCCTCGGTTCTGGACCGCGGAGTGCGGCGCACCTGACCATCGCGACTGTCGCTCCTAGGCGGGCGCAACCGCCCTCGTCTCGGCGAGGCCGTTGGTGCTTGCGGGAAAAACACATTGACGATCGGCAGAGCAGGCTGTCGAGTTGAGTGCGGGCGGAGGGACTCGAACCCTCACGCTCTTGCGAGCACGGGGACCTAAACCCCGCGTGTATGCCAATTTCACCACGCCCGCGGCTTCGCGATCGTACCGCTTTGCATCCAACGGCCTGACTTCGCGAATGTGAACTGGTTGCGGCCCGACCCGGCGTGTCGGCGCAACCAGTTCACGTTCGCGCTGGTGAGGATGAATTCGTCGGGCTGGAGTGCGCAGCGGTACCGTCAAGCTATGCCCACTACACGGCGTAGAAGGCCAGCACTCGTCGTGCTGGTGATCGTCGCCGCCGCGGCCTGCCTCGCGCTGGGGTGGTGGCAATGGCAACGCTATGAGTCCGCCTCCGGCACCGGCCAGAACCTGGGCTACGCCCTGCAGTGGCCGGTGTTCGCGGCGTTCGTCGTCTATGCCTACCGCAAGTTCGTCCGCTACGAGGAAGAGCCGCCGCAGCTGCGCAAGCCCGACACGGTGACAGAGATCCCGCCACATCTTCTGCCCGAGCGCCCGAGGCCGGCGCGCGAAGAACCCCAAGACCCCACACTCGCCGAATACAACGCCTACCTAGCCGAACTCGCCGAAGCCGACAAGAGACACGACAGGACAATTCGATGACCGCTGAAAGCAGCACGGAGACAAGCAAGATCCGCACGGCCCTGACCGCATACCGGGTGATGGCGTGGGCGACTGGCGTCTGGCTCATCGCGCTCTGCTACGAGATCGTCGTCAAATACGTGGTGCAGGTGGAGAACCCGCCGTCGTGGATCGGCGTCGTGCACGGCTGGGTCTATTTCGTCTACCTATTGGCGACGCTCAATCTGGCCGTGAAGGTCCGCTGGCCGCTGTGGACCACCGTCGGCACCCTGCTCGCCGGAACCATTCCGCTGCTCGGCATCATCCTCGAGCAGGTCCGCACTCGAGAGGTCAAAGACAAGTTCAAGGTGTAGCCCCGAGCTAGGACTGGGCGAGCGTACGCAACGCCGGCACCAGCGCGGCCAGCGCCCTACCCCGGTGTGAAAGAGCGTCCTTCTCAGCAGGACTGAGCTCGGCCGCGCTGCACTCGAGTCCGTCGGGAATGAAGATCGGGTCATATCCGAAGCCGCCGTCGCCGCGTGGTGCGGACCCGATCCGTCCCGGCCACCGCCCGCGCACCACCACCTCGCCGGTGGCGTGCACCAAGGCGCACGCCGAGACGAACGCCGCGCCCCGCCGCTCGAGCGGAACGTCGCGCATTTGAGCCAGCAGCAACGCATTGTTCGCAGCATCGTCACCGTGAGAACCCGACCAGCGCGCCGACAGCACGCCCGGCATCCCGTTCAGCGCGTCCACCTCGAGCCCGGAGTCGTCGGCCACCGACGGCAACCCCGTCGCGGCGAACGCGTCGCGGGCCTTGGCCAACGCATTCTCCTCGAACGTCGCACCGGTTTCGGGTGCCTCGTCGAACGCCGGCACGTCGGACAGCGACAGCAGGGTGAACGCCAACCCCGCCGCTTCCAGCACCCGCCGCAGCTCCGCCAACTTCTTGGCATTGCGGCTCGCCACGAGCAGCCGGGTCACCTCAGCTGCCGAACGCCTTCTTCGGCGGGGGGCGTTCCGGCAGCACGCCGGGATACGGCAATTCCAACGCCGCCCGCTGGATGTCGAACAACTTCTCGGTGGCACCCAGCGCCGCGTCCAGTAGCTTGTCCAGCGTCGAGCGCGGGAACGTCGCACCCTCGCCGGTCCCCTGGACCTCGACCAGCGTTCCGGTGTCGGTAGCGACGACGTTCATGTCGACTTCGGCGCGCGAGTCCTCCTCGTACGGCAGGTCCACGCGAATCCGCCCGTCGACCACCCCCACGCTCACGGCGGCAATCATGCACGACAGCGGTCTGGGGTCCGACAACTTGCCGGCCGCCGACAGATAGGTCACCGCGTCGGCCAGCGCGACGTACGCGCCGGTGATCGCCGCGGTGCGGGTGCCGCCGTCCGCCTGCAACACGTCGCAGTCGAGCGCGATGGTGTTCTCGCCCAATGCGGCCAGGTCGATGCACGCCCGCAGCGACCGGCCGATCAACCGGCTGATCTCCTGGGTCCGCCCGCCGAGACGGCCCTTCACCGACTCCCGATCCGAGCGGGTGTGCGTAGCCGCCGGCAGCATCGCGTACTCCGCGGTCAGCCAGCCGGCGCCGGTTCCCTTGCGCCAGCGCGGAACCCCGTCGATGACGCTGGCTGTGCACATCACCCTGGTCTCGCCGAACTCGACGAGCACCGAGCCCGCGGGGTGAGACGTGAAGCCCCGTGTGATGGTGACGGGCCGAAGCTCGTCGTCGAGGCGGCCATCCTCTCGGCTCGACATCTACCGGCTGACCTCGAACGTCTCCTGGCACACCACGGCCCGCACCGGACCGTCGAATTCCGCTTTGGCCTCCGTGATGATGTCCTCCCGCGACGTCCACGGCGGGATGTGAGTCAGCAGCAACTCCCCCACCCCGGCCAGCGTCGCGATCTGACCCGCCTCGGTGCCGGACAGATGCAGATGCTCAGGACGCTTGCCCGGCGCATGCGTCCACGACGCCTCGCACAGGAACACGTCGGCACCCCGCGCCAGATCCACGATCGCGTCGCACATGCCGGTGTCGCCGCTGAACGTGAACACCGCTCCCGAGTCGTCTGTGAACCGAAGCCCGTACGCCTCGGTGGGATGAGCGACCGCCCGCGGCAGCACTCTCACTGATCCGAACTCCACTTCTTCGCCGTCATTCCAATGGCGAACGTCGAAGATGTCGGAGAAGTCGTCGACCTCGCCTCCGAACGGAGACGAGGCCTGAGCCAGCCGCGACCAGGTGTCGCTCGGTCCGTACATCAACGCCTTGCCGACCGCAGGCACCGGGTGGTAGCGCCGCCACACGAACAAGGCCGGCAGGTCGATGCAATGGTCGGCGTGCAAATGAGACAGAAGCACATGCACCGCGTTGGGATCGGCGTGGCGCTGCAGCGCGCCCAGCACACCATTGCCGAAGTCGATGACCAACGGAGGAGCGCCCGGGGCTGTCAGCAGATAGCCCGACGCCGGCGAATCAGGTCCGGTGACGCTGCCGGAGCAGCCGAGCACGGTGATTCGCACAGCCACTAGCTTGCCACGCCGCAACTGCTGTTGACGAAGACATCGCAGCAAAACGCTCGGACCAAGTGGGCTGTCTCATGTCCGCGAGCCAACGTGATGCCTGACCGGGCGCACGCCGTCCAACGCCGGGCCCAAGAACCGCGCCGCAAGCTTTGTGAACGCCTCGGGCTCACCGGTTGCTTCGAACAGCCGAGCCGCCGGCGGCGCGTCGTGCGGACGCAACAGATCCAGCTCGGTGAGCACACGCACGACGTCCTTCGCGGTCTCCTCGGCGCTGGACACCAACGTCACCGCATCGCCCATTACGAGTTGGATCAAGCCGGACAGCAACGGGTAGTGGGTGCAGCCCAGAACCAGGGTGTCCACACCGGCGCGCTGCAGCGGCTCCAGATATCCCTCGGCCAGGCCGAGCACCTGCCGCCCGCTGGTGACGCCGCGTTCGACGAAGTCGACGAAGCGCGGGCAGGCCACACCCGTGACGACGGTGTCGCGGGCCGCGGCGAACGCGTCCTGATAGGCGCCGGAGCCGATCGTCGCCTCGGTGCCGATGACGCCGATGCGTCCATTGCGCGTCGTGGCGACGGCCCGGCGAACGGCCGGCAGGATCACCTCGACCACCGGCACGTCGTAGCGTTCGCGGGCGTCGCGCAGGCACGCCGCCGACGCGGTGTTGCAGGCGATGACCAGAACCTTCACCCCGCGTGCCACCAGGTCGTCGCCGATGGCCAGCGCGTGCGCCCGCACCTGGGGAATAGTCAGCGGACCGTACGGCCCGTTCGCGGTGTCACCGATGTAGATGACGTCCTCGTCGGGCAACTGGTCGATGATGGCGCGGGCGACCGTCAGGCCGCCCACCCCGGAATCGAAGATGCCGATGGGCGCGAATCGAGATGTCACGACGTCAGGTATGGCGTCGCCTTCCGACGGCGTTGTTCGCGCGCCTTGCGCTCGGGGCCGGACAGCACGTAGGCGGCAAATACTCCGGCGATCGCTCCGCACAAATGGCCCTGCCAGGAGACCCCGAAAGTGCCGGGCAGCACGCCGAGCAGCACCGTGCCGTAGGCCATCAACACCAGCACCCCGATCATGATTTCCCAGATCCGCCTGGTGAACCAGCCGAACACGACGAGGAACGCAAGCCAGCCGAAGATCAGACCGGAGGCGCCGATGTGGTTGGTCTCCGGCACATACGCCGGTTTCCCCACGTTGCCGATCAGCCAGGTGCCGAATCCCCCGACGACCCAGACGATGGCAGTCGCGTAGACGAACCGCGCCAACCCGGCGAGCGTCATCAAGAACCCGAGCACCAGAGCCGGCCCGGTATTGGCGATCAAGTGGTCCCAGTTGGCATGCAACAGCGGGGCCCAGATGATGCCCCAGAGTCCGTCGGTTTCCAGAGGCCGGATGCCGTTGTCGTCCAAGTCGTGGCGGTTGAGCGTATCGATCAACTCGATGACGTAGAGCAATGCGACGAACGTAACGATGGTGATGCCGCCTGTCAGCGTCACGGACCGCTTCTTGGTGTGCCGCACCGGTGCCGACGAGGTGCCGCCTCCCGGTCCGATCATGCCCATAGCTGCCCTTCCAGCGCGTCCTCGGCTTCGTCCAGGCTACCGGCGTAGGCACCGGTCGACAGATACTTCCACCCGGCGTCGGCCACCACGAACGCGACGTCGGCACGCTGCCCCGCCTTGACGGCCTTGGCCGCCATACCCAGCGCGGCGTGCAGCACCGCTCCGGTGGAGATGCCCGCGAAAATGCCTTCGGTGTCGATCAATTCGCGCGTGCGCCGGACCGCGTCGGCGGAGCCGACCGAGTACCGGGTGGTGAGCACCTCGGGGTCGTACAACTCGGGGATGAAGCCCTCGTCGATGTTGCGCAGCGCGTAGACGCCTTCGCCGTAGCGAGGTTCCGCGGCGACGATCTGGACGCCGGGTACGTTTTCGCGCAGGAACCGGCCCGTGCCCATCAGCGTTCCGGTAGTGCCCAGGCCCGCGACGAAGTGTGTGATCTCCGGCAGGTCGGCGAGCAGCTCCGGCCCGGTGCCCTCGTAGTGCGACGCGGTGTTGGCGGGGTTGCCGTACTGGTACAGCAACACCCAGGACGGGTTCTGCGCAGCCAGTTCCTTGGCCCGCGCCACCGCGGTGTTGGAGCCGCCCTCGGCGGGCGAGAAGATGATGCGCGCGCCGTACAGCTCCAGCAGCTGGCGCCGCTCGATCGACGTGTTCTCCGGCATCACGCAGATCAGCTGGTAGCCCTTGAGCCGTGCCGCCATCGCCAGCGAGATGCCGGTGTTGCCGCTGGTGGGCTCGAGGATCGTCGACCCCGGCGACAGCACCCCATGGCGTTCAGCCTCTTCGATCATCCGCAGCGCGGGCCGGTCCTTGATCGAGCCGGTGGGATTGCGGTCCTCGAGCTTGGCCCACAGCCGCACGTGGTCAGGGCCATCCCACTTCGGCGACAGCCGCGGCAGCCCGACCAGCGGCGTGTTGCCGAGCGCCTGCAAAAGCGAGTTGTAGCGGGTCATCCGCCTGCGACTGCCGGCAGGATCGTCACCGTATCGCCGTCGTTGATCTCGGTGTCCAGGCCGCCGGAAAAGCGCACGTCCTCGTCGTTGACGTAGATGTTGACGAAGCGGTGCAGCTTGCCGTTGTCGACAAGCCGTTCTGAGATGCCGGAGTAGTTGGACTCCAAGTCCGAAATCACCGCCTGCAGAGTGTCGCCCTGAGCGGTGACGCGCTTCTCGCCGTTGGTGTGGTTCCTCAGAATCGTCGGGATCGAGACGCTCACGGTCATTTTGGTGCTCCTTCAGCAATGCTTTCGTAGGAGTCGACGACGGTCACCGGCTCCTCGGTCACGACGCCGTCGACGATGCGATAACTGCGAAGCTCGTGGCGGTCCGGGTCGCGCGTGGAGATCAGTACGTAATGTGCGTCCGGTTCGGCAGCGAGCTTGATGTCGGTGCGGCTGGGGTAGGCCTCGGTGGCGGTGTGGCTGTGATAGATGACGACGGGCACCTCGTCGGCCTCGTCCATTTCGCGCCACACCTTGAGCTGCTCGCCCGAGTCGAAGCGGTAGAACGTCGGCGAGCGCTCCGCGTTGGTCATCGGGATGTGGCGCTCGGGCCGGTCGGAGGTCTCCGGCCCGGCGATCACGCCGCACGCCTCGTCCGGATGGTCGGCGCGAGCATGCGCGACCATCGCGTCGACGAGATCGGCACGAATCACCAGCACTGTCTTGCCCCTTGTGTCCGCACCCCAGCGGTCTCCTTCACGTGAACGCCCCCGGCAACACGTCACGATAGGTGGGTATTCCGGCGACGGGGTTGGCGGAGGTCACCGCCCGCACCGCAGCGATGGCCATGCAGTCGGCTGCGGCGGCTCCGACCGCTCCCGTCAGCTCCGCCTCGTCCGACATCGATGCGGGCAGCTTCCCGGTGGCCGGCACGTCGACCGCGCCGGTCGCCAAGGCGAATACGGCGTCGCCGTCGAGCGGCGAATGCGACGGACGGATCGCGCGCGCAAGCCCGTCGGCCGCCATGATCGCGACGCGGCGGCACATTGCCGTCGACAGCGCGGCGTCAGTGGCCACCACGCCAACCGTGCTGTTGAACGCCTTGGCGTACCGGTCGTATTCGGCGAACAGCGCGCCGAACCCGGCCACCTGGTCCGGCGGCGGGGCCGACAGCCCCAGCGCGGCGGTCACAAAATTGGTCCACGGCAGCCCCGTCGCCGGATCGATCACATCACCGACGGAGTTGACCACGACCAGTGCACCGACCGTGACACCCGAGTCCAGCGTGGTCGACGCTGTGCCGATCCCGCCCTTGAGTACCCCGGCGCGTGCCCCGGCGCCCGCGCCGACCGAACCGACCGCCGTTTCCGTCGCCGCCGCTTGTGCCGCGAAGTAGCCGAATTCGGCGGTGGGCCGGTACCGCCAATCGCCCACGACGAGGTCGTAGATCACCGCGGCCGGGACGATAGGCACCACCACGTGATCGTCGTCGTCTGCGTTCATCACGATGCCGCGGCCCTGCTCCTCCAGCCAGCGCATCACCCCGTCGGCGGCAGCCAACCCGTAGGCGCTGCCCCCGGTGAGCACCAACGCGTCCACGTAGCGCACGGTGTTCGCGGGGTCGAGCAAATCGGTTTCTCGGGTGCCCGGCGCTCCCCCGCGGACTTCCACCGCGGCGACCGTGCCCGCCGGCGGCAGCACCACGGTGGTGCCGGTGGCCCAGCCGGCGCCCATCGAAGCGGCGTCGTCGATCCGGTGGTAGTGGCCCACCAGAACGCCGCCGACATCGGTGAGCGACCCCGGCCCGGTCGCGTCGGGCGCCACTCAGCGCCGTCCCATCAACGCCAGCACCAGGTATTCCTGCATCACCGTCAGCCACTGGTAGACATCGAAGTGTCCGGCCAGCGGGTGATCGTCAGGCAGCCGCTCCGGACCGTCGGGACCGATGCCCAGCATGGTGCCCAATGCCAGCCGGATGTCGTTGACCGCGGCCACCCACGCGTTGGCGTCGTCACGGCTCAGCTCGAAGCGGCCACCGTCGGCCGGCACCGTGGCCAGCATTCGCTCACCGGCCTCGCGCTTGGCCGCGATGATCGCCGGCTCGTGCAGGCTGCGCAGCGCCGCGTTCAGGCTTTCCACCGCGGCCGAGCCGGCCGGATGGTTGCTTTCCGCGCGGTAGAAATCAGGAAGCAGCCGACGCATCGTGGCGTCCTGCGGGCGCTGCGGGTTACCGGCCTTGATACCGGTGATCTGCTCGAGTTCGTCTGCAGGAGCCGACGATTCACGCTCGTCGAGCATGTCGAGCATCGATCGCACCAAGCTGTGCAATATCGATGCCTCGTGCACGGCCAAGGCGGACCGAAAGCGTGGGCCATCGGCGGTGTCGACCCGCTTCCATTTGCGCACCGTCGGTCCGTAGCCCTGGGCCGGTCAGCGATCTCGCTGCAGGGTGGCCCACAGCCCGGCGGCGTGAAGCTTCGACACGTCGGCTTCCATCGCCTCCCGGCTGCCCGACGACACCACCGCCTTACCTTCGTTGTGAACCTGCAGCATCAGCTTGGTGGCGTGCGGCTCGCTGTACCCGAAAAGCTTCTGGAAAACGTAGGTCACGTACGTCATCAGATTGACGGGGTCGTCCCACACGATCGTGATCCACGGCGTGTCGGCGGAGTCGACGGACTCGGCGCCGACGTCCTCGCGAGTTCCCGGACGGGTCCGCGCTGGCGTAACCATGCCGTCAAGAATACCGGCGCACACCGACAGATAATCTGTCCGGCTCAGCGGCGCGAGCCGATACGGTTACCGCGTGAGCACTCCGCCGGAGCCGACCGCGCTGCTGACCGACAAGTACGAGCTGACCATGCTTTCGGCGGCGCTGCGCGACGGCACCGCACAGCGGCAGACGACGTTCGAGCTGTTCGCCCGACGGCTACCGGAAGGCCGCCGCTACGGAGTGGTCGCCGGCACCGGCCGACTGTTGGAAGCGTTGCGCTCGTTGCGTTTTGACGACGCCGCTCTGAGCGCGGTGCAGTCATTTCTCGACCTTGAAACCGTCGACTACCTGGCGGGCTACCGGTTCGGCGGCGACATCGACGGTTATCCCGAAGGCGAGCTCTACTTTCCCGGATCGCCCGTGCTGACCGTCCGCGGCACCTTTGCCGAATGCGTGGTGCTGGAGACGCTTGCGTTGTCGATTCTCAACCACGACACCGCAATTGCTTCTGCGGCGGCACGAATGGTCAGCGCGGCCGAAGGCCGGCCGATCATCGAGATGGGTTCCCGGCGAACGCACGAGCAAGCGGCGGTCGCCGCCGCTCGGGCGGCATACATCGCCGGTTTCGCCGGATCGTCGAACCTGGCGGCCCAACACCGCTACGGCGTGCCTGCACTGGGGACCAGCGCGCACGCGTTCACCTTGCTGCACAGCACCGCAGCCGGACCCGACGAGCGGGCGGCGTTTCGCGCTCAGGTCGAGGCGCTCGGCGTCGACACCACGCTGCTCGTCGACACGTACGACATCACCGCCGGGGTGGCCAATGCGGTAGAGGTCGCCGGCACGTCGCTGGGCGGCGTGCGGATCGATTCGGGCGACCTCGGTGTGCTGGCCCGCCAAGTCCGTCGTCAGCTCGACGACCTCGGGGCCAGGCACACCCGCATCGTGGTCTCCGGAGATCTCGACGAGTTCGCGATCGCCGCGTTGCGCGCCGAGCCCGTCGACACCTACGGCGTGGGCACGTCGTTGGTCACCGGCTCGGGAGCGCCCACCGCCCAGATGGTGTACAAGCTCGTAGAGGTCGACGGTATACCCGTCGAAAAGCGCAGCAGTCACAAGCAATCTCACGGCGGACACAAGGAGGCGATGCGGATGGCGCGGCCCAGCGGAACCGTCGTGGAGGAAGTCGTGTACCCGGCAGGCCGGCCGCCACCGACCAGCGACCCGTGCCGGACCGTGACGGCGCCACTGGTCCGCGGCGGCCAACCCGTCGTCGACGACGACCTCCGTGCCGCCCGCGCGCGTGTGGCGGACGGGTTGACCAGCCTGCCGTGGGACGGTTTGAAGCTCTCCCGCGGCGAGCCCGCCATCCCCACCAGAGTTGTGACCGCCGCCGATTCGATGCGGGAGGAATCACGTCGGCCCCGGTGACAAAGCTGCTAGCCGCGGCAGTCGACGCTCTTGGCGGCAGTGAGCGGGCTGGCCAGGTCGCGATGGCTCAAGCGGTCCAGCGGGCATTCGACACCGGCGAGCATCTTGTCGTGCAGGCCGGAACCGGCACCGGCAAGTCACTGGCGTACTTGGTGCCGGCCATCGCTCGCGCTGTCGAAACAGATTGCCCTGTCGTGGTTTCCACAGCCACGATCGCCCTGCAGCGTCAACTCGTCGAGCGGGACCTGCCCCGACTCGCCGATTCGCTGGAACGTCTGCTTCCGCGTCGCCCGAGCTTCGCGATTCTCAAGGGACGCGGAAACTATTTGTGCCTGAACAAGGTTCACAACGGCGCAGCCGAAAGCGGTGCTGACGGCGCAGACGACGCGCTGTTCACGACGACGGCCACCACGGCGATGGGCCGCGACGTACAGCGACTGACCACATGGGCGTCCAGCACCGAGACGGGTGATCGCGACGAATTGAAACCCGGTGTGCCCGACCGGTCGTGGGGCCAGGTGAGCGTATCCGCGCGAGAGTGTCTGGGCGTGGCGCGCTGCCCATTCGGTGCCGAATGCTTCGCCGAGAAGGCTCGGGCGGTGGCGGGACAGGCCGATGTCGTGGTCACCAACCACGCGTTGCTTGCGATCAATGCGATCTCGGATGCGCCGGTGCTTCCAGAACACGACGCGCTCGTCGTCGACGAGGCGCACGAACTCGTCGACAAAATGACAGCGGTTGCCACCCAAGAGCTTTCGGCCACTCCGCTGACCGTTGCCGGTCGCCGGATCGCCCGGCTGGTGCCGACCGAACTCACCGAGCGGTTCGACACGGCCGCGACCGCGTTGACCTCGGCGATCCGTGACAGCGCGGCGGGGCGCATCGATCACCTCGACACCGGGCTCGCCGCGAATCTGACCGCATTGCGCGACGCGGCCGCCGCTGCGCGTCGTGCCATCCCGACCACTGCCAGCGATCCGCGAGCCGCGGGCGCTCGCGCGGAGGCCATCGCCGCCCTGGACGACATCGCCGACACCTGCACCAGGATCCTGGTCTCGTTCCAGGCTCCCATTGCCGAGCGCAGCGACGTCGTCTGGCTGGCTCGCGACGACACCCGAGGGCAGGTGCAGCTGCGGGTGGCTCCGCTGTCGGTGGCTAACCTGCTGCGCGGCGGCGTGTTCAGCGGCGCCACCACCGTGCTCACGTCGGCGACGCTCACGCCGGGCGGGTCGTTCCACGCGATCGCTGCGGACTGGGGACTGGCCGATGCCGACGTCCGCTGGCGCGGCATCGATGTGGGATCCCCGTTCGCGCACGGGCGTTCGGGCATCTTGTACGTCGCCCGCCACCTGCCGCCGCCTGGCCGGGACGGCACCGGTTCCGCAGAGCAGCTGGCCGAGATCGCGGCACTGATCTCGGCCGCAGGCGGCCGCACGCTCGGACTGTTCTCGTCGACGCGCGCGGCGGCAGCGGCAGCCGAGGAGATGCGTGAGCGACTCGCCACGCCGGTGCTGTGCCAGGGTGACGACGCCACCGCAGCGCTCGTCGAGCAGTTCGCCGCCGATCCCCAAACCTCCCTGTTCGGAACGCTTTCGCTATGGCAGGGTGTCGACGTACCGGGACCCTCGCTGTCCTTGGTGATCATCGACAGGATTCCGTTCCCCCGTCCCGACGACCCGTTGCTCACCGCACGCCAGCGAGCCGTCACCGCTCGGGGCGGAAACGGGTTCATGGCCGTGGCGGCCAGTCACGCCGCGCTGCTGTTGGCGCAAGGAGCGGGCCGGCTGCTGCGCCGGACCGACGACAAAGGCGTGATCGCTGTCCTGGACTCCAGGATGGCCACCGCCCGTTACGGCACCTTCCTACGAAAGTCATTGCCGCCGTTCTGGTTTACCACCGACCGCGATACCGCGCTGGGTGCACTGCGCCGGCTCACCGCCGAAGCGCCGACGGAACGCACGTCATGACCTCGTGGCTAGATGCGGCATCCGGAGCGCCGACAGGCAGCGTCGCCCGATCCACGGCGTGTCCCTCTATCCTGACAGCTGACCAAGTCGCGACGCGAGGAGCCGGAAAGGTAGCCATGAGACGACTGTCGCTCGTCGCCGCCGTCGCGGCCAGCACCGCCCTGGTGCTCGGCGGTTGTATGAACCTACTCACCGGCAAACCGGTCTCGATCTTCGCCGACCCGTTCCGCGTTGCTGGTCTGCCCGCTACCGACGGACCATCCGGGCTGCGGCCAGACGCCGCCGCCCCCACCCGCCAGGTGGACGGCGGCGACGGCGGCAGAGATGACCAACTGGCCGTGCAGGCGGTCAGCGACGTCGAACAGTTCTGGGACGGCGCATACCGTAAGCCGCTAGAAGGCGTGTTTCAGCCGGCCAGTGCCGTAATCTCCTGGGATGCAACAGAATACAGCACTCGCCGGTTCTGCGGTCACGACACCTACGACTTCGTCAACGCGGTGTACTGCTGGGACGACAACACCATCGGCTGGGACCGCGGTCTGCTGCTGCCGATTCTTCGCAGGACCTTCGGTGACATCTCCGTTCCGCTGGTGCTGGGCCACGAGTACGGCCATGCGGTGCAGCGCCGGGCGCTGCTGGCCGGCCCGGCCACACCCTCGCTGGTCGCCGAACAACAGGCCGACTGCTTCGCCGGCGTGTACATGCGCTGGGTGGCGGAGGACAAATCGCCGCGCTTCACGATGAGCACCGGTGAAGGGCTCAATAGCGTTCTGGCAGCGGTGATTTCGTTGCGTGACCCGCTGCAGTCGACAAGTGCGCCGGGTTCGGGCGCGGACGAGCACGGCTCGGCCTTCGAACGCATATCGGCCTTCCAATTCGGGTTCACCGACGGCATCGACGCATGCGCGCACATCGACAAGGACGAGATCAAGCATCGCCGGGGCGACCTGCCGGTGGCGCTGACCCAAGACAGCACCGGCGACTGGCCGGTCAGCCAGGATTCCGTGCACGCGATCGTCGACGCGATGACGCAAACCTTCAACCCTGCCAGCCCGCCCAACCTGAGCTTCGACCCTTCGGGCACGTGCCCCGATGCTCGGCCCAGCCCGCCTGCGTCGTACTGCCCGGCGACCAACACGATCGCCGTCGACCTGCCGCGGCTCGAAAAGCTGGGCGCGCCAAGCGAAGAACGGGGCGGCTTCGGCCTGCCGCTGGGCGACAACACCGCATATTCGGTGGTGGTGTCGCGCTACATGGTCGCGCTCCAGAAGCAGCGCGGCGTGGTACTGGACAACGCGGCGGCCGCGTTGCGCACCGCATGCCTGACGGGCGTCGCCACCACCAAGATGTCCGAGCAGATCAACGTCGACGGGCACACCGTCCAATTGGCGGCCGGAGACCTCGACGAGGCGGTATCCGGCATGCTGACCAACGGCCTGGCGGCCGGCGACGTCAACGGCGAGTCGGTGCCGTCGGGTTTCTCGCGGATCGACGCATTCCGCACCGGTGTGCTCGGCGACGAGAACCGCTGCTTCAAGCGGTACCCGTGACCGCCCGCCGATGCGCGGGACCGCAGGCGGTCACGCCAGCGTGACCAAGCCGAGCTCGTTGTCGCCGGTCAACAACGCGTGGTGCGGCAGCACTCGAACGGTGTAGCCGACCGAACCAGCGACCGGCAGGGGCGTGGTCGTCGCGAAAGTGTGCTCGCCGGTGTCGGCGATGCCCGTGTGCTGCATCGGCACGCAGACCGGCTCGAGCAGCGAGTCGTCGGCGTCCACGTGGCCCAGCACCGCCTGCACGGCGACCTCGTCGGGCGACAACCCGGCCAAGTCGACCGTCGCGGTCAACGTCATCTCGGACCCCAGCACCGGCGTGTCGGGCAGTCCGCTGCTGTCTACCTCGATGATCCGCACCTTCGGCCAGGCGTCGGACACCTTGCGCCGGTACTCGGCCAATCCCCGGGCGTTGGCGAACTTCTCGCCGTTCACCGGCTCGACGGTGCGACGCAGAGATTGCGCAGCGGGCGCGTAGTACTGCTCGGTGTAGTCGCGCACCATCCTCGACGCGAGCACTTTGGGACCCAGCACCTGCAGGGTGTGTCGCACCATCTCCACCCAGCGCCGCGGTATACCCGACTCGTCGCGTTCGTAGAACTTCGGCGCCACAGTCGATTCCAGCAGATTGTAGAGCGCGGCGGCTTCCAGGTCGTCACGGCGCTCGTCGGAGACTCCATCGGCAGTCGGGATTTCCCAACCGTTTTCGCCGTCGTACCACTCGTCCCACCAGCCGTCGCGGATCGACAGGTTCAGCCCGCCGTTCAGCGCGCTCTTCATCCCCGACGTGCCACACGCCTCGAGCGGCCGCAGCGGGTTGTTCAGCCACACGTCGCAGCCCCAATACAGCAGGCGCGCCATCGACATGTCGTAGTCCGGCAGGAAGGCGATCCGGTGGCGCACCGCCGGCCGGTCGGCGAATCGCACGACCTGCTGGATCAGGGCCTTGCCGCCGTCGTCCGCCGGATGCGACTTGCCCGCCACGATCAGCTGGATAGGCCGCTCCTCGTCGAGCAGAAGCCGCTCCAGGCGCTCCGGATCACGCAGCATGAGGGTCAGCCTCTTGTAGGTGGGCACCCGACGGGCGAATCCGATCGTCAACACATGAGGATCGAAAGCCTTTGCCGTCCAGCGTAATTCGGCTTCCGGAGCACCGCGCTCCAGCCACGACAGCCGCACCCGGCGACGGACATCGGCGACCAGACGCTCACGCAGCAAGCAGCGAATCGCCCAGATGCGTTCCGCGTCGAGCTGTTGCACCCGCTCGAAGACCTCCGGGTCGGTCGGGCGGTCAGTGCCGATCAGTTCGCTACCGAGCTCGATGCACTCCGGCGCGGCCCAGCTGTACGCATGCACACCGTTGGTGACCGACCCGATCGGCACTTCGTCAGGGTCGAATCCCGGCCACAGCTCGTTGAACATCTGCCGGCTCACCCGGCCGTGCAGCAGTGAGACGCCGTTGGCGCGCTGCGCCAGCCGCAGCCCCATGTGCGCCATGTTGAACTTCGTCGGGTCGTCCTCGGCCCCCAGCGCGAGAATTCGGTCCAGCGGCACACCGGGCAGCAGCACGGACTCGTTGGTACCGTTGCCGCTCCCGAAATAGTGCTCCACCATCTCGACCGGGAAGCGATCGATGCCGGCCGGCACCGGCGTGTGCGTGGTGAACACCGTGCTGGATCGCACCACGGTCAGGGCGGTGTCGAAATCGAGCTTCTCGTCGGTCATCAACTCCCGGATCCGCTCCGCACCGAGGAATCCGGCGTGGCCTTCGTTCATGTGGAAGACCTCGGGCGCCGGAATGCCCTCGGCTGCGGTGAACGCCCGGATCGCGCGCACGCCACCGACGCCGGCGAGGATCTCCTGCTTGATGCGGTGGTCCTGGTCGCCGCCGTAGAGGCGATCGGTGACGCTGCGCAGATCGTGCTCGTTGTCTGGAACGTCGGAATCCAACAGCAGCAACGGAATTCGGCCGACCTGCGCGATCCACACCCGCGCCCGCAGCTCACGGCCGTCGGGCAGCGCCAGCGCGATGAGCACAGGTTCGCCGGATTCGGCGGTCAGCAGCCGCAAGGGCAGCCCCTGGGGATCCAACGACGGATACGTCTCGTGCTGCCAACCGTCGGCCGTCAGCGACTGACGGAAGTACCCCGAGCGGTAGTACAGCCCCACGGCGATCAACGGCAGACCGAGATCCGACGCCGCCTTGAGGTGGTCCCCCGCGAGGATGCCCAGGCCGCCGGAGTAGTTGGGCAGCACCTCCGACACCCCGAACTCCATCGAGAAGTACGCGATCCCCGAGGGCAGCACCGCACCGGACGCGCTTTGTTCCTGGTACCACCGGGGCCGGGTCAGGTAGTCGCGCAGATCGTCGGCCAGGCTGTCGAGCTGCTCGAGGAAGTGCTGGTCGACGGCGAGTTGGTCGAGGCGTTGCGGTGTCACCGCGCCCAGCAACGCCAGCGGGTCTTTTCGGCACCGCTCCCACAACGTCGGGTCGATGGCCGCGAAAAGATCCTGGGTCGGCTTGTCCCACGACCATCGCAAGTTCACCGACAGCTGCTCGAGTGCGGCCAGCCGATCGGGAAGGTGAGCACGGACTGTGAAACGACGCAGTGCCTTCACGCGGCAATACCTTACTGAGAATTCGCGGCGACGCAGTCGTCGCAAACGTCACATCACCCGACGGCGGCGTTTGGGACCGACACTACGGTGGGAACGGGACAACAAAGAAGCGACAGCCGAACCACCACCGCGGCATGCGCGTGCCGCGCTAAACAAGGAGTCTCGGGTGCCCGGTCGGATCGAAATCGATGATGTTCGGCCCGTCGTCTCGTGCGGAAGATATCCGGCCAAGGCCGTCGTCGGAGAGATCATGCCGGTCCGGGCGACAGTGTGGCGTGAGGGCCATGAGGCAGTGGCTGCGACGCTGGTGGTGCGCTATCTGGGCCGTGGCTACCCGCGGCTGGCCAAGACGGCCGACCGCAGGACGGCCGTGCCCGGCGCGCATTCCGCCGGCGTGCAACGGGTCAAGCCGATCCTGCTTCCGATGTCGCAGGGCAGCGAACCCGACGTCTTCCACGGTCAGTTCACGCCCGACACGGTCGGGTTGTGGACGTTCCGGGTGGACGGCTGGGGTGATCCGATCACGTCGTGGCGGCGGGCGGTCACGGCCAAACTCGACGCCGGCCAGGGCGAACCCGAGCTGTCCAACGACTTGCTGGTAGGCGCGAAGTTGTTCGAGCGGGCCGCGATGGGACTGCCCCGCAAGCTTCGCGACCCGCTGCTGGAGGCCGCGGTGTCATTGCGCGCGCCCGGTGATCCGCTGACCCGGGTCGCCGCTGCGACCACCGACGAGGTCAGCGAACTGCTGGCGCAGTATCCGCTGCGCGAGCTGGTCACCCGCGGCGAGCAGTACGGAATCTGGGTCGACCGCCCGCTGGCCCGGTTCGGCTCGTGGTACGAGATGTTCCCGCGCTCCACGGGCGGTTGGGGCGCCGACGGCAAGCCGGTGCACGGCACGTTCGCCACTGCCGCGCAGGCGCTGCCGCGGATCGCGAAGATGGGTTTCGACGTGGTCTACCTGCCGCCGATCCATCCGATCGGCAAGGTGCACCGCAAGGGCCGCAACAACTCGGTCACCGCCGCACCCGGTGACGTCGGCTCGCCGTGGGCGATCGGCAGCGACGAGGGCGGCCACGATGCCGTCCATCCCGACCTGGGCACCATTGACGACTTCGACGCGTTCGTCGCCGCCGCCCGCGACAACGGCCTGGAGGTGGCGCTGGATCTGGCGCTGCAGTGCGCTCCGGATCACCCGTGGGCGCGCGAACACCGCGAATGGTTCACTGTGCTGCCCGACGGCACCATCGCGTACGCCGAGAATCCGCCGAAGAAGTACCAGGACATCTATCCGCTGAATTTCGACAACGACCCCGAGGGGCTCTATCACGAGGTGCTGCGGGTGGTGCGGCATTGGATTGACCACGGCGTCAAGGTTTTTCGCGTCGACAACCCGCACACCAAGCCGCCGAACTTCTGGGAGTGGCTGATCGAAGAGGTGAAAAGCGTCGACCCGGACGTGCTGTTTTTGTCCGAGGCGTTCACCCGGCCGGCTCGGCTCTACGGCTTGGCCAAATTGGGGTTCACGCAGTCGTACACCTATTTCACCTGGCGCACCGCTAAATGGGAGCTGACGGAATTCGGGCAGGAGATCGCCCAGCACGCCGACTACGCGCGGCCCAACCTGTTCGTCAACACGCCCGACATCCTCCACGAGAGCCTGCAGCACGGCGGCCCGGGCATGTTCGCCATTCGCGCGGTGCTGGCCGCCACGATGGGCCCCACCTGGGGGGTCTACTCCGGCTATGAGCTGTTCGAGCATCGGCCGGTCCGCGAGGGCAGCGAGGAATACCTCGACTCCGAGAAATACCAGCTGCGTCCGCGTGACTTCGAGGGTGCGCTGGAACGCGGCGAGTCCCTCGAACCATTCATCACCCGCCTCAACGAGATCCGCCGCCTGCATCCCGCGCTTCACCAGCTGCGCACCATTCACTTTCACAACGTCGACAACGACGCGCTGCTGGCCTACAGCAAGTTCGACCCGTCGACCGGCGACGCGGTGCTGGTGGTGGTGACGCTCAACCCGTTCGGGCCGGAAGAGGCCACGGTGTGGTTAGACCTGCCGGCGTTGGGTATGGAGTGGTACGACCGCTTCTGGGTTCGGGATGAGATCACTGGCGAGGAATACCACTGGGGCCAGGCAAATTACGTCCGTCTCGATCCGGTGAGAGCCGTTGCCCACATCTTGCACCTGCCTCGGGTGCCGGAGGAGGCCCGGCTGTCGCTACTGCAGAGGAAGTGACCGTATGCCGATGAGCGCTTGCGCGAAGAGGACACGATGACGCAATCCAAGCAGCACACCGCCCATCTGGCGCCGGACAGGTCGGATTTCGACCGGATCCTCGCCGGTGAGCATCACGACCCGCATTCGGTGCTGGGCGCGCACGAGTACGGCGACCACACGGTGATCCGGGCCTACCGCCCACATGCGGCCGAGGTCGTCGCAATCGTGGGGTCGCAGCGCTATCCGCTGCGTCACCTAGAGGGCGGACTGTTCGCGGTCGCGCTGCCGTTCGTGAACCTGATCGACTACCGGCTCGAGATCAGTTACCCCGGAGCCGATGGCCGCCTCGACGTGCACACCGTCGCCGACGGGTACCGCTTCTTGCCGACGCTCGGCGAGATCGACCTGCATCTGTTCAACGAGGGGCGCCACGAACGACTGTGGGAGATCCTCGGCGCCCATCCACGCACGTTCACCACCCCCGACGGCGAGGTGACGGGCGTGTCGTTCGCGGTCTGGGCGCCAAACGCCAAGGGCGTCAGCCTGATCGGCGACTTCAACCACTGGGACGGCAACGAGGCTCAGCTGCGAGTGCTCGGCTCCTCGGGCGTGTGGGAATTGTTCTGGCCCGGTTTCGAAGTGGGCGGCCTGTACAAGTTCCGCGTACACGGCGCCGACGGCGCGGTCACCGACCGGGCCGATCCGTTCGCGTTCGCCACCGAAGTGCCCCCGCACACGGCGTCGAAGGTGACCACGAGCAGCTACGAGTGGCAGGACCAGGACTGGATGGCCCGCCGCGCCACCACCAATCCCGTGTTCGAGCCGATGAGCACCTACGAGGTGCACCTGGCGTCGTGGCGCCCCGGGCTGAGCTACCGTCAGCTCGCTACTGAACTCACCGAATACGTTGTCGCTCAGGGTTTTACACACGTCGAATTGCTGCCGGTCGCCGAGCACCCGTTCGGCGGTTCCTGGGGATACCAGGTCACCTCGTATTACGCGCCGACGTCCCGATTCGGCACCCCCGACGACTTCCGGGCACTGGTCGACGCACTGCACCAAGCCGGAATCGGCGTGATCGTGGACTGGGTGCCCGCTCACTTCCCGAAGGACGCCTGGGCGCTCGGCCGCTTCGACGGAACTCCGCTGTATGAGCACTCCGACCCACGCCGCGGCGAGCAACTCGACTGGGGCACTTATGTTTTCGACTTCGGCCGCCCGGAGGTGCGGAACTTCCTGGTCGCCAATGCGCTGTACTGGCTGCAGGAGTTCCACGTCGACGGGCTGCGCGTGGACGCGGTGGCGTCGATGCTGTACCTGGACTACTCCCGTCCGGAAGGGGGTTGGACGCCCAACATCTACGGCGGCCGCGAGAACCTCGAAGCCGTGCAGTTCCTCCAGGAGATGAACGCCACGGTGCACAAGATCGCGCCCGGCATCGTCACCGTCGCGGAGGAGTCCACGTCCTGGCCGGGCGTCACGCGTCCGACAAACCTTGGCGGACTCGGCTTTTCGATGAAGTGGAACATGGGGTGGATGAACGACACGCTCGGTTACATCAGCCGAGATCCCATCCATCGCAGCTACCACCACCATGAGATGACGTTCTCGCTGTTGTACGCGTTCAGCGAGAACTTCGTGCTTCCGATCAGCCACGACGAGGTGGTACACGGAAAGGGCACGCTGTGGGGCCGGATGCCCGGCGATGACCACATGAAGGCCGCCGGGCTACGCAGTCTGCTGGCATACCAGTGGGCCCACCCCGGCAAGCAGTTGCTGTTCATGGGGCAGGAGTTCGGCCAACGCGCAGAGTGGTCCGAAGAGCGCGGTGTGGACTGGTACCAGCTCGACGAAAACAGCTACTCGAACGGCATCCTGCGGCT
Source organism: Mycobacterium sp. NGS39 (assembly GCF_059812765.1). Classification (NCBI taxonomy): domain Bacteria; kingdom Bacillati; phylum Actinomycetota; class Actinomycetes; order Mycobacteriales; family Mycobacteriaceae; genus Mycobacterium; species Mycobacterium sp. NGS39. The sequence continues at coordinate 7,910 of NZ_JCALDH010000002.1, read as the reverse complement.
GGTGCATGACATCAACGAGATCTATCGCAGCCATCCGGCGCTGTGGTCACGTGACAGCAGCCCGGAGGGCTACTCGTGGATCGACGCGAACGACTCCGCCAACAACGTGCTGAGCTTTCTGCGATTCGGCAGCGACGGCTCGATGCTGGCGTGTGTCTTCAACTTCGCGGGCACCGAGCACACCCGCTACCGGCTCGGCCTGCCGCGCGCCGGGCGGTGGCGTGAAGTGCTCAACACCGACGCGACCATCTACAACGGTGCCGGCATCGGCAATTTCGGCGCGGTCGAGGCCGAAGACGAGCCATGGCATGGGCGTCCCGCGTCCGCGGTGATGGTGTTGCCGCCGCTGTCGGCGCTGTGGTTCGAGCCCGAGTAGCTGGCTGGTCGCGAAATCTGGGGATCAGTAAAGGGCGTTGGCCAGGTTGCGCCGAGCGGTGATGACCGCCGGGTCTGCAGGGTCGAACAAATCGAAGAGCTCGACGAGCCGGGTGCGGACTTTCGCGCGGTCGTCGCCCGACGTGCGCTTGACCAACTCGATGAGCCGGTTGAACGCCGCATCCACCAACTGGTTGAGGATCTCGACGTCAGCGGCGGCGAAGGCGGCCTCGATATCGTCGGGGTTGGCATCAGCCACCCGCGTGGCGTCCGGCCGCTGCTTGGTGGCCCGCGTCAGAAACGAGATCTGCCGGACGGCACCCTTGGCCTCCGGGTGGCCCGGATCTTTGTCCAGGATGGACTGGTAGGCGGCGAGCGCCGCGTCGAAGTTGCCTTCCTCCAGTAGCTCGCGCGCCCTGGCCAACTCCGGATCCACCTGCTCGGGCTCCGAATCGGTTGTGCCGCTGAGCTTTCCGGCCGTGGCGGCGACGAGCGAGTCGACCCACCTGCGCAACTGTTCGGGCGGCTGGCTGCCCTGGAAGCTGGAGATGGGCTGGCCGGCGGCCACTGCGACGACCGTGGGCACCGCCTGCACGCCGAAGATCTGCGCGACGCGCGGGGTGGCGTCCACGTTGACGGTGGCCAACGCCCACTTGCCGGCGTCGGAGGACGCCAGACCCGCCAACGTATCGGCGAGTTGTGCGGAGGCGTCGCTGCGCGGGGACCACAGGACCACCACGACCGGCACCTGATTGGACCGGACCAGCACCTCTGCTTCGAAGTTGGCTTCGGTGACCTCTGTCCCGGCTTGGGCGCCGGGAGCCGGGCCGGTGTCGCTCTGGGTGGCTCGCTGCTTGAGGGCGGAAAGGTCGACGGCGCCCGCCATCGCGGGCGCAATGGGTGGACGGGGACGGCTCACGTCATCAAGTTTGTCACGGCGGGAGCACCACGGTGGCGGCCGGTGGACCGGTCATGAAGCCCGGTATGACGAAATTCACATGACCCGCTTTGCGGTCGCCGTGACGTCGCCGCCAGCAACGTTGGCGTCACCTCGCCCGAAGAATCAGCGCGTCACCCTGGCCGCCGGCACCACAGAGCCCGGCGACGGCATAACCGGAGCCGCGCCGCGACAGCTCCAGCGCGGCATGCAGGGTGATCCGGGCGCCTGACATCCCGATCGGGTGACCGACGGCGATCGCGCCGCCGTTGACGTTCACCTTCTCGGGGTCAACGCCCAGTTCCCGGGTGGAGGCCAACGCGACAGCGGCAAACGCCTCGTTGATCTCGATGACGTCGAGCTGGTCCACTGAAATGCCTTCGCGCGTGACCGCCTTCTTGATCGCATTGGCCGGCTGGGACTGCAACGTCGAGTCCGGTCCGGCGACCACTCCGTGCGCGCCGATCTCCGCCAGCCAGTTGAGCCCGAGTTCCTCGGCCTTGCGTTTGTTCATCACCACCACAGCCGCGGCGCCGTCGGAGATCTGCGACGCCGAGCCGGCAGTGATGGTGCCGTCCTTGCGAAATGCCGGCTTGAGCCCGGCCAGCGATTCCGCGGTGGTGTTGGCACGGATGCCTTCGTCCTCGGTGAACTCGATCGGATCGCCCTTACGCTGCGGAATCTTGACCGGCACCACCTCGTCGGCGAACACCCCGTCCTTCCACGCGGCCGCGGCCTTCTGGTGTGACCGGGCGGCGTACTCGTCCTGCTCGGCCCGGGTGAACCGGTCGACGTCGTTGCGCTGCTCGGTGAGCGCACCCATCGGCTGGTCGGTGAAGACGTCGTGCAGCCCGTCGTAAGCCATGTGATCGAGGACGGTCACGTCGCCGTACTTGTACCCGGCGCGGCTGCCCATCAACAGGTGCGGCGCCGCGGTCATCGACTCCTGACCGCCCGCGACCACCACGTCGAACTCCCCGGCCCGGATCAACTGGTCGGCCAACGCGATCGCGTCGATCCCGGACAGACACATCTTGTTGATGGTCAGCGCCGGCACGTCCCACCCGATGCCGGCGGCCACCGCGGCTTGACGCGCGGGCATCTGCCCGGCGCCGGCAGTGAGCACCTGCCCCATGATCACGTACTCGACCAGCGACGCCGGCACGTTGGCCCTCTCGAGTGCTCCCTTGATCGCGATGGCTCCGAGGTCGCTTCCCGAGAAATCCTTCAGCGAACCCATGAGCTTGCCGATCGGGGTGCGGGCTCCAGCAACGATGACCGACGTCGTCATAAATACCTCCAGAACTGGTGTCCGCATCCGGAAATCGGGGTAAGTATGGGCCCAAGAAGCGGAATCTATGTCGTTAGGTTACCTTGACGTTATGACCACCGAGCAGGTTGATGCCCGACCCGTCCTGGCAAGTGCGCTGGTCACAGCAATAGACCACGTCGGTATCGCCGTGGCCGATCTCGACGCCGCCATCGCCTGGTACCACGACCACCTCGGCATGATCGTCGTGCACGAAGAGGTCAACGAAGGCCAGGGGGTGCGTGAGGCGATGCTGTCCGTGCGCGCCGCCCCGGCAGGTAGCGCACAGGTGCAGCTGATGGCCCCGATCGACGACTCCTCGCCGATCGCGAAATTCCTCGACAAGCGTGGCCCGGGCCTGCAGCAGCTGGCTTACCGGGTCAGCAACCTCGATGAGCTCACCCGGCGGCTCGAAGACCAAGGCGTGCGGTTGCTGTACGACGCTCCGCGGCGCGGCACCGCCAATTCGCGGATCAACTTCATCCACCCCAAGGATGCCGGCGGCGTACTGATCGAACTCGTCGAGCCGGCCGCTTGATTCGCTAAGACCACTTGCGCGTGGGGCCGCGGGTGGCCCGGTGGGTCCAGCACGGGGTGTGCCAGTGCCGCCGATCCTCGACACCGCCATGGGCGTCAACCGGCCACACCACCAGATGTGCTGTGGCCGTAGGGATTTCGTGATCACAGCCGGGGCAGCGATAGACCTTTGTGGCGCGTGCGGCGGCCACGGGCCGCACCTCGTAGTCGTAGCCGTCCGGCCCGGCTTCGACCCGGCGGGCGATCGGCGGCAGCGGCCGCTTGGCTGGTGTCCGACGCTTGGCCATCAGAACAGCCGGTATTCGTCGCTGTCCAAACCCCGCATCTCGTCGTAATCCAGTGTCACGCAACGGATTCCGCGGTCGACGGCCAAGGTTCGCGCTTGCGGCTTGATCTGCTGAGCGGCGAACACGCCGCTGACCGGGGCCAGCAGGCTGTCGCGGTTGAGCAGTTCGAGGTAGCGGGTCAGCTGTTCCACCCCGTCGATCTCGCCGCGCCGCTTGATCTCCACAGCAACCGACCGACCCTGTTCGTCGCGGCAGAGAAGATCCACCGGACCGATCGGGGTCATGTACTCGCGGCGCACCAAGGTGTATCCCGAGCCCAGCAGCTCGATGTGCTCGGCGAGCAACTCCTGCAGGTGCGCCTCGACGCCGTCTTTGACCAGACCAGGGTCGACGCCCAGTTCGTGTGACGAGTCGTGCTCGATGTCCTCCACTGTGATCCGCAACTGCTCACCAGCCTTGTTCTGCACCACCCAGACGGTTTCTGATCCGTCCGAGGTTTCCGTCAGCCAACACGGCGGGCTCATCCAGTTCAGCGGTTTGTATGCGCGGTCGTCGGCGTGCACGCTGACCGATCCGTCAGCCTTGATCAGCAGCAGGCGCCGCGCGGACGGCAGGTGTGCGGTGAGCCGTCCGAGGTAGTCGACAGTGCAGCGGGCGATCACGAGACGCACGCGTTCACTCTATGGCCCGGGTCCCGCCACTAGGCTGACGCCACGATGGTTGCCAAGTTGTCGGTAGGTCAGCGGCTCGGCCGGTTGGCGGAGCGCGTGACACGGCAAAGCGGCCGACTGCCGGATACCCCCGACTTCGGGACCTGGATATTGGGCCGAGCCGAAGAAAGCCCTAGACGCCGACGCGTGCGGATCCAGACCATTCTCACCGTGTTCGTGCTCAGCGCGAACCTCATCGGTATCGGCGTCGCGTTACTGGTCGTGACTGTCGCAATTCCGGTGCCCAGCATCTTCACCGACGCGCCGCTGTGGCTGACCTTCGGCGTCAGCCCCGCCTACATCGGGGCTGCGCTGTTCGTGGGCGTGGTCTGGATGACACGGCGCATCGTGAAGTCGCTGCGCTGGTCGATCGAGGACCGCGCACCAACGCGCGAGGATCAGCGCAACGCCTTCATGGCGCCGTGGCGGCTCGCAGGCATCCATCTGGTGTTGTGGGGCATCGGGACGGCGCTGCTGACTACGCTGTACGGGCTCGTCAACACCGCTTTCATCCCCCGGTATCTGTTCGCCGTGAGTTTCAGCGGAATCGTCGTCACTGCGATCTGCTACATGTTCACCGAATTCACGCTGCGGCCCGTCGCCGCCCAGGCGCTGGAGGCCGGCCCACCCCCGCGCCGATTCGCTCCGCGCGTCATGGGACGGATCATGACGGGCTGGGCGCTCGGCTCGGGCGTCATCGTGCTGGGCATCGTGCTGCTGGCCGTGTTCTCCCTGTCGCTGCAGAACTTGACCCAGACGCAGTTCGCCGTTGCCGTGCTGATCCTGGGCATCGTGGCGCTGCTCTTCGGCGCGCTGCTGATGTGGCTGGTCGCCTGGCTCATCGTGACACCGGTGCGGGTGGTGCGCACAGCGCTCAAGAAGGTCGAAGAGGGCAACCTCGACTGCAACCTGGTGGTGTTCGACGGCACCGAGCTGGGCGAGTTGCAGCGCGGCTTCAACGCGATGGTGCATGGGCTGCGGGAACGGGAGCGGCTGCGCGACCTGTTCGGCCGCCACGTCGGCAGGGAGGTCGCTGCCGCCGCCGAGCAGCAGGAGCTCGAACTGGGCGGTGAAGTACGCCATGTCGCAGTCCTTTTCGTCGACATCATCGGGTCGACCCAGCTGGTGAGCAGCAAGCCGCCGATCGAGGTGGTGGATCTGCTCAACCGGTTCTTTGCGGTGGTGGTCGAGGAAGTCGACCGCCATCATGGTCTGCTCAACAAGTTCGAGGGCGACGCGTCGCTGGCGATTTTCGGCGCGCCTGTGCGGCTGCCCCGGCCCGAGGACGAGGCGCTCGCCGCGGCCCGCGCGATCATCCGGCGGCTGCGTCACGACGTACCGGAATGCCCTGCCGGCGTGGGCGTGGCGGCCGGCAAGGCGGTCGCCGGAAACGTCGGGGCCTACGAGCGCTTCGAGTACACCGTGATCGGTGATCCGGTGAACGAGGCTGCGCGGTTGTGCGAGCTGGCCAAGTCGTATCCGCAGCGACTGCTGGCGTCGGCGGCCACTGTCGAAGCGGCCAGCGACGACGAACGCCGCTGTTGGTCGGTCGACGGTGAAGTGGTGCTACGCGGCCGCGACAAGCCGACGCGGTTGGCCATCCCCGAGCCCGGACCGTGATGTCGGATTTCCGCCAGTGCTGTCGCTTGATGCGTGTCATTGTCGATGTATGCACGACGACTTCGACCGCTGCTACCGCGCGATCCAGTCCAAGGACGCCCGGTTCGACGGTTGGTTCGTCACTGCCGTTCTGACCACGAAGATCTACTGCCGGCCCAGCTGCCCGGCGCGCTCGCCGTTTGCGCGCAACGTGCGGTTCTATCCGACCGCCGCGGCCGCGCAGCGGGCCGGCTTCCGACCGTGTAAGCGCTGCCGCCCGGACGCGTCCCCGGGATCGCCGGAGTGGAATGTTCGCGGCGACGCAGTGGCAAGGGCGATGCGGCTGATCGCCGACGGCACGGTGGACCGCGATGGCGTCGCAGGATTGGCGGCCAAGGTCGGCTACACCCCGCGCCAGCTCGAGCGCGTGCTTCAAGCGGAGGTAGGCGCCGGTCCGCTGGCGCTGGCCCGGGCGCAGCGCACCCAGACGGCCCGGGTGCTGATCGAAACCACCGATCTGCCGTTCAGCGACGTCGCTTTCGCCGCCGGCTTCTCCAGCATCCGGCAGTTCAACGACACCGTCCGCGAGGTCTGCGCCACCACGCCCACCGACCTGCGCCGAAAGGCCACCCGCCGGGCGGATTCCGACGCCACGGCGCATGGAGCCGGAACGGTGTCACTGCGGTTGCCGACGCGCACGCCGTTCGCGTTCGAGGGCGTGTTCGGGCACTTGGCGGCCACCGCGGTACCCGGTTGCGAGGAGGTCCGCGACGGCACCTACCGGCGAACGTTACGGCTGCCGTGGGGCGCGGGCATCGTCAGCCTCACCCCCGCGCCCGACCACGTTCGATGCGTATTGCGACTGCATGACTTTCGGGATCTGGCTACGGCCATCGCGCGCTGCCGGCGGCTGCTGGACCTGGATGCCGATCCGGAGGCGGTGGTCGACTTCCTCGGTGCCGACGCCGACCTCGCCGCGCTCGTGGCCAAGCACCCCGGGCAGCGCATACCCCGCACCGTCGACGAACACGAACTCGCGGTGCGCGCGGTGGTCGGCCAGCAAGTGTCCACCAAGGCCGCGCGAACGCATTGCGCGCGAATTGTGGCGAAGTACGGCACCCCGATCACCGACCCCGACGGCGCACTGACGCATACGTTCCCGTCGGCCGAACGACTCACCGCACTGCATCCGTCCGACCTGGCGCTACCAAAGACGCGCTGCCACAGCATCATTCGGCTGGTGCATGCATTGGCCGCAGGTGAGGTGATGCTCGGGCCGGGTTGCGACTGGCAGCGGGCACGACGGCAACTCCTCGAGCTGCCGGGTATCGGGCCGTGGACCACCGAAGTCGTGGCGATGCGCGCGCTGGGGGATCCCGACGCGTTTCCTGTCGGCGATGGTGGAATACGCACGGCAGCAAGACAACTCGGGTTGCCAGTAGAGCCACGCGCGTTGAGCGAGTACAGCAAGAGGTGGCGCCCCTGGCGGTCGTATGCGGCCCAGCACATGTGGGTCATCCTCGACCATCCCGTGAACCACTGGCCACCGAAGGAGAAGATATGAGCGGCATACGTTTTCGGGTCGTCGAGAGTCCAATAGGTCCACTCACGTTGGCAGGCCGCGGCAATGCCCTGGCGCACTTGCGAATGCAGGATCAGACTCACGAGCCCAGCCGAGTCGACTGGGAACGCGATGACGACGCCTTCCCGCAAGCCGTTGAGCAACTTGGCGCATATTTCGCCGGCGAGCTGACAGAATTCGATCTCGAGCTGGACTTGGCGGGAACCGAATTTCAGCGTCGGGTATGGGGTGCGCTGCAGACGATTCCCTACGGGCAGACGCGGTCCTACGGTGAAATTGCGCTACAGATCGGCGCCCCGGGCGCATCGCGCGCAGTAGGGCTTGCCAACGGGCGCAACCCGATTGGGATCATCGTTCCGTGCCATCGGGTGATCGGCGCCAGCGGTTGTCTCACCGGCTACGGCGGCGGACTGGACCGCAAGCGACACCTTCTGCAATTGGAGCGCAGTAGAAAAGGCGCGGCGCTGACACTTTTCGACTGACGCGACGCTTGTCTGCGATCGCGCGAGCAGACGAAAATGGTCCACGAATGCCTGTGCCCCCCAACAGAATTGGGGGGCACAGGGCTTGTGTT